>JBEKGZ010000007.1:0-41973 GCA_050012535.1 Bathyarchaeia archaeon | reverse complement strand
GAAGCCTCGGATGGATGCATCGGCCGGGGGGTCGAGGTAGACGTGGCCGTTCGCCTAGCATCCTAGGCTCTGTGCCGGTCATTCGCTGAAGACCCTCCGCATCGTTTCACGCCTAGCTTCGCCTTTGGGCGGTGCCAAGCGTGGTGGAATCCTAGTCACATCACGCATTCCTGCTTTCTTGAGCATGAGGAGGTGTTTCGCGGTGATGTATCCGCGTTCTGCCCAGTTGTTCGCGATCTCGCGTAGCTTAGGCAAGTCCTCTTCCGGGAACCTGAACGTCGCCTTGACTTCATGTAAGCCAACGGTGATGGTGGAGCCCTTTAGTTCATACTTCTCGCTTAACGACATGAGTAGCTTGACGAGCATCGCCTTCTCGGTAGGGATCGGGATCTCTTTCGTGACTATCCTCTGCGTGTGGCATCTGTCGCAGTTCCACCGTTCCTCCTTCCGGTAAGCGTCGTTGATCTCGGATTTTCCGTAACTCATCCAGAAGCAGGTGTGGTCTCGGGTTTGTTTGCATGTGACGCAGTACTTCTGGCCGTGGATCTCGATGTATTTACCGCTACTTGTGATCATGCTTGCGACGGTTCTTGCCGCGAACTATAATGAGAGATGGGGATTGGCGAGGCGGGAGTGAGGGTCGCGGGTGAAACAGATGCCACTGAGAGACTATCAAGCAAACCGTATTATAATTCCTAGACGATATGCGAGATCGTTAGGTGATGGGGTTGGCTAGTTGCAAGGGGATCTCGATAGTATTGCTCATAGTTGTAGTCGCGTTGGCAGGCGGTTTACCGGTCTTCGCCCAACCTGATGGAGCGGTTATCAGTTTCACACCCGCGGCAGCCTGCCCGGGAGCGACCGTCACTTTTACTCTCTCCGCACTTACTGACATCGTTGGTGGTGGAATAAGCGTCGCCGCCATGTCACCACTCGGCAATATCCCGGTCGTCCTGTCATCAAATCCAGATGGACTCACGACAGACACGGCAAGTTGCGTCAGTGAGGATTTTGGCGCGTCGTTTTCTCGGAGCTGCACTTTCGTGGTCAGCGAGTCCGCGAGTTGCGGTCACTACACTGTCACTATAGGAGAGAACATAGGAGGTCAGTTCAATACAGTGCTCGGTTCGGGCACATTTGATGTTGCCGGTTCATGCTGCGCGGTTGGCGGCTGCGTCCAACCAGTGAACACTTTTGGGATACTTTCGCCTTGGCTCGCGGTAATTGGTCTAGTTGGTTGCATTGGAACCGTAGTCGTGGTCGCTAAGAAGCGTCACCCTTAGACCGCAACTCACCTAACCCCCGAATCTCGTCGTGGAGTCTGCCGGTTTTCGTGGTCTACTACGTTTCGGGGCATAACGCTATATGCAGTCAGGCCAAGACCGTTGGTGGTGTTCCTGATGCGGACCGTCCCGTTGGCTGTGTTACTAGTGGCTTTGTTCATTCTAGGTTCCGTGGTTTCGTTTCCGACAGCGCATGCTGCTCCTCCTCCTACTTGGAATGGCGCAGCGCTTGACGGGAAATGGGAGACGCCTAGCAACTGGGACTGTACACCAGGACCCCACTGTGTGCCAGGACCCGGAGATCTTGCTGTTATTCCACCCGGGGCTTTCGTGATCACGATAAGCACAACTCAATCCATTACTGCTCTCATTGTGGGGCCGGGCGATACCGTCACATGCGAAAGTACTTGCACTCTAACCTTAACCAGCTTGAGCAATGCTGGCACCTTCACCAACTTTGGCACCATCACCTCGAATGGCCTTGACAATCTTGGCACCTTCACCAACTTTGGCACTGTCGCCATCGGTACGTTTGTGAATGATGGCACATTCACCAACCGATGTCACGGAACCGTCAACATGACTCCGACCGGCTCGGGTACGTTTACGACGGACCCAACATGCCCCCCGGCTGTGGGCGGCGTAGTCACGACCGTGAACGCATTTGCCATCCTTGCGCCCTGGATCGCCGCTCTTGGCTTGGTGGGCTGCATCGGCACCGCAGTCGTCGTCGGTAAGAAACGCGATAAGTAGAGATTCAGCAGGCCCCTTCTCCACAGTCTAGCCTCGCTTGAACGCTTCCTTTCTCGGGCTTTTTGGACCTCGAGATCATCCTCCGCTGTGCCGGCAGCTACTTTGTCTTGTTGCGCGTGTAGGCAACTCCCTGCAAATTGGGTTCTCCTTATTGGTCCGGAACTGTGAGGTGTGAGCCGCAATCTTCGCAACGATAGTAGACGACATGCTCGCCCTTGAACTTGACCAGCTTGACGAGTCGCGGATGTTCACAGTTCACGGGTGTCGGAAATGCTGTCAGCGTATCTTGACCCCTATTTGTGAAGTGAAAAAGGGAAGGTCTAATCGGTGAAAGCGATGTTCATCTTGTTCGCCTGCGTCGAAGGAAGACCACAGCAACAATGATTATTGCCGCTGCCACGACTGCACCGATAGCTATCGCGGTCATCCAGTTCTGCCCCACTGTGACAACTACTGATTGACTTGTAGTGGGTTGATGAGTCTGGTCGCCTTGGTACTGAGCCGAAATGGTGTAAATTCCGGGTTTTGTCGGCGTGAGCGAGTCCCCGAAGATGCCGCCTGGACCAACGACGACGGGCTTAAAACTGTTACCGGAGGGCGTCGAATAGCTCAGGAGCACGCTCGCTCCAGCAACTTGAGGACTCAGAGTTCCGGTAATCGTTATCGTTCCAGTGCTTCCTGTCAGGGCGTCTATATCAGTGCTGGTTGGAGACGCGGACAACGTTAAAGTGGTTTGCATCAGTTGCACTGTTATACTTGTGGGCACGCTCTCCGATTGAGAATAGATCTTGTTTGCTGCAGTGTCCGTATACCCTGAGAATGTGGCTTTGAAGTTGTACGTTCCGGGTCCTGGTGGCGACCAACTTACTGAGACAGTTCCAGTCGAGGCCTGAGCTGAGTTGAGTACCTCCCGCCACTGAGTTGAGTACTGCCCGCCACTCTCGCTGACAGATAAGCTTAGGGTTCCACCCGTGGGAGCCGGTGAGACCGAGGCACTAACGACGACCTGCTGGCCTGGGTTGACCTGAGATTGCGACAAGGAAACTTGTAGCGAGGTCGAAAGCGTCAGTGTTGGTTCACGGTTCACGAAATACAGGTTGAGTTCCGGCGAAATGGTCATGTTCGCTTCGTACGCTCTCGAGAACCATGCATCATTCATCCACGACGTGAAACCAGCCATCAGAGCGAATGAACTTACACCGTCGCTCTGTATATCACTGATAACGTCGCTGGTCACGTTCCATTGGTACCATCGGTTCGTTCCATGAACGAGGTTCACGTCATAATGACTCGTGTCGATTGCAGGCATATTATTCCAAGTCAACGTGTTTTCACCCCAACCGTTACTAGGAACATGATAGGCCCGAACGCTCGCGTTGTTGAATGCGCTCACATATTCCGCGAACAACCACAGAGACGCGTTCAATGGGCGAGCATGAGAGGCGAGGATCGCATGAGGCAAAACGCTTGTCATGTCAAACTTAAGGAATGCAATGTCCTGCATGTTCTGTAAGGGTACGTCTTTAACCATAAGGACGAGAGGTCTGGTTGCGAAACTTGGGTTAGTCTGCGTCGGGCTGGGAAGGGATAGCATGTTCTGTGAGGGTGATGATCTATCTGCGAATACTGAATCACTCGGGAAAATTGCGCATCCTAGGATTACCGGCGTCTGCTGGATGCAACTTCCTAGTTTGCTTTCCGATTCGTCGTGCTGAGTTGGCAGCACGAGAGCTGTTGCTGATGCAGGATTCGCCTCCGTAACAAACGAGCCAGCGGCCCACGTCAGCGCTGGATTTGTTAGCACTAGAATAGTCAAGACGACAGTTGAGGCCAGCAGGAATCTAGATCTCAATGAACCTCACGGACTTGTCCGTATCCGAGGGCTTAACACTTGCTGCCTATAGTCTAGCTTCGATGCCACGCAAGTTCGCATAGTCGCAACGTATCAGTTCTGGTCGCACATTGAAGATGAATCGAACGTCTTGTATCTCACCTGCTTTCTTTGTACTCGTACCGCATTATGTATCTCTCCACCCTTTCCATCAGGACCTGTGTTGGTTTGTCAGTGATTACGACGTTCAATGCAAGCCGAGAGTTCAACTCATCATAGAGATTACGATGTTTCTCGGGCACATAAACCCCCTCAGAGAATGCAACTGGCATTTCGATAGCTTGTGCCGTATCAAACCCTTTCCTTGTGATGAATGTCGCGACTAGCGCAGGTCTTACGTCCAACATCCAGCGCGACTTCGCAAAGTTCGTTGTTTCTAGAATAGTCGCCAGATCGTTGTCTTTCACCGTGTCTCGCCTATTCTTGACTTCAATATTCTGATAGTACCCAAGCGTCGGATGCCTTGCCCATACGTCGATGTCACGCTTCGAAATGCCTAGATCTTCTCTGCCATGCTTCTCTTTTCTGATTTCTACTTCAGAATATCCAAGCCTCGTGCAAACCTCTGCTACGAGAGTTTCGCCATGACGGCCAACCGTATCAGAAAGATTGCAGTGCTTAGCCATCAACCCTGCCTTCTCGCCAATTATCCGTTCAACGACATCTAGCGCATGTTTCTTGGCATAGACAAACGAGATCGCGGTTTTCGTGATGCTTCTGGAAGGCACCTTCTTCCCTGCCACCAACCCTTGGCGAAAGAGAATCACATATGCTGAGCTAACTGTGTCGAATGGGATGCGGAACTCCCCATATGCACGGTTTCCTAGTTCAGGCCAGTGGCACGCAACCTCGCGCTCCAGAATTGAGTAGACAGAATCCACCTCGGAAAGAGAGGCCAACCGGCAGCCCCATTACCAAACTCATGCCCTTGACCTTTCACGTTTGCCCCTCCGATCCGCTCGACACGCTAGTCCGTCATATATTTCCCCATAACCCCAATAATCCAATTAATTAACCAATGAGCCTAGAAACACGACAGCACAACCCAAAAAACCTGAAACCTGCACGATCGACACGACTAACCTACATCCGTCGCGACAGCCACCACATCAAAAAGACGCAATATAGGTTGCAGTTTCACCCAGGGCCTTCTTCTGCTTGACTATGGTCCTGAGCTTGTTCCTTGCCCTAGGAGTGACAGGTATTGTGACGAACTTCTTCTCCAAAGCTAGTTCCCCATAGTGTAGCTGTAGTGATCACCATACCTGCTGTGAATTAGTAACCTAATAGTAAAGAGTAGTATTATGATAGTACTCAGTATAGTACTCCTTACTAGTACTCTGAGACCTAGCCAGAGTTTGCTAAGGTTTGATTCGGGTTTCATTCCTTCAGGCTCCTACGAAGACCACTTGGCCATCAACGAGCTTGCAGTTGGCTGCTGCCAAAGCTTCCTGGGCATTCTCTCCTGGGAAGCTGGCTAAGAACTGGGTTGGGAAGTCAGTATAGTTCTTGAGCATGATACCACATAGCTTGGTGTACCTGATTGCTGCTTCAGAAGGCTCCTTCAGAGAAGGCTTCTTTGGAGCTTTCTCAGGAACCTTTAGAGGAGTAGCTAGAGTGACTGAGGGGTGTGATTCTGCATACTTGGCAGTGATTAGCCCAATGCAGCTATCCAAGGTTGAAAGATAGAGTTCGTGGTACTCGAAAGGCTTGGGAGTAACCTCAACAATGAAGCCATTGTCGATCTCTTTGATGGTTGCTTTGAAGGTCATGCTTTAGCCTCCAGTGAACACTACCTTGTTGTCTACTATGGTGCAGTGAGCTGCTTCTATCGCCTTGGCCATGTCATCCTTTGGGAATGAGGCTTCAAACTGGAGCTTGAAGTCCTGTAGTGACTTAGCTATCAGCCCTGACAGCTTGGTGTACTTGACTGAAGCTAGAGTAGCACCATCAACAGCCTTCAGTTCCTCCTTTGTTCCTGATTGAGTTCCCTGAGTAACTGTAGTAGCTGGAGTAGTAACTGGTTGTGTTACTGGAACCACTGGTTGCTGTGCTTGGGTCGCTTGTTCAACTACTGGAACCACTGGAACTACTGGAACTACTGGTAAGCTCACTTGCTCAGCTGCTTTCATAGCCCCAGAATCAGGTTCAATTACAGGTGTACTGGGAGGCTGAGCCACAGTGGTATTTGGCTGAACTGCTGTTCCCACTGTTCCCTGAGTACTTGTTTCAGTGGTTTGAGTTCCTGGAGTAGTGATTTGAGTTCCTGGACCAGTGGTTTGAGTTCCTGGAGTAGTAACTGGTCCTTGCACAGGAGTAGCGGGAGGTGTTCCTGTAGTAGTTGGAGCCTTGACTGGTGTGTAACTAGCTATTCCAGGCTTCTTGAATCTCTTGACTGGCTTCTTTACATGAGTAATAGCCTTGTGACCCACTAGTGCCAACTGGCTCTCAAAGGGACCTGCACTGCATTGATCACACATCAAAGGTGTAGTGGTCGGTGTTCCACTAGTCACAGGAGTAGTAGGTAAGGGAGTAGTGGGAGTAGCTGGAGGGGTTACACTAGTAGCTGGAGGGGTAACTAGTGGTGTAACAGGAGTAGCTGAAGGGATAACTGGTGGGGAACTGGTAGTAGCAGGAGTAGTAGGAGTAGTAGCAGGCTTGAAGAAGCTTTGCAAAGGTGTCTCAGGAGTAGTTCCTGCCTTAGCATCAGCAGGTAAGGTCCATCGATAGACTAGGAACTCCTCATTCTCACCCAGTAGTCCTTGAGCTACTATGATCATGCCTTCAGTAGGCCTGTTCATGATCGATGGTGGAAAGGATGCTATGATCTCATCAGTAGTGTCACCTACTAGGAACAGGGCCCATTGCAATGACTTCGGTTTGACTATTTGCCCACACTTGGGGCAGACAGCCTCTTTGCCTTCAATGGCATCAGGGATCTTCTTTGAGTCGTTAGGGCAACCAATGTAGCTTCGTGTAGACAGTTCCTGTAATACAACTAGTGTAAAGATCGATCCTTTGGCCTGGTTTGATCCTTGGATCAAACTCAGTCAAACTTACCTGACTTTGGTCTCCCATCCTGACTATCTCAGCATGTTCAGGCGTAAACCTGAGTTCAGGGGCAGTCTCAACTACCCTCTTGATGGTCTTTGCTATGGCTTCTCCAGGGTAACGAGCAGCCTCTTTGATTATGTTCCTTGCTACAGCCTGGGAGACTCCTTCTTGGCCCATAGGCTTGGCAAGAGCAACCTGTCTTTCAGAATAGAAGTAATACTTTGCCCTATAGGATACCGTATGAATGCTCGACATCGAGCATTCCGTTGTGCTTAAACTACGCGCGTGGTTTGAACCTAAATGAAGGAATCCAGGGTATGATAGCCCTTCTTGAAGGCTAAGCCTGTGGTCCTTGTGATGATGGGTGCAGCTACCTTAGCCCAGTAGTACTCGTAATCTATGTCTTTGACCCCAGGATGGAGGGATTCTACTCCACCTTTGGTATGAAGGAACTGGATCTTGTCCCCTCATAGTGGTTTCCCAGAAGATCAGCCTTGTTAGCTGCCTGGACATGCTGGGGGATCGTCTTGTACTCCTCTCTTGGCTTAGTCAAGGTTTTACTTATGGCAAGCTGCTCAGGAGGGATGAAACCATTGAAGAGAGCCTCCCTGAATGCCATCGATGCTTCCAGGATCTGCTCCATTGGTCTCTTCCTAAGGAAAAGATCTCTCTCGCTTGACTGCTACTACTTAGCTAGCTAAGTGAAGTGGGTAGAACACCCACAAGCTCCAAGGGCTTTCTCCGGTAGGTGTATTTGCAGGTAAGGCTGAGGGTCCGCTCATCCTAGCCGACTTCCTCTCCATTTTCACTTATCCACAGCTTTTTCTGATACGAACCCAGGAGGCACAATAGGTACGAGTCTATCCACCAGTCTCTCTCTTCTCTTGACACTAGGTGGAGTTGTGGACTGCCTTGGTGGGTCTCTTGCAGGTTGTTCAGAAGGTTGCGTGGGGGGGAGAATGGGCAGTACTAGTGGGCCTCTTCTCCTGGTAGCAGGTATAGTGGGGGGTTCGGAGTGTTCAGTGATCGGAGGCGTGGAACTCCCTCTTGAGGAATCGGGTAGCATGACATCTCCTCCTTCAAGAATAGGACTCTTCTTGTCTAGCGAGTCTATCGTGTCTAGTGGTTGAATAGGAGACGTCTTGGTACCTTCAGGCATTGCTCCAGCTTCACTCTTAACTTCAGGTGGGTACTCCCCTAGTGTGTGCTGCTTGCTAGACTCGCTGGACTTGCTAGACGTGTACCCATACTTTTCAGCGATCCTCTCTACCTTGGTGAGGTCAAATTGATAGATCTGGATGGAACGTCTGTCATTCGTCTTACTGATATGCTTCCTGGTAGCGAATATCTCACGGAGCCTATGTCCAACCCTATACTTCGTCACTCTTCCAAAGTGGTCAGTTAGCAGGCTTCGGTTGTCCCTGGGGTCGATCGATGCACCTGTAATTTCCTTAAGCTCTTCCCATATCTGTTCGAAGGAAAGCTCGTTGCCTTTGTTCTGATCCAGTGACTCCTTGACTGCCCTTACCAGATGACCATCGAAACTCTCTTGCAGCTCATCGATGCGTTGTTGTCTCACGCTGTTGATGTGCTGGAGTAACCTATCATAGACAGGTAGGCCATACGTCACTTGTAGCAATGGCTTGTAGTGTTCTTTGACTCTTCCTCTCAGCTCTACGTAATGAACCTCCTTCTCGTGGAGCTTGTCTTGTCTTTGCTTGTTGATCATTCTCTTCTTCAGGAGTATGTTTCTCAATTCATCAAGTCGTCTGTCTCTTTCCTCTGGATCATCATCCCACTCCATCGGAGGATAACCCTGGCTCATTTGTATGATTTCGAAACGCTGTAGCAGTCCTTTGTCTCTTGGTAGCTTCTCACTGGCAGCTGCTTTGAACGCGAAAACGTTGTAATAGTTGATGATGCGTATTCCATCCTTGTTAAAGGTGGTTCTGGGTACTACGGCACCTTTCTTGTAGCCTGACTTCCAGATCTTGAGCTTGTCAGGATTCTGCTCTATGCCTTGAGCTTCGTCTTCTATGATGCAGCCTCCATTTTCTCCCTGTCCCAGGAACCCGTAGATGTCAGCTGCTGGGATGCTGACTCCCAGGAGGGGTCTGTAGCAGAGGTGACCCAGTAGAGACGTGAATGTGCTTTTCCCTACTTCATTATCTCCAATGGCAATTAGATATGGGATCGTTTCAAGCTGCTCTTGGTTGTAGGTTGCAAAGACGCTCGCTGCAGAGATGTCTTTGTCTATCGGTTCGTTATCCAGGTAGTTGACGAACTCCTTTAGAATCATGTCGAAAATTACTTTGTCTTCTGGTAGAGGTCCTTCATAGTACCCATACGGTCGATACGGATAAGAGTCCTTAGTTGGGGCACGATACTTCTGGCCATCGATTGTCACCCATTCACGGATAACAAACTCGGCACCATCATAAACTAGGAATCTCGGATGACCATCATGGTAGATTGCCTCAAAGATGCCTTCGATACTTGACCCTTGAGTCCTCAATGGGAGCCTACGCTCACTCATTGCCACTACCTCCACGTTTCCTTTCCTTTGCTTCAGGCATTGAAGTCTTGTTAGATTGGAACGCTGACCTACAGCCCTGACACTGGAAAAGACTCCCTGCTGAAACTTGAGGTGTTTTTCCTTCACTGGTTCTCTCATCCCTGTCACTCAACCCTTGCTACCTCCAGTAACGTTGTCTTCTCGAATCACACGAACTGAACCATCTCGTAGTACCTGCAACAAGATCGCAGAGGGATTCCCAAGTAGCTCAACTATCCGTCTGGCCAGTGTTACCTCAGGCCTCAACTCTTCAACTGGATCTGCTCTCTTCTGAGAGAGTCGTTGGTTCATCTCGCTTCACCCTCCGTTCCCGATCTTTCCTTCGGCAAATTCTCCTTCTCTTCATGTATCAATCACCTTGCATCTAGACGTAACGGGAAAAATAGTCATGTTTTCGGTACAAAATGCGCAAAGAAGCAGATTTCCGAGAATTCTCAGATCTGTAGGAACGACTATAACTTCAGCAAATCCACTATTTCTCAGACTTACTGGAGCACTAGGAATTGCAAAGGTATTTCGAGACTAGGTTCGCCGTAGGCGATCGTGGGATTGCCGAGTTTCTTCAAAACCGCAACAATTGGGAGATAGTGAATGCAATAATGGATGCAGGCGTCCGAGGGACAACCTCGAAACAGCTCGCCGAACAATTGGACATTAACTGCAAAGTCGTAACAGAGATCACAAGACATCTTGCTCAAATGGAATGGACAACTAGCGAATCTCCTAAACGGAAGTTGGGAAGACCGCGCAAGGAAACCCAGAGGCCAAAGCTCTTAGACTTCAGAAAGCCATCCCTCGTGCACGTCTGGGCCTCCTTGGACAGTTTTGAACCTCAGCTGGACGAAGAGTTCAGGGACTATTGTGCCAAAATACTCGACAATCATGTGGATGCGTTCGGAGAATTTCTGGCTGCCCTAGACCGGATAGTGGCCGAAATGAAGCAATCCAAGTTCTATCCGAGAGAGCCAGTACATGATTGCGGCTGGAGCCACGACGGCTATGAGTTCATTAAGGCACTGCTCTACGAGGTCGTGGCCTGGCTCGAATCGAATGCCCGGTTCCAGGCAGTAATGAAGAAGTATGAACTCGCCACCGATGCCGCATTTGAGGATCTAAGACGCACATGAGTCAAGGACAAGAAGACCAGACTCGACAGTCCAAAACAACCAAGCCGAAGTCATCCGCCGAGCACACAAAGACAAACTCTACATTTCCAAACGGAAGGCGGCTGCCAATAGGACACGCACTCTTGAGTGAAACAGAATGAGCCATCTCTTTCACTAGACTCACAGTCATCTATTCACCCACGTCTTCCATTATCTCAGTCCGGTTCCGTCAGGATGGCGGGCTTGGAAGGGAGAGAGCCTAGGGTCGTGAGTCGCCTTTTGCGAGCCACCGACCACCCCCCCAAGAAATACCCTGCAAGCGCGTGGACAGGTGTCACAAAAGATTGCGACTTGCTGAAGCCGCCGGAGTGCCTGCGATTCGCTCCACATCTACTCCTCGTTGAAGACTGAGGGCTCAAGTAACTTCGACCACTGAATGGGAATGCTATAGGGCCCACGGATTGGAGAAAGGTAGGGCTCAGCCAGACGATACTGCTTCTCAAGAAAACGCATCTGATGCAACCTCACGTAGCGACAAGAGACCCGATCAATTCATAGCGACGCTAATCAAACTGAAACCTAAATGAGCTGATAGACTGCTTGGTCGTTGTGTAGCCAATACGTAACTTTGCAGAAGAGATAGTCAGGGTCTGGAAGATTGATTTGTCGGAGCTGACCGTGACCGCCGTTGAATCGTCGACCTGCAACACTGTGCCGACACTGGGAGCCGGAGGACGGTTTCATGCTCTCGAGCTCAGAGATGTCAAGCGCCTGCTCGTCTAGCAGGTTAATGTCACGGTCTCTGGTTCGACACTTCTCCCCGTGTTACTCGTTCTATGTAGACTGCTTCTGTTTGTGTGGGGTAGCCTGTTTCTTGGTTGCGGCTGCCAGGACGAGCCTTTCAACGCTGATCGCTTCGAGTCGTTCAAGCCTCGCCCTCAAATCCTTGTTTTCGATCTCCACCTGTTCGATCTTGGCATCCCGACTTGTTAGAGCGTCCTCAGTGACGGCTGCGGGGCCGTGAATCTTGCTTATCTCGCCCCAAACCCACTGATCATCATTACTTGCCTTATTGTAGCCCAGCCGGTCTATCACGTGACCCATGACGAAATTCGCAGCGCTTTCAGCACAGCCGACTTGAATGGCACGCGTGAAGAATACGTCGCGTAATTCATGAGCGCCCGGTGTTCCCTGAACGTCTGTTACCGGGGCTCGTTTTAGTGCTGTCCGAAATGCAGATTCAATGTATGTTCTCGCGGAGAAGACGTGCGCGTGATCAAGCGGAGTCCCCGGTGTTCCATTTCGACCTCTGCCAGACATCGGGAGATTTAGGCCCTTCTTAGCTTCGAGTGCAACGCATTCTCTGAGTGTCTTCATTGGCACTAGCGAATAGAACGGTCGATCATTCTTCTTCCGTCCTGAGAAATCGAATCGGAAACATTCCGCTGTCGGCTCATTCGCGAGTTTCGCTTTTACGCGTGCCCAAGTCTCAGGGGTGTTGAACTTGAGGAATTCACCTATTCCCCAGCCCGTCTGAAGCATGATTCTAAAGATCATGTTGTAGGGTGAGGCGGCAGCGTCGGCAATCGTGTTTGCATCATCCCATTTGAGGTAGACCGGCGGCTTGACTTTCTGAATCTTCAACTTGGCTGCTGGCAGCATCATGTATTCGTCGTGGTCTAACAGGAACTTTCGACCTGCATAGAGCGCCGTTATTGAAACTGACCTCTTCGGAAAGCCCTTGGCAGCTTCTTTCATCGCGATCCAAGTCTTCTTGGGGTCACGTTGTGCGCGTCTAAGCAAGGTCTTAGAATCTATCTTCATCAAACCGAGAAGTCTGGAAAGTCCAGCACCATAACCCCTCGCGGTCTGTGGACTATCCTTCCAAAGCTGAGCTAGCCAAGTCTCTAAGAGCCCATCTTCACCCTTCTTGCGCACCTTTGCCAAGGCCCTAAACCTAGGCTAATAGTATAACGAGAGATATAAAAACGTCTTGAACTCTAAGCTTACCACAACGGGTAGCGGCCACAAGATCACTTCGCTTTCATGCGGGGTCGTGTTGGTGGAGTATCTCGTGGATTCTGGACATGAGCTCTGCGCACGTGCTCTCTACGGAGCGGCTTCCGGTGTCGATCACGATATTGTACAAGGCAAGGTCGTCTATGTTGATCCCGTAGTATCGTTGGTACCTTTCGCGTTGTATCCGTTCACGTTCTAGGGTCTGTCGGCGGGCCGCCTCATAGTTCAGGTGATCCCTGTTCGCGATTCTTGCTACTCTCTCTTCGTCTGGTGCTTTTAGGTAGATGCGAACTTGCGCTAGGTCTTTAGCCATCCAAGCGGCAAGTTGGCCCTCGATAACGGCGTCTCCCTTCTTGGCTTCTGTCGCGCTTCGTTCGTCGATCATGCGGTCAATCTCAGGAGAGCTGGCCGCCTGCTTGCTTAGTTCTTCTAGGCTGACGCCTTTCTCCTTTGCAAGGTCTCTGAATAATTGACCTGCCGAGACGTATCTGAGCTTGAATTGCCGCGCAATCATCTTAGCGTAGGTGGATTTTCCTGTTCCGTGGGGGCCTCCAATTGTGACGACTAGGCCCATCTATGCGGAGCCCCGAGCTCTTTGCCTAAGCAGGCTCTTCAAGCATGAGGCACAGATACTTCCACCAAACGGACGCGAGGGAGCCCTGCCGCTTCCCGGAACACGGTGAATCTTTGTGAAAGCGGTTCCATGAAGGACCTCACCGCATATCCTGCACCGCGCCATTCCTTCACGTCGTCTGCGGTATGCAATAGACCTCCTTCCTCCTGGAAGTCGGAAAGAGGTTCGTTTAGTGGATCTTGATCTCTTCGACCGAACTGGCAAACTAGACATCCTCCGGATTGATCCCGAATGCTCTCGATAGTGGAAGACTGATCGTAAATGAGCATATCAAATACCAGTAGAAGAACGACAGATTGGCGCCGGCAAATGGAATCTGGATCGGTGAATGTGCGACGACTGTCTGGCCAAAAGAACCGCTTAGCACGAGCCATACCGCCCAGAAGGGCGCGAGGAAGATGAAACTTACCTTCATTCGATCGAATGCTACTTCACTCTGGAGCTTCATCATTGCCTGCTGCTTCTTTGTGAGCTGCGCTACGAGTTTCTTATCGTTGCTCTTGCGAGCCTTGTCGAATTCCTTCCTCCAGGCATTGACCTGCTTCGTGACGGCTGCAGCACGCTTCACGTCGACTAGAAACCTGTTCGAAGCGGTGGTTATCAAGGCAAGACATCCTGCGATCGTGAGTGTGAGCAGCGTGGACTTGGGAATCGAATGATAGGGTAGGAGGGCCGCCATCAGTATGTTCCAGATCGTGTCAATGGGTTCCAATATCTATTCCCCTAGCAAGGCTCTTGCTCCAGGATAGAGCTCCGTAATTCTCTCTTGAACGAGGATCTGGTAGTACTGCTCGATGATGCCGACGGTCAGTAGTATTCCAGTTCCGGAGCCGAAGGCTCCGAGGAAATCTGCTGATGCGGCAATAACGCCGATGATTATGGCTCCAATTATGGTAACCACCGGGATGTATCTTTGAAGAAGCTGACGGATGGGTGCCTGTGATCGCCTGAACCCTTCAATCTGCATGCCAGAGTCCAGCAGCTGCTTCGCAACAGTGTTTGCATCCATTCCGCCCACTTCAACCCATGTGACAGCGAAGAAGATGCAGAAGACCACGAGAAGGACAGCGTAGACGCCTGCTCTAATGGGGTCGGCTAAGACTCCGGCTAGGTTGTGAGGAGGCACCACATAATAGACCAGCCCTCCGGTTGGTGTATACTGTTGGCTTGAAGTTGTGAACTGTCCTATGAGGTTAAGCCAGAAGTTCGCGTTCCCTTGATTGTATCGCGACCAGATTATCTGCGAAATGAAGTAGATGTTCCCAAAGAGCGCAGCTGCGAATATCACCGGAATGTTCGACACGTAGAGCAGCTTGAGCGGGAATTTCCCCTTGAATCCTCGGTACTTCGCATACGAGACAGGCACTTCTACTCTCATGCCGTTGAAGTAGATCATGATGGCAAAGACTACGAGGGTCGTGAAGAATGCGACCATGTCCGGAAGACCTTGCGATCGATAGAAGATATTGAGTAACGCGTCGCCTCTCGTTATTCCTTGCACGAGGGCTATTACGGCACCGTATAATTTCCCATCGGCCATTGGCCCCATCGGAGATATTGCGTCCCACCAGATTGATTGAGCGACCCCAGCAGCGATGAAGAGACTTATGCCGCTTCCGAGACCCCACCCCTTCTGAAGCAGCTCGTCAAGCAACATGATGATGGTGCCGGCTACAACTAGCTGAACAAGTATGATGATCTGGGTCTGCAGCGTGATGTTCCCGTAAGTGCCCCCCAGAAGGTAGGCTGATGCCTCAAAGACCACCATCACGACCGATAAGATCTTGCTCGCGCTGGTGAACATGGACCGATCTTCGGGGTTTGTCATGTCAATGTTGACCATTCGTGAGCCGGCTAGGACTTGCAGTATGAGGCCTGCAGTGACGATTGGACCGATGCCTAGCTCCATTAGTGTGCCACGGTTGGAGGCAAAGATTACTCTGAGTGCTCCCAGAGGGTCCTGCTGTGACATCCCCTGGGTCCCATACAATGGGGTGTGCGACATGACGAAGTAGATTATCAGTGCCATCGCGGTCCAGAATACTTTCTCATTGAAGTTGACTTTACGATCCGGCGCGGAAATGTTGGGGAAGAAACGTGCAAGCGGTTTGAATAGTTCTATGAATCGTACCATGAAGCCGTGCTCCTATGTCGAGGTCTTCTCGATTCGTCCTCCGGCTGCTTCAAGCTTGGCCGCCGCGGATTTTGAGAAGCTACCAATTCTCACAAGAACCGGAACCTGTATCTTTCCGGATCCCAAAAGCTTGGTGAACCCCAGAACCTGCAAGTCCAAGAGCTTCTTGCCCTCGTGATCAGAAACTGCATGCGCACAGTCTTTGCGTACCAGCAGGTCTTCGAGCTGACCAACACTCGTCACCGATCTCCGCTTGTCTTCCATTCTGGGCTGCAGTCTCTTCCTCTTCATTTGGATATTGTATCGGATGACAGCGCTCTTCTTGTGTCTGAACAACCCTGCGTTACCGTGTCCGCCGAGCATTCCGCTCTCTCTGTGCTGTCCAGAGGTTCCCCAGCCATGTGTCCTGCTTCCTCTCAGTTTCCTGACCTTTCTCTTGCGAGTTGCCATCTGTCGATCCTCCCACAGCACGATCTGCGAACGTCTAGTCTTCTAATTCGACGCACTGACACCGATGCTGTTCAGATAAAGGTTTTGTGAACTGGCGGGCTCCGGCCGAGCGGGATCTACTTGGCGAGCTTTGGTCGCAGTTTCTCAATCATGTCCCTAGTCATTCGAGAAAGATCGAAAGTCGGTTCCCAATTCCACTCTTCTCTTGCTGCAGAGTCATCGAGGGACCTGGGCCAAGAATCTGCGATCGCCTGTCGATAGTCAGGTTTGTAATCGCATGTAAACGCCGGAGCAACGCTTCTTATCGAGTCCGCGAGTTCACCGGCTGAGAAGCTCATTGAATTGACATTGAAGACACGATGCTTAAGCCGCGATCCGTCTGCGTCCGCCAAGTCCGTCAGTGACTTGATCGCGTCCGGCATGTACATCATCGGAAGAACTGTGTCTTCTCGGACGAAGCATGTGTAGTGTACGCCTTGAACGGCGCCGTAGTACATCTCAACAGAGTAGTCAGTCGTGCCGCCTCCGGGCAGGGTCTCGCTGCTGATTATGCCTGGGAGACGCACGGCACGGAAATCAACGCCGAACTTGCGGAAGTAGTAGGCGCCTAGTAGTTCTCCAGACACCTTTGTGATGCCGTACATTGTTGTCGGCAACAATATCGTGTCGTTGGGCGTATTGTCACGTGGAACTCCTGCCCCGAAGACCGCGATCGAGCTCGCCGTGATAACGCGTTCCAGATTGTGCATTCGTGCCACCTCCAGCACATTATACAATCCGCCCATGTTTACCTCGTAGCACAGCTGGGGTTTCATCTCGCCGATGGCGGAGAGAATCGAGGCCATGTGGTAGATTGTGTCGATACGATTATTCACGATCGTTCTTTCCAATCGTTCTCGATCTGCGATGTCGAGGTATTCAAACGGGCCCGAGTCCATGAACTCTCTTGTGGGTTTGGTCTTATGGCCCGCCGCTATCACGTAGTCTCTTCCGTACTTCTTTCGGAGTGCTTGCACGAGGTCGGTGCCAATCTGGCCAACCGCTCCTGTCACGAGTATCCTTTTCACTCGACTTGACCCCCGTTGAGAACCAGCATCTATCTTTCGACGGCCCGAGTGTCTTCTTATGCTTTCCCACTCACTTGCTTTCCTCCCTCGAATCAACTTGGTCGAAAAACTATTATCGCCCTTGGCCGTGCTTCATGCTGTTCTGCGATAGAATTCCGTGTGGGTTGTCTTTAGAATGTCTAGTGGGAAACTCGCTTTTCTCCGTGAAGAGTACCTGGCTCTTGAGAAATCGAGCCTGGATTGGAAGCTTCACACATTACAAGGAAACAGCGCACCTCACTGCGTGGTCGACGGCAAAAAGGTGCTCATGTTCTGTTCCAACAACTATCTGAATCTGACGAATCACCCCAAACTGAAGGAGGCCGCGAAGAAGGCGATCGATACGCACGGGGTGGGTTCTGGCTCTGTGAGACCCATAGCAGGCAACATGGACCTTCATCTTCAGCTTGAGAAGAGACTTGCCTCGTTCAAGCACGCGGAAGCCTCGCTCGTATATTCGACGGGATTTGCCGCAAACGCGGGCCTGATCCCCCAGCTCACGGGTGAAGGCGACCTCATAATCAGCGATGAATTGAATCACGGGAGCATTATCGATGGTGTTCGTCTCAGCAGAGCAGAGAAAACTGTCTACAAGCACTGCAATATGGACGACCTGGAAAGAGTCTTGAAAGAAACGCGAGGCAAGTACAGAAGGATGCTTGTGGTCTCAGATGGAGTCTTCAGCATGGATGGCGACATCGCACCCTTTGACAAGATCGCCAAATTGGCCTCTGATGCTGGTGCGATCACATATGCGGACGACGCGCATGGAGATGGGGTTCTAGGAGAAAAAGGCAGAGGAATCGCGTCCCATTTCCAGATCGAGGGGAAGATCGATGTTGAGATGGGCACTTTCTCCAAAGCATTTGGAGTGGTTGGAGGATACGTCTCAGGCAGCGAGGACCTCAGAAGGTTTGCGTTCAACAAGTCACGTACTTGGCTCCTTAGCGCCTCACACCCTCCACCGGTGACAGCAGCATGCACCGCAGCTCTGGAAGTCGTGGAGAAAGAACCCGAGCATCTCGAGAACCTCTGGAAGAACACTCGCTACTTCAAGAAGGAGCTCAAGAGGATGGGCTTCGATATAGGAAACAGTGAGACCCCGATCACGCCGGTGATCGTCGGGGAAAGCTCCGTGGCCCAAAGCATGAGTACTATGCTATACGATGAGGGGGTCTTTGCGCTTCCGATCGTTTTTCCGATGGTTGCACGTGACAAAGCTCGGATCCGCACCATGATGAATGCAGGCCACACGAGGGCAGATCTCGACGTGGCACTCGCTGCGTTCGAGAAGATTGGCCGTAAGTTAAGAGTTCTATGATGAGTCCGCCTACCGAACCCAGTCAGCCTGCGTCACAGTGCTGTACGTATTCCGCAGAGCATCATATACTGCGAACGCAGTCGAAGCGAGCGTGCTTGTGGACCCGTAGGTCCGCGTCCAGCAGTCCCTCACGCCTGCAAGTGTAAGCACTGTCTTGACGATCTCTCCGCCAACCAAGCCCAGCCCTCTTGGACCGGGCAGTATGTCCACCCTTACGCTGCCACATTTCCCTGTGACTCGAAACGGAAGAGAGTGCGATCGACCACAGCCGCACTCCCAGCTACCGCATCCTCGCCTAACAGGGATTACTTTGAGTTTGGCTTGAAGGGTAGCTTTGTCGATTGCTATCCTCACCTGCTTGGCCTTTCCGTCGCCCACTCCGAGGTAGCCGTTGTTGTCTCCAACTGCCACGACCGCCCTGAATCGTGATTTCTCTCCAGCGTCTGTTTGCTTCTGGACGAAGCCGATTCCAAGCACTTCTTGTTTCAAGCCAGGGAGCAGCACATCAACAATCTCAGGTTCCATGACGCGGAGCCCTTGGGTGAAGACGTCGTCGAGTGAGAGAGCCTGGCCAGATTGTACCATCTTGCCAAGCTTGGTTTTCGGGACCCAGCCCACTTCCCGTTGTTGCGTGGATGCGTATGACATGTTTCTATCGCTTCCTGGCTAGCTTGTGTGCTTCGATGTACTCGTCTAAGTGGGCGGTGCTTCTGAATGATCCTCCTTTGGACATGAGGAACAGCTTCCTGTAGGTCTGGGTCTGTATCGTGTGTTTGTCTCTCAATTCCCGCAGTCGGTCGCGGACTGCGCGGATGCGCAGTATCCATGCCGTTTTTCGCGGAAGAGTCGCTCCTTTCCTTGAACCGGGACCGCTTCGTCTCCCGGCCCTTTTCTTGGACTTGACTGCACGTGCTCTACCCCTGCTGTGGCCTTGCTCTGGGAGTTTGCGGATAGCTCCTTCGTGTATGAGTTTGCGGATTTCAGTGCGTGAGATGGCTGAGCTGATTGCGTCCATGTCTTCTGGGTCCAGCCATACCCTGTTCTTGCCGATTTTGAGGACGTTGGCGGCAATGCGCCTCTGTGATCTACCGCTCATTCCGATTTCTCTCCAGTTGATGCGGCTTCTTCCGTTTTCGTCTGTTCGGGCTCTTTGACGATCAGTTCTTCAGTCGGAGCAGCTTCAGGTTTCTTCAATCCAGGGTTCGCCACTCTCAGCTCTAGCGCTTGTGCGCGCTCCATTATGGCGTTTCTGTTTCTTTCGCCGACTGTGTGGCCTATCTTGACAATCTGGGTCTTTGCATTGATCTTTTCAAGGTCGGCTGGACGTCTCACAATGATTTCTTCGAGTCCAGACGGGTGAAGACCTCGCCCTTTTCGGCTCTTCTTGTAGCCAATCTTCACGATCTTGGGCCAACCCCTCTTGCCCAGCCTCATCTTGCTGTTTTTGCCACGAGGGCGCCTCCATCGTTCCTTGACTCTGACGAGACGCCAGCTTTCCTGTCGAATGAATCGAGGCGCACTGCGTTTCTTCTTAACCAACTTACATGCCTTCCTTTCGTTCAAAGACGTATATCCCGTCAAGGAAGACTCGTTGGTCTTTGTCCTTGATCTTCGTGGATTGCTCGATATTGGCTGCTGTCTGGCTGACATCCTGCAGACTGATGCCTTGAATGACTATCTCATCTCCGGCTGCCTTGACCTTGCAGTCTCCGACAATCCGGACTACGCGCGCCGTTTTCTCGCCTGTGAAGTTCTCTATGAGCAGCTTTCGTTCCTTCTCGATCACTTTCAACGTGACGGGGAAGTGAGCGTGGACTACCTTCATCTTGAAGGTGAATCCTACGTTGACGCCCTTGACCATGTTCCTTATCTGGGCTGCGGCTGTTCCGGCCATTGCTATGTCTTCTTTTCGTGGCCACGATGACCTTACGCGGACGTGCCCCTGCTCAACCTCCATTGTGCACGGAATGTGCGAAAGATCCTCCTCCAGCGTGCCTTTCGGGCCTGATGCCTTGATCTTTCGATCGGAGATCTCAACGGACACGCCCTGTGGGATCTCGACGATTCGCTCTACAAGTTCTGTGGGCGCCATCCTCTGTCATCTACATGTATTTTCTGAAGCCTAAAGTCGGGGCTAGTTCTCTGAAGCATTGTCTGCACAAGTTCAGTCCGTACTTTCTTATGATGGCATCATACTGGCCGCAACGCCTGCATGCACGGCTTCCCTTGCCGAACTTTTTCTTCCTTGGCACCTTCTTCTTGGCCATTATTGCTGTCCTCCGACTATCTCTGTCCCGAAATTGCTCCGGACGAAGCGGATCGCTTCTTCTTTGGTGACCAAATGAGTCTTACCCACTTTGCTCTGTCTGATTCTTCTCCTTTTGACACGAAAACCGGGTCTTTCCATGGTTGCAATGACGTCAAACCCAATTATCCCAAGCTCAGGGATATACTTCGTGCCTGGCATTTCGATGTGTTCTTTGACACCAAACGCAAAGTTCCCGTGTTGATCGAAGCTGGATTCCTTGAGGCGATTGTCAACTGCTTCGAGGGCTCTCTTCATGAATTGGGCGGCCTTTTCCCTGCGTAGTGTGACTTTGCAGGCGATAGGTTCGCCTTCTCTTATTCCAAAGTCCTTCACCGTTCGTTTTGCTCGCTGCGAGGAAGGCTTCTGTCCCGTGAGTTCGCCAAGGATAGTCCTTGCTTTTTCGAGCTCTTCTCCTGATTTGCCCACGCCTATGTGGACTGTCACTTTCTCAAGCCTAACATGTCGCATCGGATGCTCCTTGGCTGCCGTTTCCTCGACTGCTTGCATCTTTATGGTCCGCCTTCGATCTTGATTGTCGGTTTCTCCTCGCCTACGACGAAGAGATAGTCTGCGATAGTCTCGAATCTGTTCCCTGAGGGGTCCTCGATCAGAGCCGTTGCCGTTCTCGCAACGGTGCTTGGTTCGAGCTTCATGATCTTCCCGTGCCTGCCGAGGTTTCTCCCTGATGTGACTATAGCATAGGCGCCTTCTGCAAATCTCAGGTGACTGAGTATCTTCTGAGCGGGGATGCTGATCCTTACGGTGTCCCGCGTCTTGTACGCGTCCTCCTTGGGGCTTCCTTGATCTTGCGTTGGCACGATGATACATCTGCCATCATGCAGGTTGAGTTGAACTCGGCCCTTCCTAAGTGTGGTCTTGTCTTCAATCCTGCACAGTTTGGATTTGGCTTCGTCTTTTGGTATTTGCACTACTGTCAATCCTTTGCCCGCTGCAGGAAGAACACGGTAGCTCATGTTGGCATCGGGGAGCTCGACAACATCCATCAAACCTGCCGGGAACTTGTGGTCTCGGCGGACTTTGCCATCCACACTAACGCGGTTCTGTGACAGAATGATCTTGCTTTCTCTCGTGTTCTTTGCGTAGCCGAGCACGTCTCTCAGCAAGCTTGAAAGCGGTATACATGCGCTCTGTGAGTGAGGGCCAGGAATGGGTCTGACTGCCCATTGTGACTCTTTGGGATGAATCCGCCAGAACCGTGGAGATTTCTCCCGTTTAAGGTGCCTCTTTCCGCCTTTCTTTCCCATTCCTACTCAACCTCGGTCTTCTCGACAGTGGCCTTCGATTCTCTGAGCGAATCTGCTCGCCATTTGTCATCCAGATTCAGTCTTGTTATCATGACTTTTGTGCAGTGAACGGAAACCTTCTCCGACGTACCGGAGACTTTCTCTCGTGTCACTCCTTCCACGAACAGTCTCTGTCTGGCGGTATCGATGTCGGAGACTTTGCCTTCTACTCCGGAAAAGTCGCCGCGAACAATGCGGACAGTGTCGCCGGTCCTGACGGGAATTGATCTTCTACCGTATGTTGTTTTGAGTTCCGTGGACAGAGGTGCACCAAGGAATTTGTGCTTCTTCTGGCTATGCGCGGAATAGCGTGTTTTCCTTTGCTTGCCTGGTCTGGTCGAGTAGCTTGTTGGCATTTGTCGTCACACAACTATGCTTGCGATGTTTGCAACCCTCGGCCATCTTTCAGCTGCCTCATATGAGACAGGACCTCTGATTTCCGTTCCCTTGAGTTCGCCTTCTGGCGTCATGATGACTGCAGCGTTATCTTCAAACTGGATCCTGACACCATTGGGTCTGTTGAATGGTCTTCTTTGACGTACAACTACTGCTGGGAACATCTGGCGCCTAAGCTCTGGTGTGCCCTTTGACACTGAAACCATTATCATGTCACCGACGCACGCCGCCGGAACTCGTCTGAGTCGCCCGTGATATCCCTTCACGTTAATGATCTTCAGCTGTTTAGCGCCGGTATTGTCCGCGCAGAAGATTCTGCTGCCCATAGGCAGACCACGTGCGACGTGCGGCCTGTACTCTACCATTCCCTTTGCGCTGACAGCTCTTGTTCTCGGCGCTGGCATCTTGTGTCACTTCAGGGTTTTGGCAAAGAGCGAGCTATTCTTCTTTAATGTTGTGATGCTAGGAGGTTCAAGCACGGGAAAGTATCTTCTCGACAGCAACAAACGAAACCTCCTTGCTGACTGGGCGGCATTCGATTATTCTCACGCGGTCCCCATCCTTCAATTCCAAACATGGTGGGTTATGCGCAAGAATCCTACTGCGACGACGTTCATACCGCATGTACTTCTTCGCATAGTGTAGATGTCCTCTCTCGACAGTGACCGTGCCACTCATCTTCGTGCTCACGACCGTCCCCTCTAGGATCTTTCCCCTCACGGAAAGGGCTCCATGAAACGGGCAGTTTGGATCCTCACATGCCCTCTGAGGCGGTTTCACTCCAATTCCTACTTCTCGCATTACCATCTTCTCCCCTTAGCCTTCATTCGGTTCTCAGGTCTACCAACCAACCTCGCTCCTTCAACTTCCACGGCAGAACCATCAGACAGATCGAACCTGAACACTGCAACTCCCTTCGGGATGACCTTCACTCCTTTCCTAGTACTGAGTCTGACCGTGTTCCGTGTCTCATCGACAATTTGTCCACTGGTGCCCACCAAGAGTGGGTTTGAGCTTCGCGCAACAATTGCCTTCAATCCGATCAACTCATGTCTCAGAATATTCGCAGGTTTTCTCGGCATTACTCCTTCACGGGCGACTTCGTCGCCTTAGCCTCAACGGTCAGAAGCCTTGCAATTGTCTTGCGCAATTGTCTAATCCGTGCTGGGTTCTCCATTCGACCCCCGGACTCAACAGTAGTCCGGATCTTGGCAAGCTCGGTCCTTAGCTCCGTGAGCTTCTTCTTCCTCTCCTCCGGTAGAAGTTGGGATATCTCACGCTTCCGCAGTATCGGCATTTTCCTCTATCTCCTCACTTTCTTCTTTGGCCTCCGCCTCGGTTGCCTTGGGCTGTTGGGCTGCGAGCTCATCTCGGGTTCTGATTTCGGGCTTGTCAGGAAAGCTTGCTCCAGGCGGTAGGATTCGCACATTGATACCGAACAGACCCTGTTTCAACTGAACATCCACGACCGCGGATTTGACTTGCTTGCGTACAGGTTCGCCCACGCTTGGGAGGTAACCATCCTTGAACCTCTCATACCGAGCACGTTCCGTGGTCAGCTTTCCGCGGATTGCGACGTCGACTCCGAGCGCGCCTGCTCCCATGACTCGTTGAATAGCCCAGTAAGCGGTTCTCCTGAAGTGGATACCTCGTTGCAGCGCAGAGGCGATTTGTGACGCAACGACCATGGGGTCCAAGTCTGGCGCTTCAATCGCCGCGACCGAAACCTGCGGGTTCTCCATTCCGAATGTTTGTTCAAATACTTGGGTCAGATCGCGAATACTTTGGCCACGTCTTCCTATTACCATGCCCGGCTTCGCTGCATAGATGACCACTCTTGTTCCGAGCGGGGTCTTCGTCATTTCGACTTTGCTATAGCCGGCCCTCTTAAGCTCCCCAGCTAGGTAGGAATCGATCTCTGCCTTCTTCATATTGTCACGTACAAAGTACTTGTGGACTGACATCACGCTTGTGCCTCGTATCCGATGAGTTCAATATGCGTCAGAGTATTGTAAGACGGACTTGATCTGCCAAAAGCACGCGGGATAAAGTTCCTCGTCTTCATTCCTCGTTGACTTGCTGCGTGGACTATTCTGAGTCTGTCAACGTCTAGGCCTTTGTATTCGGCGTTCGACTGCAGTTCCTGCAAAAGTCCGAGGATCTTGGTGGCAGCTTTGGCTGGATATCGGCCTGCATGCCACCGTTCTTGGCTCTTGTGAGGTACTTCCGTCTTGTAGCGTCGATACGCGATCGGCCGTTTCTTGGAGACGACATCTTCGAGAAGCCGCTTCGCATCATCCAGCCGCATGCCTCTAATGGCGCGGCAGATCTCTGTCGCGGCTTTGGGCGAGATGCGTAGCTCGCGTCCTGAGCACCTTACAGACCGTTCCGGGTCTATCTCCTTCACTGAATACGCCCAGTTTGGCATGCTACTTCCGCCAGCATCTCCGAACGCATGGACAGAGCACCATAAAAACCAATGCCTTTCCTGTGATTTTGCGAATCAATCGTGCGAGAATAGGTCTCGCTGGGCAATGATTATTACGTCTGCGCTCCCTCACCGAAGGCATCAGCCGAGGTGAGAGCCGACATGGCTTCCGGAGCAGATCGACAAACGATCGAAGCAGAGTTGAAGGGAACTACGCTTCGCGTATACTGGGAGGTTTTCAGGTCATCAAAGCCGGTGGGCGTTAGGGAGGTACAACGTCTCATTCGGTTCTCCAGCCCAAGCACAGCACTCTATCACCTCGAGAAGCTCCGTGAGCTCGGTGTGGTGAGAAAAGATGAGTACGGGCATTATGCGCCTGCTGAAGAGATCAAGCCTAGCCAGTTTCGGATGTTTCTCCGGATCGGCAGGGTAATTCTGCCCAGGTACGTGTTCTACGCAGTCTTCTTTGTGGCGACTGTTGTGATGTACCTCGTTCAGTCGCTGCTAGTTGGCTCGGAGGTTAGCCCGATGGCTCTGATTCTAGGGTCGAGCGCGGCACTGGTCTGCGTCTATGAAGCAGTTAGGATCTGGAAGGACAAGATGATATGATGATGCCGGAGCGCACGGATTGTTTCAAACTCTAGACTTATCTCAAGAAGGTGATTAGGAGGCCTGGAGGCGGGAGCTTGAGGAACGTCATTGGGTTAGCAGCTCTTGCTCTAGTGTTGGCGTTCGTTGCTGTGCAGGGCGCAAGTCTCGTACAGAGCCCTCCGGTCCCTGCCATGTTGAAGGGACAATCGGTAGCGGAAACAGGCGTCCGCTATCAGGCAACTCAGCCTCCTTCACCGTCTCTGGGTGAGAGCTTCCCGACGATCGTGCTTGCTCCGTTGGTCATAGCCGCACTTTGCTATCTGTTAGTAAGAAAAAAGGCATGACGCCACAAAAAGGGGACTCTGTCGACCTCTCGAAGCGGCC
This sequence comes from Bathyarchaeia archaeon, assembly GCA_050012535.1. GTDB lineage: Archaea > Thermoproteota > Bathyarchaeia > 40CM-2-53-6 > 40CM-2-53-6 > CAVPLU01. Next base: position 16,236 of record JBEKGZ010000007.1, on the reverse strand, counting down.
TGCTACTTGAGAGGAACGTACATGGAGCTCCTAGATGCTCCGATGCCCGGTGTTCCGTGAACAACCTTCTTGTTCGTAATGACGAACTCCCCTAGGTAGTGGCCTATCATTTCCGCCCTGATGGTGAGTGAGCTAAACTCTTTGCCGCTGTGCACGGAGAGAGTCTTTCCTATCATCTCGGGAATAACGATCATGTCCCTGCATTGCGTCTTAACGGGTTTCGCCGCTTCTTTGCCTGATTTCCGGATTTGCTCAAGGAGTATTCTCTGCTCGTCCGTTAGACCCTTCGTGAGCGATCGTCTCTGACGGGCTGGAAGCAGTTTGATGAATTCGTCCATGGACATCTGTTGAAGATCGTTCATGGTGTGTCCGCGATAAGTGAACTCTTTCGGCATTACCTTATCACTTCAGGGAACCTGTTCAACATCATCTAACTAGGACAAATACGTTTTGACTGACGTATAACGCTGTACAAGCGGCCCGCTGCTCTTGCCTTAGCTGACATGTGTCGAACCTGTTGCGGGGCTCGTAATGCTGGATGAGTCTTTTAGTCTTGTGGATGAGCGCTCGTCACGCCTGAACTCAGCCAAAGTACTCAGGATGATCGACCAACCACTGGAGTCCGTTTGTCTCGATGAAATATAGATAGCTCTTTGCCGCTCCCTTAGCGAGTTTAATTTGAGCGGCACATACCTCGTCGCTGGGATACCGGGGAGGTTCCGAGCTTCCGACAAAATCAACGTAGAACGCTTTGTTACGATACCTCAAAGGCGCAGTGTTGAGTGTCTGGGCTTCGGAGAGTATGCTGCCATTTTCGATTGCTTGGTAACTAAGCTTCGCAATCTCTGAAAGGTCGTCAAGCTCTTTCGACACCTGCAACGCAATCTGAGCACCAGCCGATTTTACCATCCTGATATTGTTGTCTAGCACCTCACCATACTTCGCATTGTGGTCAGAGAATCCGATTACAGTGATTGGATCTGCGGGCGAAAATCCCAACGCCTTCGCAATTAGGATGAACTTTCCGCATTCATCCATCGCCAGAAAGGATAGAACGTACGCTTCCTGTTTCTTACCCATGGAAAAAAGATACTCCGCTGCCTCTGTGTAGGCAATTGTTCGCCTCAGTATTAGGCGGCAACCTGCATCACAGGAAGACCTTGGAATCGAAATTGGAACCGGAGGCATGTCTCTCAACTCGCTCGCTGACTTAGTTCACGTCTTCGTATCGTCTTCGTACGTCACAAAAAATATGAGAAGGGCTCCGATGAAGCCGAGTAGGAGAGAAAACAGCACGGCGAACGGGGCGAAGGTCGATGAGTATCCCATGTGGACGAGGAACCACCCGAGCGAACCACTCTTCTCCACCGCATAGTACAATGCCACGGAGTATTCGTAAAGTGATTTCCCGTCAGAGATCTGGACTACCTGCGTGACGATTGCGCCGTAATACATTATCCTGAAGAGCGTCTGGAATCCTACGGAGAGCAGAACTCCAGCAATAATGACGAAAACTCCCTGCCTCCATTTCTTCCATTTACTGTTCGGGGCTGCCCGTGGTCGCATGTGCGCCATGAAGGTGAATGCGGCTGTCAGGACAGCAAACAAAGTCGCGCCATGTGCTATGAGCTGCTGACCGTAGTAACTCAATAACTCCGCCTGGGCGCTCATCCGACTCACTCGGCTCCTGAATTAGATCCGTCGGTTACAAGTTAAAACCTACGATGAAACCGTCCACTTCCAGACTTGGGGGCGAAGTGATATGCATAGGGGTAGGTTCTGCTGACTTTTGTCACGTAACTTGTCCACAGGGTTTCCGTTAATGTTAGATAGGCACCGGAACCAATGATTACTCTTGCGGTCGAGCAAATGAACGTGTGGAGGAAAGAACTCCCAGACTGCGAAGAAGATCAAATGCACCTGCCGCTGTCACAGCCAGTATCACGGAGCAGCGAACCGCGTCGGCATGGAACCACTCGACAAGCTCCTGCAGAACGAGTTTCCCGTAGAGTCACCGACGCCTGAGGAACTAGTGACCTGGTGACCCCTGATTGTGATCACTAGAAAAATGAACGTGTGTCTTCTGCATTCTGGCACGGCACACCTTTTACAGTTCAACGACTCATCTTCGGACCCTCGCCGATCCCCTGGCTGGAGATTTGCTGATGAAACGCGTGTGTCCATCATGTAGCCGCATCTTTGAGGGTGAAACCGTGAATCAGGTACTCTGCTGGGAATGCTTGACTCTGACCTTAGCGCGAAGCAGAAGATGACGTCCTGTGTGTACAACGTAGTAAGTATCATATAGTTGGAACCCGCCGTATGGTACTGTTTAGTTCAGGGGTTTGGCTGGATTATGCGGTCTGTTAGGTTGTTTGCTGTTGCGGTTCTGGCAGTCATTCTGGCTATTACTTTGTTCAGCCCTGTTGCCGCGATTTCAGGAATCACGATCAAGAAGATAACAACCAACGGCGACACCACAACACAATTCGGGTTCGTTCTTTCCGGTCAAGTCTCCGGCGCTGTTTCCGGCGGTCAACTCCCCGCGGGGTTCAACCTCGTTGGCGGTGGCACTTACCCTATTTATTCTGCTCCCACAGGTGACTATACCGTCACAGAGGTGGTCCCGTCCGGGTGGGTTCTCACGAAAGTCTACTGCGAAGGGACCGTCAGTCTTCCCCCATACAGCACTTTCACATACATACCGGGCGGGGTCGTCATCCATTTCGTGGAAGGTGACTTCGTTATTTGCGGCTTCACTAATTCCCCGGCTGCCCCCGTCGGCGGTCTCGTGATGCCCGCGAACACCTTTGCTATCTTGGCGCCGTGGCTCGCAGTCATAGGCCTGGTTGGTTGCATAGGAACCGTAGTCGTCGCTAAGAAGCGTCGCCCCTAGACCACAACTCACCTAGCCTCGCGAATCTCTTCGTAGAGTTTCGTTGCGTGGACCGAGGCCGCCTTCTGATCCTCAGGCAACGTCTCGAGTGAGTCACGTCCGTCTGACTTCTCAAGATTCATTATCGCTTTTGATAGGGCGTTGACGGTCAGTATTACCTGGAGGACCTGGTTCAAGCCGAAACCTTCCCTGCGACTTGAAGCCGTCTGCCCGTTCTCTTCTCCCCTTGCCGCTGACTTCTCGTGTGTGATCTTCTATATTTCGAATCCGAAGATCTCTTATCTCCTAGAAAACGACTAGTGGATCAGCAGCGTAAAGGACTTGCTCGGTAAGGGCTCAGCGGCCTCATACCTACCATTCCTGCTTGTCGTTCTGCTCGGTTTTGCAAGCCTTCAGGTCGCTTATGTCGCTCCCTCATCGAGTCAGGGCGGAGAGGTAACCAATAGAACGACCACGACGACTGCCACGAGTTACAGCACGTCCAGCTCGACCAAGATCCCTACTCTTCCACGTACTTCCGGATCGAGTGACGTACGAGCGGGAAACAGGACCTTTGGGAATCCAAATGCAACTTACTCGGCAAACCAAGTGCTTCTCAAGTACCGCCCCTTAGCCAAGGTGCACGCTGCTGCGAAAGATCGCGATGTGATATCGGAGAGGAAACTACTCCTCGAAGGAGTTGCCCTCCTGAATGTGACCCAAGGGAAAGTCAAAGATGTCATTGAAGCCTTGAGAGGTGATCCGGATATAGAGTACGTTGAACCCAACTACATTGCGACTACCAGTTTCACTCCAAACGACCCATACTACCCTTATCAGTGGCATTTCGCAGCAATTCAGATGAGCCAAGCATGGGATGTCTCGACAGGGTTAGGAGTCACCGTAGCCGTCATTGACACGGGAGTAGCGTATGAAGACTACTTGGGATTTCGCCGGGCTCCTGATCTGTCCGGGACCGTCTTCGTTGCAGGCTGGGACTTTGTCAACAATGATGCTCATCCCAACGATGACGTGGGGCATGGAACACACGTAGCTGGAACGATAGCTCAAGCCACGAATAATGGCGTCGGCGTTGCTGGAATAGCCTACAACGCACAGATCATGCCTGTGAAGGTCTGTCAACCTATCCCTACCTATCCCTACACAAGTTGCCAATATGCATGGGTTGCAGACGGAATCAAATGGGCAGTGGATCACGGAGCAAAGATCGTCAATCTGAGCTTAGGAGGGCCGAACTACAGCCAGACGCTAGAAGACGCCGTCAACTATGCATACAATCATGGAGTGACTGTGGTTGCATCAAGCGGGAATGACGGTGTTTCGACAGTGAGCTACCCGGCGGCCTATTCGAATGCGATCGCTGTGGGCGCGGTCAGATATGATCAGACATTATCCCACTATTCCAACTACGGGTCGGCCCTGGATTTCGTGGCTCCGGGAGGAGATGTACAGGTCGATCAGAACGGGGACGGCTATGCCGACGGGGTGCTGCAACAAACATTCTGTAATCCCCAATGGGATCCGACCGGATGCTCTGTTACAGATCCCACCAATTTTCACTACTACTTCCTGGATGGAACATCGATGGCGGCGCCTCATGTGTCGGGACTGGCGGCTCTGCTGTACAGTGTAGGTTATACTACTCCCAATCAGATTCTTCAGAAGATGATTGACGGTGCAAAGGATCTCGGGGCTACTGGATGGGACTCCTATTATGGATATGGATTGATTCAGGCATACAATTCCTTGGTGCGCGTGCCATCTGTCAGCACAGACAAGACGACGTATGCTCAAGGTGAGTACATTCAGTTCACTGGATCATGGTTCACGCATGGCGGTTCAATCTCATCTTGCATCTCCACGGACAACGATGGCGCAGATCTGTGCTTGGGGCAACCGAGTGCTGACGGCCAAGGCAATGTTGCGGGATCCATGCTGGTTGGAACAAACGTACCGCCCGGCCCGCAGAAGTTCTGGGTTACGGACCTCTCGACAAGTAAAAACTCGAATGCGGTCCAACTGACGATTACGTCACCAGTCACGGTTACCGTCACGAGGACCGTTACCTCGACGGTCAGTGCAACTTCCTACGTTACGCGGTACACGACTACGACGGTTACGAGTTATACTAGCACGTCCACTTCGACGAGTACGATTCCGACGGTCACCACTGTTGTCTTGGTTCCGTTGACGATTACCTCCACTGCCCAAAGCACCCAGTTTCTAACCTCATTTCTCACTACGACGGTGACTAGCTACACTAGCACGAGCACTTCGACGAGTACGATCCCCACAACCGTTGCTTTGTTACCGTTGACTGTTACCTCAACCGCTCAGAGCACCCAATACCTAACCTCGACTCTCACTACGACCGTCACTAGCTACACTAGCACGGAGACCTCGACGAGCACAATCCCTACACTCACAACCGTTGTCCTGGTTCCATCTACTAGTACCTCAACGGTCCAGAGCACCCAGTATCTGACGTCAATTCTCACGACAACGGAGACCAGTTACACTAGCACGACGACCTCCACAAGTACGATCGTGGTCTACACGACGGTAACCGAGTTAGGAACGGGTGCGGCTGCATCGAGTCCCTTGACCTATCTTGGCTTTCTCTCGCTGTTCGCCGTCACAGTCGGCTGTAGCATCACGTCGAAGGAAGGTTGGAGGATTCCGAAGTTACGTTCAAGGCTAGAAAGGAGGTGCAAGAGCAATTGAGGAAAGACAGAACTCTTGATCGGCAAGGGCGGTCAATGCCCGTGGCGGCGTTGCTTATCCTCGTCGTCGTACTTTCGGCGACTTCAGGTCTCTACGCTGGCGCCTCTTACTTCGCACAGCAGGCACCGAATGTAACCGTGACGACCACGATCTATACAACGATCACTAGCTGGACCATCTCAACCATCTCGTCTACGGTGACATCGGTGGTTTACGGTGTCTGGACAACGGTTCAGTATACGACTAGCACGAGCACGACAACGGTGACGCAACCCTCGTCTACGACGGCTTCAACCTCCTCTATCACCGCTACGGTCAACCTGCGGAGTGGGTTTACTGCCAGAACAGTTACTGCCACGGTTAGCCAAGGATCCAAGGTTGTGGCGATTCAAAGCCACAGTTGGTATACGGGATCGTACGCTTTCGTCTTCGGAGGGCTTGCGGCTGGAACCTACACGGTTACGATGACAGCTCCGATGACAGTTTCCCAAAGCCAGACGGTAACAGTACCACCCAACGCACAACTAACATTCACAATCTAGCACCAAGGTCGGGTCGACAGCCAATCTCACGGATAGTTATATGACGATAGGAGAATCCTTTGATGACTTCGCCCTTAGGGTTGCACAAATTGTATTATAGTTCCTAGACGGCATATGCGAGAGCGTTAGGTGCTAGTGGTTGGCTGGTTACAAGATGATATCGATGGTGTTGCTCGTAGTCTTGGTCGCGTTGGCGGTTGGCTCACCAGTCTTCGCCGCAGATGATGAGGCGTTTCTCATTTTGACCCCGGCGGCGGCCTGTCCGGGAGAGACCGTCACTGTGACTGTCCCCATCATCACCGTTACCACTGACGACATCGTTGGCGGTGGAATAAGCGTCGCGGCCGTGTCACCCTCACTTGACGACGGTAGCCCGTACGTCCTGTCATCGAAACCACTTGGACTCATAGCCAATCAAGTGTGCTCTATTCCGGAGTTTAGTTCCCTCGTTCAGGGTGCTTCCTTCGGACGAAATGTGGAATGCACTTTCAGACTGTCACCCTCGCACTCTCCGCTGATGAGGCCTCCATTGATCAGGGCATACTAATCGGTTCGGCCCCATTCGTTGTTGCCTGCTGCGCAGTTGGCGGCTGCGTTCAACCGGTGAACACCTTTGGCTTAATTGCGCCGTGGCTCGCAGTCATCGGCCTAGTCGGCTGCATCGGCACCATAGTTGTGGTCGCTAAGCCGTGGAAGAAACCTGAGAACTAGAGCTTACGCTCGCTGATTGTATTCCTCAATTGTCCTGTAGAGAGCAGCGTGTTCTTCCTCAAGGCCTGCCAGCCGTTTCTCGTGGAGTCTCCTGCATTCTTCTCTGGCGATGTCGGCTTGAGTGGCCGTAGGATGAAAGGTGAGCGTGTCGTAGCAACGGGGCTGTCATCTCCTGCAAACTCTATTATAGTTCAAAGACGGCAGAGGTTAGGGTGACAGACGGGGTTCAAAGCATGCCCTCCGTCAAAATCATGGGGGTCGTGGTTCTTGCGCTTATTTTGGCTCTATCGTCTCCCGACGCCTACGCAGCTAGGGAGTCGGTGCAGGTAACGAAGCTTGCGAACCCTGTTACAACTGATGGAAAGTGGACCACGCCCAGCGAATGGTCTGACACGAACCGTGTTTCTATGTACCTGCTGCAAGGGCCCCAAAGCACAGGATACGTGAGACTCAAACATGATGGCGACTGGCTGTATTTGCTTGTTGATTTTGTGTCAGACACTACAAGCGCGAGCACGCAGGGTACGGGAGGCGGAGGCGACACCTACGATGGCGTGTTCGTTGCGATTGATAAACACGTTAACGACACGAAGACCGAGAGCGATGAGAGCTTCATGCTACAATGGAAAAATGGGGAGAGTGCTCCTAATCTTAATGGATATGGCGAGGTGAGTCCTGTTGCACCGACCGTTGGTGGGTTGATGTCATATAACGCCACAAATGATCCAGACTCCGAGAAGACTCACGTTATCTACGAGCTGGTCATTCCGATGACAACGTTCGCGGACCCCTCCGCCGTGAGGATCAGCGTCTGGGACTGGTCTAGAGGGGTGAACATGCATTGGCCAAAGGGGCCGTCGCACTCGTGGAACACAACATACTTTGGCGACCTAGTGTTCTCTGATGTCGTCGTGCCTGAACTTCCATCACCTGCACTTCTTCTCTTGCTATCGCTGGTGGTCACGTACGCTATTGTGAGACGAAGGATGTGCGCTACGAAGCGCCCCGAGTAATCCCCTATTCCTGCTGTTTCTAGCCATAACGCTATATGCAGTCAGGCGCTATCCGGCACGAGACGAGGGCCATTCCCTTAATGGAGGCTAATTCTGGCCCCCGCACTCACACGCGACTCAAAATGCACCCAAAACCCCACTAGCGGCTAGAGACAACTCCAAAGCACTTCTGCCCGCAAGCCCGTAACCCCCCAATCTCTCAGTTTGGGTAACGACGCGCGGATGGGGGAAGTTGTTGTATGTCGTTGTTGTCAGAAAAGATGCACGTTCCTCAGCAGGTGGCTGAACAGCATTGGAAAGGAGCGGGCGCTCGTCTGCGGTCGAGACGGTGGAAGCCAGCGAACTCACAAACATACCATACAAGACGGTGTTCGAGCATACTAGCAAGGCTCCGTCCGACGGATACTCGAGGGAAGTCAGCGTTCCTAAGCAAGTCGCTGAACCTATCCAAGACCTCTCATTGGCAAAAGACCAGGCGAGAAGAATGGAATCACAACACGCTCGCATGAAGAGAGACAGCAAACAGGCAAGAGGCAACGGGAGACCAAGGGCAGGCAGACCCGACCGAGCAAGGAAACCAAGAAGGCGAAGGCCAACAGGAAGCGCGAGCGATGAGTCCGCGCAAGTGAGTCGCTACGATCGAGACGCAACCATCCAATCGCAGTTCATATTCATATCATCTCATGCTGTCACGAGCGAGCCGAGGATCACAGCGCGCAGCCACCCACAGCGCAGCGCGAGGATCGACGCGAGCGAGCCCCTAGAACAAACGGAGCAGAGACAGAGAAGAATCAGACAATGACGAGAACAACATACGATACTACTACTAATACTACTACGTCACCCTACCTTCCTTCCTCTGCACCACACTCTCCACACCCTCCCCAAATATGGGTTGGTGGGGCTGAGGTGGAATGTTTGGAACGTTTGGAACGTTAGCTAGTGTGTGTCCGCTCTTTTGTCTCAGTTGTCTCAGTAGTCTCAGATGTACGTGTGTGTACGGGTCTCTCTCTCTGTTCTACTTGGTAGGTGTCTAGGCTAGGGGGCGCACGTAGTGCCGTGACATCTGAGACGTCTGAGACAAGGTCTGGTGCTTCGTCTAGGTAGAGGCTTTGGCGTACCCGTGCTAGCGCGGTCTTGTCGAGCAGCCATCCGCGAAGCCTTTGTTCCTCATCTTTGACTCTGTACTGTTCAGTGTGGAGGCCGAGGTTCTGCATGGTGCGGCCTATGGATGTGCGGCTTGTCTTGCCTTTGCCTGTCTGCGCGTCCGCGTACAATCGATCATAATGTGCCTTGATCTCCTGTACTGGAACGAAGGTTTCTCCTGTGGGTGCTTCTTTAGTGTCGTCGGCAATTACGGCGGCGGTGAGCGCCTCGACGACTTTGGCCGTGTAGCTTTCACGTTCGAGCGCTGTCCGAGTCTCCCACTCCCGCTGAATTATCGCAGCGATCTTATCGTTGTGCTTCTCAGGCGTGACCTTGTAGAGTAAGCACGCGATCTCGTTGAGTCTGCCGGTGTTGTGTTTCGGGTCGTACCACTTCTGTTTGTCCTCAACCGTTACCTTGAGTTTCACTTGTTCTCGATAGTAGGCTAGTTGGCCTCTGAGCTTCTCAATCTCCTCCGCTGACGGCTCAGGCAGAAGCCCTGCATACTGCATCATGACGACTTCCACAGCGCGGTCTCTCACCATTTCGTCTTTGAGCGCCTGTGACGTGATGAGGATGCGGCCGCCAAACGACATCTTGACCGTTGGCATATTGTGGGTTTGGCCGCCGATTGTGACGGGTTCGACTACCCCGTAGGGGTTCCGACGGTCTGATGAGCCTCGCAGATACTTCGTGACGCGATCATCACCTGCGATCAAGTCAAACTCATCGAGAACCTGCGTCATACCGTTGAGGAGTTCGTTCGCTCTCACTAAGAATGGAAAAGTTGCGCTGCCCGTCTTGAACCCTTGATAGCAGACCGCCTCTAATCGCTCCCCGCCTGTCGATTTGCCTGAACCCTTCAGCCCCGTGATGTAGAGTTGAAAGATGAAGTCAAGGTTAGGCGTCTGATGCGTCAGCAACGTGTAGCTTGCGAACAGGTATGCAGTCAACGGGTCAAGTCTGAGGGTGGTCTGGTAGAATCTGACAAGATCCTCATAGAGCACGTCGAGGCTCACGTACGCCTCAGCGGGGACTTGAGCGCCAACTATTCTGACACGAAGATCCTCAACGTATTCCTCTAACGCCTTCAGCGCCTTGGGCGGTCCGTCAGACTTGCCGGAGCCCTTAGACAGCTCCTCAACCTTGCGTATGATTACCGGTGGACTTTGAGGCTGATCATCCGCTCGGCTCCGTTCTTCGTTGAGTATCGTCCTCTTAGTCTCCAATTGTCGAACGCTGATTGCCTTAGTGATTTCGGATTCATTGACCTTGTACTTCTGCGTAACTCTCTCCGGGACATGATACGCCAGTTCTCCCGGCTTAGCGTAGAGAACGTCCTCATGCGTCCACGTCCAAGAGAAGACTGGTCTATCTTCGCCAAAACAGTAAAGGTCCGTAGAGTAGATTCTGCCGCACTCAGTGGTTTCTCCCAGGGTCCACGATCGAGTCAGCTTCGGCCCGGAATCCTTTTCTTCTCGGTCTGTAGAATTAGACATGAGGACCACACCTTTCGCCGGGACGTGAACTCCTCAAATCGCGGGTCGGGCTCCCACTACCCGGCCCAAGTTCCGTTTTCAATTTCCGTTTCTCTCCCTGTCCCTTCGTTTTCCCAGGTTCAATGGTCAGGGTCCCGTTGAACTTCAGGGTCACCGGATCAGACTGGCGTAACCCATGTGCGTCCACCCACATTTTTGGCAAAAATACGCAGTAGGAGCCATTCTGTTCCTGTAGTTTTCGAGTCGTTTGGTATTCCAATTTTGGTCATTAAAACGGTCTATAGGGAAACCTTATAGTGTATTATGCTAAACTGATTATTCCAGTGGTTGTGTTGGCACAGGCATCCAAGGAGCGAGTTGCGAAGGCGCTAATACTGGAGGCGATCAGGCGCGGCCAAGCGACGGACCCGCGTGGCATAAAATACAGCGACCTCGCGAGGGCAGTCTCAACTGAGATCCGCAGTCGACCAACATTCGACAAATACCTTGATCAACTCGTGTATGACCGCCTCGCCACGAAAACAGTAGACCCGGACAATCGAAGGGTCCGCCGGATACTTCCAACACCAGACGCAGAGTTAGAGGCCTTGTTCTTGGATCTCGCCAAACGGATAGATAGACTGGAGCATCCCACCGAGCAGGAACGTCGAGACTTCCACCGACAACTAACCGCCATGATCGCTCGGGGCGACGGGGCAACCAAGCGCCTTGAGGCTCACCCGGCCAATGTTAAACTCTTCAGGTTCGCGAAACTGCTTGAAGTCGCATACTCCGCGTTCTGCCACGTGCACGCCCTAAACCAGCCAGGACAGGCAACGCTGCATGGGAAACGTGAAACCAGTATACCCGAGCCGATTTGGATGCGCGTCAAAGATGGCAAAATCGAACTCCGGTCAAGCGGGGTCCTCGGGGGAAAGACTGCTTGAATGCTCTTGTGCGTTGGCTTTGTTGGCTTTGTGCTACTTACGCACTAACGATCGCCCTGACCATTTCGGTTCCGTTGCTGTCGGGTCTAGGCTGGCACCCGTGAGGCCATCTTCTTTCTCAGCCTCTTAGCTGCTTCCGGCGCACCCGCTTCCAGCGCAACCGACCATTGGCCCAGGCTCTTCACGGCTTCGTTCACTATCTCCATCTGAAACTCTAGCTCTTTGATCTTCTCAGCTTGTGATTCTAGTTTCTGCGTTTGCTCTTGCAGCGCCAACGTGGCCGGCTGGCTGATGATGTTGAGGTGTGGCTCAGCGATCTTGTACTGTTCCAGGACGTAGTTTTCATCATCCATGAACTTATCATAAGCATTCGGGTCTCTGCTTTCGTGCCCCATCCAGAAATCCACACAGTCAATATCGAGACCATGCGCCTTCGCGTTCGTGTGCAGGTAGATCTTGGCGCAGTCGCGAAACTCGTGAGGCGACATCCCTGACCGGCTGCTCTGGTCTCCATTCGCTTCCCCGATCAGGCCTTGCATGCGTAGCAGCTTCAGGTAGATGTCACCGTACATGACATACTCGTGAGGCTTACCGAACTTGTTCAACCAAATCGCTTCCCCCGGCTTAGGCCAGCCGCGCTCCTTCTCGAAATATTCCGCAAGGGCGCCTATGGCGTCTTTGCCCATGAATGTGTAGAACTCTCCGCGTGGCTGATTCTTGGAACCTTTGCGGCCATGCAGGTCCAGTCGTATGATTGTCTTGCCTGCTCGTATCTCAGAGACGATATGACCGGCAAGGTTTCGGTTGATATGGTCGAGTGCTCGTGTGTCGCAGAGGCTTTGCCACTTGACTAGGAGCCAGCTCTTCTCTCGCAGGCGAGCGGCTGCAACGATCCGCCTAACATGATCTATGGTTAGGTTCGATTTGACCGGCGGCGTGTCCGACCGGATCTTCAGAGTTGGGTCTTGGGGCAGAGGAGCAAGGTTGTACTTGAAAAATGATCGGACGGTCGCCCACTTGGTGAGTTTGGTCTTGTACCTGCCGTTAATGGTCCCAAGATAGGCCTTGAGTAAGCTAGGGATCTCATACTCAGGGTTCGGATCGTCGTCGGTCGGCTGCCTTTTCAGGTTGCCTCTATGGCGGACGAGTAACTGTGTTTCGGTGATTGTCTCGAAGCCTTCCTGTTTGTGCAGCCAATCCATCCACGGCTTCCAATGTTCACGATAAGTTCTACGTGACCCCTCGGCTACAGAGTTCAACCAGTTGTCGACAGGGTCGGGTTGAGCCATGACGTATCTGGCATAAGGCAGCTTATCGGCAGCATAAAACAGTTGTTATCCTAAGGTTCTAAGTAGCGACAAATACGTTTCTAGAGGATACCCAACCTGACGGCTAGGTCTGAGGCCTTGTAGTCTGCGGCAAGCTTGACGTAGGCTTTCTTGCGCCCTTCCGGAGTGATAACGGAATTCACACGATCGACCCTCACTTCATATAGCTCCTCGACGGCTCGGCGTACGTCATTCTTGGACGCGTCAGCGTCAACGATGAATGTAATCTTGTTCTCAGCCTCGATCAGAGTAACCGCATCCTCCGAAACGAGCGGATACTTGATCACTGCTTGGATGTCCTTCGCTGGCATTCTAGTTTCCCCGTCCGGCGAAACGATTCTCAACGAATTCGAGGGCGGACTTAGTCCACGCCGTAAGCCTACCCGGATGAGTCCCGGGTGCGAGATCCTCAACATTCAGACTTGATGCCTCCACAATATCGACGCCAGTCAAATTGCGAGCTGCCTTCACGATCCCTTCGTCCCTCAACACAACAAGCAACGGCCCTCGTGGATGCTTAAGCCGTCTCCCCCTCGCAGGTCCTTTGCCAGCACGAATCTTCACGCCCCTGCGGGCCCGTGTCACATCATCCCAGAGCCCGAGTCCTTCGAGGGCGTTCTTGGCTTCTGCTGTGGTCTTGAGTTTCTGAAACTCATCCGAAACCACAAGCGGGATATTCAATACCTTCTTGACCTCGTGACCTCTAGATGCGACAAGATCACTAGAGGCGGTTGCCGCAACAGCTGACCAAAGAGCCAGAAGGCGCTCCTTGGCGTTGATGCGTTTTGCAAGCCTTCTTTGTGGCGACGGTGCATGGGTCAAGCGGCCCTTGACGGTCATAGGCGCAAAAGCACCTTGACCGGCCTTCGGAGAGCGGTCCCCCTTGACTCTTGGAACTCGAGCCAAGTCTTTGCCGACTCCGACAGACTCGGCAGTTGTTCGCTTTCCTGCCATCGGGTCCCTCCCCTGGGGTTGGTATCTTCTGCTGTGAAGCGCAACAACGACCTTCTGTATAACATCCGGGCGAAACGGCGCTGAAAAAACGGAGGGTAAGCTCATGCTCTCATACGGTTTGCCGGTGGTGTCAAAGACTTGGATGTTCTTGGAAGGATGTGTCAAGTTCTAGCGCCCCTGAGCGGATTCTAGACCTAGATGATCGAACTTCGGTGGAGGCGCATCCGTGCCTCTGGCTCCGTGTCGGAGGGTTATCGCTCTCCTCGCGGGGCCTGGTACCGTGCCGCTTAGCATGACGTATTCGGCCTTGATTTCTCCGTATCTGATGAATCCTCCCTTTGGTGTGACATCCTTGCCTTCTTGCCCGATCTTGACAACCTGCTTGTTGTATTCGGTTCTCTGATGGAAACCCGTTTGTCCCGCACGTGGGACAGAGTACATGACATAGTGGGGATGCCATCCGCCAATCGAGCCGACTGCTCTGACGGTCTTTCTGGCCTTGTGGAATTTTCTGCGAATTCCAAACCGTTTCACTGGTCCTTGGATTCCTTTGCCTTTGGTTATCGCGATGACATCGAGCCAGTCGCCTTCTTTGAAGGCGTCGGAGACTTTCACTTCTTTGCCAAGCTGGTTTCGTGCATACTCGAATTGCTCCTTCAGCGCGACACCACCGAGTTTCACCTCAAGGAGTTCAGGCGTCTTCCTGCCGAGACGTGCGATCCTTGGCTGGGATGCCAAAAGTAGCCTGATCTCGCTCACCTTTCCTATCGAAGACTCGATCTTCGCGAGCTTCTCGGCGTGGTTGATCGACTCTGGCAATGTTAGAAGACGCATCATATCCTTTGGCGGTTTCTCCATCCAACTCTCAGCGAGAGTCTGAAGTCCTTTCGGTGTTTTGACGTAGGCCCTTAGCGCGACTGCGACCATCGGTGGGGTCTCAACGATTGTGATTGGGAACGAAATCTCTTTCCCAAATGTAAGCGAACCTTCTCTATTGTCAAGTCCGACTGCAGTTCTCATTCCCGCCTTGTATCCGATGAATGCCAGCGGCTTCGTCTCTTTGACGCCAGTCGGCCAATATCTCACGCGCCCAACCCATCTTGAGGCTCTCGATCTGGGAAGATACGCAAGTGACCCTCGTCTTGGAGCGTGAACTTTCCTATGTCCCATGCCAGCTCACCTATTCACCGATTGTGTTCAAGAACGCAAGAGCCGAGTAGACCGCTTCCTCAGTTCGGACAGTCTGCGTTCCTTGATGAGGAACAAAATTCAGGGTGTACGTCGCAAGCGTGTTGAGTTTCAAGCCCTCTTGAGCGATTATCTCATGTAGCCCTCGCTTCGAGGAGCCAAATGCAAGGAGTACACTGGAAGCTCCCGTTATCGATGTCCTCAATTGGTCGAGCACTGTGTCCACCTTCTCTCCAAGCCTTGATGTGGCGATAACCACGTCGGGCTTGTTCTCTTGGATGAGCCTCCCCAAAGGAAGGTTCTTCAAGGTAACCCGGAACCCCCAATATATGTCTATCCGGTTGCGATCAACCAACTCAGCGATGATCTTTGGAGCTGTTCTCGTGATTTGAACAGACACTCGTGAACCGCGATGAAGTCGCGTAGGCACTTCCGCGAGCGACCCTACTCCAACATCGACTCGACTGATCTCGCTGCTCGCATCAGTGACTACACCTTCTCTGATTTCGCCGACCCTCAAATCCACAAGTCTGGCGGATGCTGGGTGATTGGGAGTACGAAGAGGCGGGAGAATCCCGACGAAACGCAAGTCCGGATCCATGCGTATCAAGTGCTTTCTCAAGTGCTGGGGCGTTTCCATGTACCCAAGCACTGAGGCGATGAAACGTCCTTGGCTTGCTGATTCGCCGCCAGGTACATCGGCGTAGATCAAGGCTTCGTCGACTCTGAAGATTCCGAACGCTCGTCCAAGGAACCCGAGTCGACTCGTCTTCTCCCTCAGGTGAGGCACGTCAGCGACCAGAGAGCTCGGAACCGCTACAGTGATTTTCCATGATCTCTTGGGAGGAGGCACGTATGCCAAGCCGGGCGCGCTCATGTCCTATCTGAGGGACGTAAGAGCGAAATCTCGACTGATGTACTTTGTTCTGGAGTCAAAAGCCAGATCGCGCATTGACCATTGTCAGAGATCGAGGATGTACCGAGCGACGTAACCTTTGCGAGTTGGCCTTACTTCCATTCGATGGTAAGTGACTGCCTTTATCTCAACCTTTGCTGGGTGTCGTCCTCTTTCGAACAGGCCGCCCTGCGCCTCGGCAATAAGGGACAGGTTTCCATTCTGCGCCTCGATCTTCTCCACGTGAAATATTGAGTAGACTTTGCCCTCAAGGTCGAACTTCAGCAAAAGCTGTTCAAGCCAATCGTGTAAGAGTGAAATTTCGTCATGAGAAGTGACTTCAAAGCGATCAACAAAAGAACGCTCAATAGCAGTCGGATCGGTCATGACATCGAACATCGCGAAAGCCGCTTC
>JBEKGZ010000006.1:0-33132 GCA_050012535.1 Bathyarchaeia archaeon | reverse complement strand
ATACGGCCTCTACTGGCCCGTTGAGGAAGTCTATGACCGCTTGGACAAGATCATGACGAAGGCCTTCCACGACGTGTACGACATGCATGTGAAACACAACGTGAACATGCGAATGGCCGCGTACATGCTTTCTGTCCAGCGGGTCGCAGAAGCGATGAAACTGAGAGGATGGGTGTAGCCCACCTCTCAAACCCCTCCTATGAAGACCCCGCTTTTTCTCTATGTGCAGGTCTGACGTGAACCCTTTGCCTCTCAGCAATTGCAAGGGGGAGAGCTAGACTTGGCACGCTTGTTCCGGCTCTCGTCTTTTGGAACACCGTTTCGATTTGGCAGCAAGAGGGAGAAGAAGGTTCTCGATCTCATCGCCGAACATTTGGCGATGGTTCAAAGATGCGCAAAGGAGTTGAAGAACATGATCAGCTCGGCCGAACAGATGAACTGGGCTCTAGTTAAGAGCCAATCAGAGATCGTTTCCAAGTACGAGAGTATGGCTGATGATCTTCATCGAGAGGCAGTCATTCAGATCGCACAAGGCGCATTCTTCGCGGGCATGAGAGAGGACTTCCTAGACCTGATCGAGCAGGTAGATGACATCGCAGATGCCTCGCAAGACGCCGCCCGGGCAATTGCTGAAGCTCCAATTGAGCCCAAGATCTTCGAGTACCTACAAAATGCCGATCCGACGCTTCGCCAACTTGTTGACTGCATTGACAGATGCGTTACAACCCTTGTGGAATCGGTCGAGTCTCTTCGAACGAATGCCGAACTCGCCGTGAACAAGTCGCTTGAAGTTGAAAAAGCGGAGGAAGCAGCCGATCAGATCAAGTCAGAACTGATCTCGAGGCTTTCCACACACAGACAACATATAGATGCGCTCACGTACCTTCAGGCCAAAGAGATGATCCTCAAACTCGACGAAGTCGCAGATGCAGCCGAGGACTGCTCTGACCTTGTCATCACAATCGTTGTGAAAGCAGTCTCGTGACAAAGATCGAAGATTAGCACCATTGGTGCATGCACTACTCCTTCAAGGAAAGACCTAAGAAGCTTGCATGCAAGAGAAAGGTCGACCGAATGCGAACACGATCATTAGCTGAGATCGAAGTTTCGGTCGAATTTGAATGCGATGCCCTCTTTGCGGACGCGAGATGACAACGCTCGGCGAGTCAGACCAAAGAAGAACAGGCGAGCGAGTGTACTACTGCGAGAAGCACGGAGTATTGAACCGGTCTCTGAACACAAGTGGCATAAGCGAAATCGCAAAGCATCCGCCTCGCCTTCGTTCGGAATGAACTTGTCTGCTGAATCCCGAGTTCTTTTGGTCGGCTAGAGAACAGGGCGCGTTCCTTTGGCGATTGATTTCTATCTCTATGCGGCGCTGAGCTTGGCGGTGGGGCTTTGCGCGGTATTGGGAGGGAACAACTTCTCGACATGCCTAGGCGCGAGTCTTGGAGCCGGAATCGTCAAGTTGTCAGATGCGATGCTAATAGCGTCAGTGGGCGTGCTAGCCGGCGCACTCCTCGAAGGATACAAGCTCTCCAACGTACTCGGTGGACGAATTCTCCCTACGCTTTCGAGTTCAGGTCTTGTTGTGATTCTGCTTACTGGCTTATCCGTAATGTTCATTGTGACACTCTTTCGTCTGCCACTTTCGCTGTCACAAGTTCTAGTCGGTGCAGGATGGGGACTCGCTCTTGCATACGGAGTTCCAGTTGTTAACGCCTATTCTCTTGTTGTTGTTGCATCGTGGGTCATATCGCCAGTGCTCGGGTTCTGCGTGTCGGCGATCGTCGAGACTGCCATGCTGCGATTCGGTCACAAGGCGAAGGACGTACTCACTCTGAATCGCATGTATGCACGCCTTACTTTGGTCGCAGGGTTCTACGCGGCGTACACTCTCGGTGCGAATACACTCGGTCTTGTTGTGGGACTCTTTTCGTCCCGCCTCGGAGACAGCCTGTCGCTGTCGCTCGTTCTCTCAGCTGCAGCAGTCGTTGGCATCATGTTCCTAAGCAAAGGCACAGTAAGAAGCGTCGGCGATAACCTCGTAGGTCTGAGTCCATCCATGGCACTTTCAGCCCAGTTCGGCGGGGCGGTGTCCGCCCATGTCTTCACACAACTGAGTCTGCCTATCTCCATTTCACAGGTAGTCATCGGTGGCATGAGCGGGGCTGCCTCAGTTAAGCGAGTGGCTATCACAAACAAGCGCATCATTCAGCAGGTGATAGCTGGTTGGACGATTGCCCCACTGGCAGGGTTAGTAGTATCATTTCTACTGACCAGGCTGATCTAGGAACCATCGCACTCTTGCTTGCGGAGCTTTCTCGGACTCAAAGCACAAATGATACCTAGTGGCGTAGGGTACGATGGTAGCCCCCGACTGGACGCGAGCCTCAGATGGAACACGAAAAGTCATGTGGAGCGGTCATATTCAGGGTCGGGAATGGCATTGAATACCTTCTTCTCCACTACGAAGCTGGACATTGGGACTTCGTGAAAGGACACGTGGAGAAAGGAGAATCTGAGGAAGAGACGGTCAAGAGAGAAATCCTCGAAGAGACAGGGCTCGGAAGCAACACATTCCTGAACGATTTCAGAGAACGAATCGATTACTTCTACAGAAGACGGGGTAGAGTGGTGTCGAAAGAAGTGATATTCTACCTAGTTAGGAACACCGGAGAAGAACAAGTGAAGATATCAGGGGAACATGTCGGATATGAGTGGCTGCCCTATCGCGAGGCCCTTGACCGACTCACCTACAAGAACGCCAAAGAGACCCTCCGCAAAGCTGAAGAACACTTGCAACGCACAGGGTCGATAGCGGTTAACCCTCCTGTCGATTCGCCTCGGAACGAGAAAGAGGCCTGACAGCATTTTTCGGCACGTCACAAGCACTTAGCAAGTCTAAAATGCGAGCGGAGTCGCAGCACTGTTTCGATGCATATTGTCAAAGAAGAGACCGGCAAGAGGGCGTCGCCGACCACATGGCCCAATGCATGGACCACACGGCAAACGACGTGGGCACCGAAAGACGAAGTAACTTCCGACTACGTAACCTTCAATACGCGAAACCCGTCATACCTGATAATCGCCGCGATGATAGCACTCTCAGATACGACGACAGATGAGATCACCTAGGGTATTTGAGCGGTATGAACGACCCGAGGATGAGGTGATGAAGAAATGGCAATCTGTCCACTACTAGCAGGGGCCGAGTGCAAACACGCCAACTGTCAGTGGTATGTGTCCGATTCCTTGGACTGCGCGGTACGGGTGCTGGCTGGGGAGGTCGGAGAACTACTCGACTCGGTCAAGTCGATAGGGTCCCGCGAGTGATACCTGAACCCAGTAGTATGTATTTCCCGCGCAAACTCTCATAAATGAATAAGGATGAAATCACCTAGGGTAGCGGAGCCAAGTTCTCTTGCGATTCAGTCACCGCGTCTGAAGGGTTTTCTCGTACATGCGGCGAACGGTCCACCGCATGGCATTTCTTAGTTCTGTCAGCCTTCTCTGATCTCCATAGTTTCGTACTCGCAAGGACTTCAAGGCGCCACCGTCCTCGACTACCTCGTATGTCAAGCCCCTATCGGGACCTAGTTGGCCTGCTCGCGTTAACTCTTCATCTTTCATGTGGATGGGGTCGAGAACACGTGCCACGAGAAACGCTCGCAGGGGTGGAGACGTCACATCGTACCTAGCGTTCGGATCCGGAACGAGCACAAGTTCAGATTCGGTTATTTGAAGATCCGCCAGATGGACTCCCTCAGGTGTCGTTATTGGCCAGACCTCGCTCGTCTGCCTCTCCTTTCCCTCAGGCATCTCTGGTGCAGAAGCTGCCTGAGCCTCCGAGGGGATTTTGACGCGTCTGAAGCTCTTCTCCGCGAGAACTGAGTCGACCGCTCGCAAAAACGATCTTAGTTGCTCGGTCTCGTGTTCAGAGTCCGAGATCTTCTTCTCCAGGTATGCTTTCATCTCGGCGAGTCCCTTCAGATCGGAATCTTCTTCTTTGGACAATATGGCCCCTCGCACACTACCATGTTACCCTTTCAGGCTATTAACAGAACGGATCCGATAAACGAAGGCCGGGCGCAAACAGTAGACATCATATCTCAGCTTGTAGAGCACAGTGTATTGACATCGGTTATCGAAGGGTTGATTGTCCAATGAGGCTATTCGATGGGACAGTAGTGGTCATAACTGGTGCTACAGGAGGAATAGGCGGCGCCACGGCGAAGCTCTTGGCAAGAGAAGGCGCAAAACTTGTCCTCGGCTATCGCTCTGGGACAGACAGAGCAAAAGAGATCACGAAAGCATGTGAAGACCTTGGAGCGGAAACTCTTAGCCGACGCGTTGATGTAACAGATCAAGAGGATGTTCAGGAATTCATCGGCGAATCCCACAAGACGTTCGGTAGAATAGACTGCTTGGCCGCAGTTCACGGCTTTTGGTCCAGTGATATTTGGGAGAAGCGGATGGTCGATATTACTGAAGATGAATGGGGAGCCGTCCTCGACAACGACCTCAAGGGGACGTTTCATTTGTGCAAATCCGCAGTGCCTTACATGGTGGAGCAGAAAAAAGGCTCGGTGGTTTTGATGTGTTCTTCCCCTGTGTTCTCTGGACACGACCGCGGGGGACTATTCTCGGTGGCAAAGTCTGGCGTCGGAGCACTGGTGAAGAGCCTGGCACTGGAGTACAAACCGTACGTTCGCGCTAACGCTGTGGCTCCCGGGAACGTCAGAACCAAATGGCTAGATGGCCTCCCAAGCGAAGAGAGGGCACAGTACGAGATGGAATCGCCACTTCAGAGGCTCATAGAACCAGAAGAGGTGGCAACTGTCATCGCGTTCCTTGCATCCGACTTTGCCTCGGCTGTCAACGGCCAGATTGTAGTCGTTGATGGCGGGACAGTAATGAGATAGAGCCGGCTGCTTAATCCCAATTCAAAGCCTGACACCGGATCCAAACATGTCAAGCGCTCTGGTTCTGTCTAGACAGCCCTGACATTTTCCACAAGGCCTCTTCCCATTCCTGTGGCAGCTCCAAGTTAAGTTCAAAGGAACCTCTAGCCTGAGGGCCAGTCTGACCACATCTTCCTTCTTTGATCGTTCGAAAGGCGTCGTGATGTCAGGGCCGCGTTTCCCGCGAAGCCAACTTGCCTGTGAAAGTGCATTGTTCATTGCTCTGATATAGGCGGGCTTTGAATCAGGGAATGGGTCACGTCCAATGTGGCCTGTAATAATGTGCTTTGCGTTGTAGATCTCCGCATAGTGAGCGGCAACGCCAAGAAAGGTAGTGTTTCGGCCAGGAACGTAACTTGGAGGAAAGGAGCCTACATCAAGCCCTTGATTTGCTAGGCGTTTTCTCAACTCCGACAGTTGCTTGAGGAACCGTACGTCAACCACGAAATGGCGAGCAACTCCTGCTCTCTTGGCGAGCCTCTTCGCTGATCTCACTTCATTCGAGTTCAGCTTTCCGTACTTGAATGTCAGAGCGTAGATCTTCCATTTCTTCCTTGCCCACCAAAGGGCCACGGTAGAATCCAATCCGCCTGAGAGCAAGACAACGGCGCTGTCTATGGTCAAGTCGTCATCAATCTTAGCGCTTCTGCCTTTGTCGACGCGTTAGTGTCAAAGACGCCACGTACCGCACTAGACAGGGTCTCTGCGTCATGAGTTTTTGCACCACGCATCTCCATGCACAAGTGCCTGGCTTTCACTATGACGAATACTCCTCGTGCTCCCAGCTTCTTATGGAGATAGTCCGCAAGTTCCTTTGTGAAGTCTTCTTGGACCTGCAACCGCGCTGAGAAGAACTTCACTATGCGTGGCAGCTTTGACAAACCTACAATCTTCTTGCCCGGAACATAAGCGACCGAGACGTGGCCAAACATCGGTAGAATGTGGTGGGCACACAGTGAATAGAAAGGAATGTCCTTAACAATCAGGATATCCCGATATCCGGAATTCTCAAACAGGGTCAGCTTTGGTTCGTTCTTCTCGTCCATTCCTGCGAGCAGTTCGAAAGCCATTCTAGCGATTCTCTTGGGCGTCTCTCGAAATTGTTCAGCAGTCACATCAACCTTGAGTATCTTGAGGACTTCACGCACGTGGTCCTCAATCGCTGTCTGTCGGTGATCCACTTCGGACTTCATTCCCAATACTCAGCATAGCTCCTTGGGGATTCCCACACACGGACCTTCTCTAATCCATTTATGGACGACGCTTCTAGCTCACGGAATATCGTCATCGAAATGTTCTCTGCAGTTGGGTTCCCGGTCATTATGTCGTTCATGTGCTTGTGATCATACTTTGCTACGATGTCGGCAAGGCTCTTCTTCAGGAGAGTGAAATCTGCACCTTCTAGAATGTCGTTGTTGTCCAGCTTATCGCCTTTCACAAACACCTCGACACGGTATGTGTGGCCGTGAAGATTCTTGCATTTCCCCGGATGACCGGGGATTATGTGCGAAGCATCGAAGTCATCTTCGACTCTTATTCTGAACACAAGATCACCTATCAAAGATGGTTGTCAGAACACCGAGGGGTTGTCTCCCTCCGAGCGTAAAAAGAGTTCTCTTGCGGAATGCTCGTAAAAACAGCAATTGCATCAAGGGTAGGGAATGCGCTCGCTGTCGCATTCATAAAAAGGAGGCGATTCTAGGATGCGTGCTTTCCCGTATGCTACCGTTTAAATATCGTCTGGTCTGCAGATAGCTCACGGTGCGCGCGATGATAGGTGAGCGCTTTAACTCGGACTAGTTCTCGCTCGTTTGAAGTGTTACCCCTACAACCGCGTCCACTCTACAAAGAAGGTGCAATTGTGTGACTGACTTTGTCGTAGTTCGAAAGATCCTTGCTGGAGATACTGATTCCACTCGAGTCAAGCTCAGAGGATGGTTGCACAACAGACGATCGAGTGGAGGAATCCTGTTCCTCATCATCAGAGACGGCACGGGTTTCCTACAGTGCACTGCAAAGAAAGACCAACTTGGGGAGAAGTTCAGCGAAATCGAGGCGCTTCCGCTGGAGTCGACTGTGGAGCTTGAGGGCGAAGTTGTTCGAGACCCGCGAGCCCCCCGAGGATACGAACTCCGCATAACAGATGTGCTGGTGCTTCATCGTTCGCTTGAGGACTTCCCGATTGCCAAGAAATATCATGGCCCCGAGTTCCTACTTGACAATCGACATTTCTGGATCCGTAGCAAGAAGATGCAGACGATTCTCAGAGTGAGAGCTCTTGTGATCGACGAATCCCGACGTTGGCTGAAAGAGCACGGCTACATGGAGGTCCAAGTCCCGATCCTCGTCTCTGCAGCCGTGGAGGGAGGCTCGACGCTATTTGAGGTCAAGTACTTCGATGAGAAGGCTTACCTTACACAGAGCTGGCAACTATATGCTGAAGCGATGATAGCGAGCCTAGGAAAGATCTACACACTCGCACCGTCCTTCCGCGCCGAAAAATCAAGAACGAGACGCCACTTGACGGAATTCTGGCAGCTGGAACTCGAGGAACCGTGGCTAGATCTCGAAGGTCTCATCAAGGTCGAGGAAGGACTCCTCTTGCATATCTGTCATGAGGTGGCAGCTCAGGCCCCCGAAGAACTCAAAGAACTCGGACGTGACCCCGACGAACTGACCAGCCTGAAGCCACCGTTGCCGACAATCACGTATGACAAAGCCATTGAACTGATCCAGAAAGCTGATTCGTCATTCAAATGGGGCACGGACCTCGGATACAACCAAGAAAAGATCCTAACTAAAGACTTCACTACACCGTTCTTTGTCACACACTATCCAAAAGGCGTCAAGGCATTCTATCACATGCCTGACCCGAAACGGCCCGAAGTCACCCTTTCGGTCGACCTACTCGCGCCGGAAGGCTACGGCGAGATCACAGGCGGGGGACAACGCATCCATGACTACGAGCAACTCATGCACCGAATCGATGAGGAGCATTTGAACCCGAAAGATTACTCTTGGTATCTTGACCTGAGAAAATACGGCACAGTACCTCACTCAGGATTCGGAATGGGCATCGAGCGTACGCTCACATGGATATGCAAGCTGAAACATATTCGCGACGCTGCAGCTTTTCCGAGACTCATGAACCGGCTCCGCCCATAGTGAATTGGCGAAAATCTCTTGCTGCGAATTCGACAGGTGAAGACGACTGACTTTCGCTCAATACTCGCGTTAACGGCCGAAGAACGCTGGGGGTTCGGGGCGCGTGACCTGAAGAGAATGATGGCACTTCAACCCAAGGGGTGTCTGGTTGCTACGATGGGCGGCGAACCCATTGGGCTGACGACAACCGTCTCGTACGGTAGCAATGCCGGCTGGATCGGAAATGTTGTGGTCAGCGGAAAACACCGCGGCGCTGGAATAGGAAGCGATTTGGTGCAATCCGCTGTGAAATACCTCCTACGCATACATGTCAAGAGGATTGGCCTGTACTCTTATCCAGAGAACGAAGCGATGTACAAACGACTGGGTTTCGAGACAACAGGCGGTTTCGCCACACTATCAATGCCGGATGGCACACGCGATTTGACGAAGACAACCGAAAAGATCCCACTTCGTCAGATTCTTCGCTTGGATAAGCGCGCCTTTGGAGCCGATAGAAGTAAGCTTCTCACACGACTCCACCGCGAGTTCCCAGAAGGCTGGGCCTGGATCGCCAACGAGGCCGGAGTATCCGGGTACTCAGTTGTCAAGCAGTACCAAGATAGTTCCGAGATAGGCCCCTTGGTCTGTGAAGAGATGAATGAGGAATCCATAGGAGTGCTACTCAGTTCTTCGATCGCTCGAACTGAGAAGTGGCCCCTTGAGATGTCCGCTCCCGCGTCAGGTCCCACCGTCGCGGAGACGGCGGAGCGTCTCGGTTTTAGGCTAGAGAAAAAGGGTGTCGTGATGAGTTACGCGCGACTGGAGCCAATACTGATTGGCCCCGCAATAGGTGCGCTTGGATTCCTTGACAAGGGCTAGGCGTGCGGATTCCTTGTCTGGATTCGGCCAAGATTTCTCTTTTTGGCTTTCACAAAGTCCAGTGCTTCTTGAACCGGAACGAAGACGCTGTGCCTTCTTGCGAAGAACTTCACGAGATTTGAGACATCCCGCGTCAGGAGCTCGTTGGCTCCAGGATCGCTTGTCGCAACGCTCTGAGGCCAATCTATGAACACGAATTGGCCTGACTCAGCCATTAAGATGTTGTACTCGCTCAGGTCACCGTGAACGAGCCGAGCGTCACAGAACAATAGCCTCAACTTGAGCAGAATGCGTCGCAGCGTACTCGCAGGTTCTGGCATGACTTTGATTCGTGAGAGTTCTGATCCTTCGAACATGCCCATTGCAACGAGATGCCGATTCTGACCTATGGGCCTAGGCACCGGAACTCTAGCACGACTCGCGCGCTTCATAGCTGAGAACTCACGTGTTGCCGCCATTCTCGCCTGATATATCCAGGATGTGTGAGCCCTTTCGGCGACATACCCCCTTGTTCGTCTGGTCTGACGGAAACTTATTCTCCCCAAACGATGGAACTTGAGAGCAATCCTAGTATCTCTCCTTCCCTTAGCGTCGTAAACGTCAGATTCCTTTCCTACGCCAAGCGGACTACCGAGTGCTTCCACAATACCCCTTTTGACCAAAGCGTTCAAGGCCAGGCAGTCATAGCCGAGAAAGGTCAGTCGGAAACCTGCGTATCCTAGTGCTCGCATGCTGCCAGATGCAAGGAGACGCTTGTCCACAAGATCGGGCAACCGTTTCCCGACTTCCTCTTCCAGTAGGTTCGCATACCGAACGATGCGCGAGACCGGGACATACTCGCGACTCGCCATCCCCAATTCGGCACCCAGCAGAATTCG
This sequence comes from Bathyarchaeia archaeon, assembly GCA_050012535.1. Lineage (GTDB taxonomy): Archaea > Thermoproteota > Bathyarchaeia > 40CM-2-53-6 > 40CM-2-53-6 > CAVPLU01. The sequence continues at coordinate 23,264 of JBEKGZ010000006.1, read as the reverse complement.
CAGGTCTGCCGGCTGAAGTGATCGTATCAGCTCACCTATCTGTTCAGCAGACATGGCCTATGAACCGCTCGGGTTTGGTTTTGGAATCGATCTTGATCAAAGCTACCTCGTGCTTGCCGGGCCACTCGTCAGCTCAAAGCGCGCTCTTCCCAGCTTTTTGTCGAGAGACGCTTTCACAAGCCCATAGTATGGGGGCGATGGTGACATCGGTCTAGAACGAAACTCACCATGGAACTGCGTTGCAACAAAGAAGTAGTGCGAATGTAGCTCTAGGATCTCCATCCGTCGACCATCTAGGGACCTGCCGGAGAAAGTAAGACCGTCCTGTTCAAGCCTCGAGATGTAGTCAGGATTCACCTCGTAGCGGTGTCGGTGTCTTTCCCACACTCTACGACGCCCGTATAGGCGCTCAGCCAACGTGCCCGGTTGTATCCTCACTTCATGCGCTCCCAGCCGCATAGTGGCTCCTTTTGACTCCACATTCCGCTGCTCTGGCATCAGGTCTATTACCGGATGCTGTGTGGCTGGGGCAATCTCCGTGCTGTTAGCATCTTGCAGGCCGAGATTTCTCGCAAATTCCACGATCGCAAGCTGGAATCCAAAGCAGATACCTAGGAACGGGATATTGTTCTCTCGTGCATACCTGACTACGCGGATCTTCCCTTCGGTGCCGCGCTGACCGAACCCACCAGGAATGAGAACACCATCCGCCGACTCAAGTGCGCTCATCTTAGGGTTCTCGCCTTCAAATTGCTCAGTCTCGATCCAATTCAGGTCGACACGTGTGTCTGCTGCAGCCCCTGCATGCCTCAGAGCCTCATTGACGCTCACGTAGGAATCTGCCAGTTCAGCATACTTGCCACAAACGGCTATTGTGACTTCGTTCTTTGGGCTGACGAAGTGTTGCACGGTCCGGCTCCATTCATCCCAATTGGCGGCTTTCTTCTCAAGCCCGAGCCTCTCGCACAGAAAGACTCCCATCCCTTGATCTTCGAGTAAAATCGGAACCTCGTAGACGCTCTTCGAGTCCGGTGATGAGAAAACAGCTGCTTCGTCGACATTGCAGAACAGCGCAATCTTCTTCCGTGGTCCAGGCAGCAATGGTTTGGTGCTCCGGGCAATTATCAGGTCGGGCTGAAGCCCTATCCTTCTCAGCTCTTGTACGCTATGCTGCGTCGGCTTGGTCTTCTGTTCGCCGACGACTCCAACTACCGGAACCAAGGTGACATGTGCGAAAGCTACATTCTTGTAGCCGTCTTCAAGGCGCATTTGCCGAGCTGCTTCGAGAAAAGGGAGGCTCTCGATGTCTCCCACGGTTCCGCCTATTTCGACAAGGAGCAGCTCGGACTTGCTTGACTCTGTTACGCCTCGTATTCTGCGTTTGATCTCGTCAGTGACGTGAGGTATGATTTGGACGCACTGGCCCAGGAATGACCCAGCCCTCTCCATTCCGATAATGGTTTGGTAAATCTGGCCGGTGGTGATATTGTGCATCTTAGAGAGGTTCACGTCGAGGAATCGTTCATAGGTACCGAGGTCCATGTCGGCCTCGCCGCCGTCTTCGGTGACGAAGACCTCTCCGTGCACAATCGGATTCATTGTTCCGGCGTCGACGTTGAGGTATGGATCAATCTTGAGCGCGCTGACTTTCGTGCCTCGCGTCTGCAGGATCCTGCCTATGGAGGCTGCAGCAACTCCCTTGCCCAGGCCGGACATCACTCCGCCAGTAACGAAGACGTACTTGGCCACTTGAGGAACACCGGGACAAGTCAGTCGCTTCGTTGGATGCAGATTAAAGCTTCGGATTGTATCTACCGGTGCCGAGGCAGCGAAATGTGAGAATTCGGCTAGGTGGGTACTGAACTACTCTTTCTTGACCATTCCCTGAAGCTTCTTGATCTCTTGGTTGATGAGTTCAAGTGCTACCTTTGCGGACGCAAGTGTCTGTTGGATAGTCTCGCGCTGTGATCCTCCCCAGATCTTCGAGGCGCCTTGGGCGGTGACGAAGCCCACTTTTGTGAGGTTCAGTTTGTCGCCCTGTGCCTCAATTAGGCCTGCTCCGATTAAGCTCTGTATCGACTCACTTTCGACCTTCGACATCTTCAGTGTTGAAGATTGAACAGCCGTCGACTCGTCAACAGCGTTGAGGCTCTGGAGCTTCACTAGGAGGCCTGCACTGGGCGGTAGCTCCTTCCCAAACTCCTCTCTAGCAATCCTCTCGACTTCTCTAATCTCTTCGATCCTGCCTACCGCGCTTGTCACAGATGAGAGGCCTTTCGTTATGTTCATGAGAGATTGAACGATTGAACTCTGCGGATTCAGGCGGTAGAGTGTGACTGCTCCAACGTGCCGAGAAGGCGCTATGGCCTTCATCTTCTCCAAGTCATCCCAGACTCGGTAGAGGGTCGTCCTGCCGATTCCAGCCTTCTGGGCTATCTCGGTCTTGGTCAGTTCGTCTTGTGGCCGTTCAGCCAAGACGCTGAGCACCTTGAGCTGCGGTGAACGTGTAAGAGCGTCTAGGAAGGCTGCTGTATCTTCGCCTGAAGCCAATTGTATGCGCCTGCACTCATACGGATGGGGTTAGGTATATTAATGTTCGCAGCGCAGTACACCAGAGTTTCGCGCCAAAAACCATGCGAACCTCCACATGGAGGCACCTAGAATGTCCATTGCCATGAATCCGGGTATTTCAAATGATGAGATCCAGGTCCTTAAGGCGATGTGGGAGCTGAAGGCTCTTGGGACCCATACAGTGGCCATGCAAAGTCTCGCTGGTCGCGTGCCAAGTGTTCCGGACACAGAGACGATTGAGATTGTGAAGCGCCTTGAGGCACGGGGATTGGTCACCACAGAAAAGGGAGCTGAAGGTGACCTCCTTGCCTTGAGTCCGCTGGGCGCAGCTTTTATCAGGCAACTCCAGGACAGACAACTGAGCGAATTGAACCGCGGACCCTAAAGGAAGTTCAGATTCGCTCAGAAAACCTTTAGGCCACTCGATGATGAACCGGTGCGTTGATGATGAAGAACAAGTGTCTGAGCGCTCTCAGCCGGCGCGTTGAGGACTTTCGACGGGCGAACTGAATCCTGTTCGCCCCTCGAACCAAATTGGTAACGTGGCTCTGGATTTGGCTTGCTTGGACGTTACGACAAAGGCTTAAGAGCTGTGTTCCTCGCCCATGATGGGGAACGCATGTGGCGTGCACTGTTGTCGTAGGTGGATTCTTCGGAGACGAAGGGAAGGGAAAACTCACTGCGTACCTAGCACTTAGAGACCGCCCAGCAGTTGTCGCTCGAGGCGGCGTCGGGCCCAATGCGGGGCACACTGTCCAAGTGCAGGGGAAGATATACTCGCTGAGAATGGTTCCGAGCGGATTCGTTTGTAGGGAATCGCGGCTCCTCATCGGTCCCGGAGTACTCGTGAACCCAAGCGTTCTTCTAAAGGAAATCGAGATCACGGAGACCAAGAATAGAATCGGCATAGATCGCCAATGCGCCATAATTGAACAGAAACACATCGACGAAGAAAGCAGGTCAGAACATCTTGTGAAGAAGATAGGCGTCACGAAGAGCGGAGTCGGCGCATGCAACGCTGACCGCGTCTTCAGGTCCGCCAAACTGGCGAGAGATGTGCCGGAACTTTCAGGGCTTCTTGCAGATGTTTCGGAAGAGATTAACCAAGCGCTACAGGCGAAACACCATGTCCTGCTTGAGGGATCCCAGGGCACATTCCTATCACTCTTCCATGGGACCTATCCATTCTGTACTAGCAAGGATGTCTGCGCCTCAGCAATCTGCTCAGATGTCGGCATCGGACCGACTGAAGTGGATGATGTCATCGTGGTCTTCAAGTCATTTGTCACCAGAGTGGGCGAAGGACCCTTAGAAGGGCAGCTCAGCGAGGAAGAGACTCGAAAAAGGGGATGGCAAGAGTTCGGCACCGTGACCGGTAGGCTTCGGAGAGCAGCTCCCTTCGATTTCGATTTGGCCAAGAGGGCGGTTCGTCTTAACGGAGCGACGCAGGCAGCAATCACCAAACTAGATGTGCTGTTCCCAGACACGATCAGACTCAAGAAATACGAAGAGCTTCCGCCCAAGGCTAGGAATTTCATAAGTGAAGTGGAGAAGGCGACTGGCATACCGGTTACGTTGATTGGGACAGGCCCATCGAGTGAGGATCTCATCGACCGCATGCCAAGAAAGTCCTGATGAACCAGACCCATGTTGGAAAAGCACGACAAAGGCGATGGAAAATCGGACATCTTTTCGACTACGGTGACTCTTGACAGTTAGTTTGCCTTGCCAAGTATGCGGCCGACAATGTCGCGCCGTTTGATGGCCTCCATGATTACTGCAATTATGCCGAGCTCCACCCAAGCTTTCGCGAGAACCAGAATGACAAATCCCTGAGTCACATACTGTGCGACTTCAGGAAGGAAGAAGGGCACCACCAAAATGAAGAAGGCATACGTGGAAACGCACTCGGGCACATACCCAAGCAAAGTCGCAAACGCCGGTCGTAATTTCTTGCCGAGGAGGCCAGCGGTAATCCCGGTCAATGACTTTAGTGGAATGATGAGGAAACCAACAAGCGGCCCAAACCACCCGGCCACACCAAATCGATAGAACGGTACGATGCTGACCAACGCCCCTGTGATTCCGCCTAACACCGGCCCACAATATAGCGCGACGATCAGTGTGGCAACGTGCGACAAGTCAGGAGCAATCTGGCTTACAGGCGTTGGAATGGTGACTGTGAGTAGAGCTAGGACATTGCCCAAAGCGCCCATTGAAGCGACGAAAGCTACTTGGCGTCCAGCGGTCGGTGTGTAGAGCCCCATGGCGTGGTCGCGGCCGCAATACTGAGCAATCTCTTGATAAGGCTTACGCGAAAAAGCGTATTTACTCAAAATCTGGTAGATACTTGTGGCCACCTCATCCTCAACGCTCTACGATGCAAGTCATGCACATCACAGCGCTCTCTTGTCCAGAGTTCACGCATGGACCAGTCAAGAAACGACTTTAGTAATGATCTATGATCTCCTTGATTGGTTTCGATGTCCTACCTAGTACTCAAAGACAGGCGAGGGGGACAGCCTGTACCGGTGAGGGTTTTCGAGGACCCTAGGCCCGCTCAGACCTTGCTCCAGCCGATGCGTTGGAAGATCCTTCAGGAGCTTGCAACAGTCGAACAATGTGCACAGGAACTCGCAAAGAAACTCAACGCAAGTCAACAGGTCGTGTGCTATCACCTGAAGGCACTCGAGAAGGCTGGATTCATCCAGCTGCAAAGAAGGGAACGACGTCGGGGCGCCGTTGCGAAGTACTATCGAGCCGAGCACACAGCGATTGCTGTGATTGCCTCCAAACTCGAGAAACCAAAATCTGAAACCGAAGAGACTTCGCTCTCGGATGCAAGCACGAAACTGCTTGCGCCATACGTTCTTAATGGTGTCTTCAACGGGCATGTTGTGGTTGGCAGTCCTGATCAGCACGGCATCTTCAGAGAAAGGGACCTGGGCGGCTACTATGCGTCCTATCTCTCCTTTTTCCTAGGATCTCTTCTCCCGCTCGTCAGAACCAACGTAATCAAGCTCGACACAGAGCTCACACAACAGCAGATCTTGAACAATCTGATCTTACTTGGAAATCCGAGGGTAAATACGATCGCAATGATGATGAACGAGTTCCTCCCAATCACATACGAACTCACCGGGCCGGACGTGTTAATGTCCACGATTTCAGAGCGAGCCTACGCCGAACCACAAGACGGCGCAGTCCAGATGATTAGAAACCCGATGAACCCCGACTCCAAACTAATCGTTCTCGCCGGCAACGAGACCTCAGGCACCCAGGCTGCGATCATGGCCTTCGTAAGATACACTGAGGACATAGCTTCCGGGAATGTCTTTAACCGCGAGGTCATCGCGCGCGTGGTGTCTGGAGTCGACGCTAACCAAGACGGCGTGATCGACGACGTAGAGTTCCTAGAATGATGGCGCCGCCTCATAGCGGGACAGGCCACGCTACGAAAGCATTATTATCGCTCCATCATGGACATAGCCGATGTGAAGGTTGGGGTTCTTGGGCGAAGAGAGATGGAATACCTGGACAGTATTCGAATGCTCAAACATCGACAATCACCCGGATGACAGCCAAGTTGGCGTGGCCATTCTCACAAACGGGTTCTATGGGGCGCAGGTAACAAACAGAATGAGTGAGAAGGTTTGCAGTATCTGCGGGGAGCCTTTTCTTGAGGCGTTTACTGAAACCGCTCTTACATTATTCCTCCAGCACGACGTAGAGCGGTTCCGGCGGCTAGGTTATAATGTACTGAAAGACGAAGAAATGCTCTGGAAGTAGCGGAAGCGCCCTTTCCGATTACCTCTTACTTATCGTCTCCCCAATTCTCATCCTAATCAGGCTGGTTACTGCGGCTGGATCTGCTGACCCTCGAACTTCGGTCATAACCAATCCCATGATCTTTCCGTATGCGCCCTCACCTTTCTGTGTTATCAAATCGGCGTTGGACTCGATGGTCTTGTCTATTATCCTCAGGAGTTCCTGTTCAGAGAGCATGCATATCCCTAGCTCTCGTATCGCATCCTCGACCGTGCGAGTGCTGTTCTTTGAAAGCCAGGTTAGGATTGTAGGAGCTGCTTCCTTCGCCACTGTTCCGGCACGGATAGCAGAGAATACTGACTCCAAGTGTTTGGTCGTCAGTTCGCTGACCGGCACCCCTTCTCTACCGAGGCTCTTGAGATTCTCAGTCAGGACTGTCGCTACGAAACTGGGAGCTATCCCTTGCTCTGAACATACGCGCTTGAATACGTCAAGGTAATCCGACTCAATCAACTGACTGGCAAGCTTGCGGTTCAGCTGATATTTCGTCAGAAGCTCCTGCATGACCACCTCCCGAGGTGGCGGTAGTCCTGCTCGGATCTGCGCGAGTTGTTGTGGCGAGATTCCCACGGGAGGCACATCTGTTTCAGGATACATCCTAGATGCGCCGGGACGCGGGCGCATGTAACGCGTCGTCCCATCTGCGACTACTGTTCTAGTTTCCGTGGGTACGCCGAGCAAAGCTTCACGTGCCCTTTCGATAACCGCCGTGAGGGCGTCTACCGCTTTGTCTCTTTGATCGGCAACCAGGACTGCTGTGTCGACTTCTCCGCAGCCTAGAGTTCGCTTGATTGCACGGACCTCATCTTCCGAGATACCGTATGCCGGGAGTTCGTCCGTGTGGAATATTCCTCCGACCCTGCCCCAAAAGCTTGCCCTGCTTGCCATCTCGGTCCCGAGACGAAGCCCTGGTGCCAGCTCTCTCCCTAATAACCCACCAAACCCCGGAATCTTCACTGCGAGCGCGACGCCTCCCGAACCAAGAGCTTCACGAATGAGTTTCGATTTCGTATTGGAGAACAGAGGTGAAACGTCAACGAGCTCGTTGCCAATGTGAGCCTCTTTGATTCCGCGGGAGACCAATTGACTCCTAATCTGGAGCAGTTCCAGTTGCCTGGATACCTCATAGTTGATGACTTTCGAAATCAGGTCAAGCTCTTGAACGCCCTTTATCTCAATCAGGGCTCCGTCTCGAATTGAGACATTGAGGTCCTGCCGTACTGTCCCAAGTCCGCGCTTTACCCGGCCGGTGTCCCTGAGAATGTCTCCAATTGCTTTGGCAACTCGTTCCGTCTCCTCGGGCGAAGTGATGACGGGGCCCGTGGATATTTCGATCAAAGGGATACCGAGCCGGTCTATTCGATAGTTCACGGTAAGCCCAAACTCGCTAGTCTTTCGCGCGGCGTCTTCTTCAAGGGATATCTGCTGAATCGGAATCTTCTTCTCATCAACTGTCACACAGCCGTCCATGGCTACCACACAAGTTCTCTGGAATCCTGTCGTGTTCGAACCGTCGATGACTATCTTCCTCATGACGTGAATCTCGTCAACCGGCTTCGAGTTCGTCAGAACTGAAGCCTCGAGCGCGATCTCGACGGCTTCGGGATTCAGGTCTTTGGGAGGCTCCTCATCCATCTCGACCAAACATGATGTTCGATCATCTGACTCGTAGATTACCGCGCGGCCTTTCTGGAACTCAAAAAGCGCCGCCGGATCGACCTGACCTAGCTCGCTTTGTGTTGGACGAAGCCTCCTCAAGAAACGGACTGACGGATCTGCTTCTGACATCGTCGTTGGACAATCGCAGAAGAGCTTGCTCATGGTGTCCAGCTGCCTATGGATCTCAATCCCTACCTTGAGACCTATGGAGCTGTAGTCAGTGGTCTTCGTCATTTCCCGAGATCTCCAGTCTTCTTGGGCTGATTTCCCCGGCCAGGTTCTTGCGCATCATCTCTGCGACTTCATGAGAATCTTCGGTCTGACCGAGTACCCACATTAGCTTCACAAGCGCTGTCTCCGGCAGCATGTCTTCCAAAGGGTGCACACCGATCTTCTGCAGGTCGATGCCTGTCGAGTAGACGTTCATGTCAACTCTTCCCCACAGGCATTGCGAGGTCATGCCCACGAAGATGCCGTCCTTCACTGCTCTTTCGATGCTAGGATAGCAGCGTGCACTTACGTGACCGAGGCCCGTTCCCTCAAGAATTAGGCCGTGGTACCCATTTGTCACGTGCCAGTCGATGATGCCCGGATCCATGTCTGGATAGAATTTGACGAGCCCGACGCGATCATCAAAGTTCGGCTTGCATACGACTTCTGATGATCCTCGAGCAGGGAGGTCTCTCTCTAGCATCTCCAGTTTTCTACTTTCGACGTGGAAACGAGCTAGAGGAGTCGCCCCTATCGACTTGAAGGCGTCGCGTCTGCTCGTGTGACATTTGCGAACCTTCGTCCCCTTGTGGACCGATAGGGTGTCGTCTGATAGCCACCTGTGCATTACCGCAACGACTCCGCCAAATGGCGCTTTTGCTGCTACGCTCACTGCGCCTATCAGGTTGGTCGCGGCATCTGAACTCGGCCTGTCAGAAGATCTCTGAGCCGCCACGAATACAATTGGGACGGGAGCGGATTGAAGTGCAAAACTCAGCGCCGCTGCACAGTATCCTAGCGTATCGGTACCCTGTGCGATCACTACGCCTGATACTCCGGACCGGATTTCATCGCTGACAGTTGTCGCTATCTCCTTCCAGTGTTTCGTGGTGAAGTTCTCGCTGAATAGGCTGTAGAGGACCTTTGCAGTTACGTTGGCCTCTGATGCCAATTCGGGGACGAAACTGTACAAATCCTCCGCCGATAAGGCAGCTTCAACCGCTCCTGTCCGATAGTCAACTCGACTGGCAATTGTCCCACCGGTGCTGAAGATCGTAACGCGGGGAAGCCCTTTCGTTGCATTCGGCATAGGCGGTCTTGATAGTGTGGGCTTAACACCGGTGCCAAGAACCTGAATTCGAGTCTTTTCACTAATCTTGACGCCCACATTGTAACCCGTCGCGAGTTTCAACACGATGTGGATGTCATCTCCGCCGGCAACTCGGGGCATCAGCAGACCCTCAACGATCTCTCCTTCTCTTGCTAGCTTCAGCTTGTCTCCGATGGAAGCACCAGCGGACTTGATCAAGCCAAGTGCTTGCCCCTTGTATCCGGTCAATTCTTGCATCTGTGGTTCACTCGGAAGTGCCCGGATACGTGACGGCAAGCTGAGAGTTAAAACATGTGTGAATCGCCGCTATCCGAACGAGTATTTGCTCATATATGGTCCGTCTTGCCTGTAGCCGACTCGTGAGTAGTATTCCCTTGTTCCAAGTGCACTGAGAACAAGGATCTTCTTGACATCGTACTCCTCCGCCGCTGTTCGCTCGGCCTCCTTCAGGAGTGAAATCCCGTAACCTTTGTGTTGCCAAGCCTCTGCATCACGTTCTCCGACAGGAACAGCCGGACCGTATACGTGCAGTTCTCTCACGATTGCAGAGGCCTGTGAGCTGACTTCGATCCTGTGTGCTGATGGGGAGGGAATCCTGAGACGTAGATATGCTATCAGTGTATCCGTCTTCGGATCCTCTTTTGAAAGGAAGATCTCCGTTCCGCCTGATGATTCGTAGTATCTTCTGACAAGCATGATATCTTCCGGGTCCGGTTCCACACTTTCCTTAGTCCTGCGATGACCTGCTTCGCGACAACGAATGCATCTGCATCGTCTCCCGTCTTCTCTCAGAACGGCGAGCGCAAGCTCGCGAAGGTTGCCCTTGTTGGGCCCTGCCAGAATGAGTCTTGCCGGTATTTCGCGTTGAACTCTCATGATCCGCATCCAAGGGGGAATGAATTCCTTGACGCCTGCAATCAGGTCGACTGCAGCCTCTACGTCAAGCGGTACGTATGTCCCGCTTCGCCACCAATCATAAGCCTTCGTTCCATGGACAACGAGGCAAGGATAGATCTTCAGCATATCAGGTCGAAAGTCAGGGTCCGAGACTAGTCGTTTGAATCCGTCCAAATCCTGTCTAGGTGATGAGCCTGGTAGCCCAGGCATCATGTGAGCGACTATCTTCAGCCCAGCATCCTTGACGACTTGAAACGATTTGACCACATCAGCTACCGAATGGCCGCGCTCGACAAGTCGAAGCGTGTTGTCATCAAGCGTCTGAACACCGATTTCAACTCGAGTGGCGCCATAGGATAGCATCAGGTCCACATGTTCAGCACGAGCCCAATCTGGGCGTGTCTCGAATGTCAGGCCGACGTTCCTGACCGGACCCGACCATGCTTTGCTTTTCGCTTCGTCAAGAGAAAGGCTCTCGGACCCATTAAGAGCATCCAGACATCGCTCTATGAAGTGCTGTTGGTACGCTGGGGGGCGCGCCAAGAAGGTCCCGCCTTGGATAACGACCTCAACCTTGGACGTTCGATGGCCTATGGCCTTGAGTTGGGCCAGTCTACTTGACAGCTGAGCATATGGATCGAAGTTGTTCTGCTTCGCACGCATTGCAGCCGGCTCATATCCAGTATAGCTTGTCGGCGCATCATTTTCCTGAGGGCAGTATGCGCATCTGCCGTGAGGGCATTGGTGGGGTGCCGACATTACCCCTATCACGTGAACTCCAGAAATACTCCTGACAGGTTTCAACTGCAGCCTACCACGGAGTGTTAGCCGTTCTTCTCCAGAGACGACAGCGAGTATGTCTGAATTCCTTGGGATAGCGGGTAGCTGATAGCTTCGGGCAACGATCAGCTTGAGTTCTTCCGGGCTTTCGGCGCCTCTTGGGTCGAGCAAGAGCCTCCGAGCTATCTCTTGGCATGCCTGCTGCTGACGATCTGACTCGTGTTGTGTGTCAAGCAATGTGGGGTAGGCTCCGTCGACCAAAGTCCCTAAGGTACATCTGACGCTCAAGAGTCTGTTTAGTATTGCTCAATAGCCGGTTATTGAATGCAGGAGACCCAGAGATCGGCTGGCCACCTCAAGAGATGTCGGCTCCTACCGCGACCCGATGGCAAGGCCGTTGCCCATGGCGAGGGATGTACTTGCGGAAAAGGTGTGCCTTCGCGGTCTACTGTCGTGCTTGGTCCACACAGACGTAGAGTATGTTGCTCCCGCGCAGAATCAGGTTGCCGAAATTTGCTGTGGGTGAGTTGCTTCTGTACTCGATGGCTCCGTCCAGGATTATGTTCATGTGACTGTCGCAGTCGATCATCTTCCCTCGGAACTCGATATCGTTCTTCAACCTGATCGTGATGTCGGAGTTCAGCTTCTTGACTAGGAGGTTCAGTGGCTTCCTTGATGGTTCCATGCCGACCACGTGATTCGGATGTGAGACACCTTTGGACTCTATAAAAGACTTGTGAGCCCGTGCTCATACGCGATGTGCAAGACACGAAGATGGAGCTGGCTTAAGCCACTCAGCTATGTCCGCTTTGTTAGGCTGCTATTGACGACACGAAGTACCGCATTCATCATTGTCCGCGTTAGCCTCCCAGTCTGCGTGTTCTGTCTGCTAGGGTGATATGATGCTATTAGAACAGGAACCCTCGGTGGCATTGGATACTTCTGGCCGTGTTTGAATTTCAAGCCCACGGCGCAGTATCCTTGTCGCTTGAGGTGGTCAAGGTAGCCCTTGAAGGCCACTCGGCCAAGCGCTAATACTACTTGCACATGTGACAAGAGTGCAAGTTCTCTGTCAAAGTAGATGCTACAATTGGATAGTTCGCTTGCGAGAGGTTTGTTCTGAGGGGGAGCGCAACGCACTATCGCGGTCATGAATGAATTCATCATCTGCAAGCCATCCCGAACATGAGCCGATGTAGGTTGGTTCGCAAACTCCGCTTCGTGTAGCGCGCGCATGAGGAAGTCTGCGGAGCCGTCTCCTGTAAACATCCGTCCAGTTCGGTTGCCACCATGGGCTGCGGGAGCGAGCCCGATTATCAGAAGTTCCGCTTCTCTATCGCCAAATCCTGGGAGCGGTGCCCCCCAGTACGTCCAGTCAGCGAATTGTCTCTTCTTCTTGCGAGCAACCTCCCTCCGATACTTCACGAGTCTGGGACAGCGGGTGCATGAAATGATCTCCCCACGTAGCTTCTCCCATTCCGCGGGAAGTGGACCTGTCCCCGAATCCAAGATTAACCCCTACTGGCGTGCGGCCTCAGTCATAGCCGAGGTGGAACAGACAGCAGCTCTTCTTCGCATGATCAGGACCAAGGATGCGCAAAGGTAGACCTCGCAGGTCAATTAGATTTGCTGATCGTGCTCTAGACTCGCAATACGCGACAAAACCATCAAGTACAAGATCGTCTCTGCTCACTTCGGGTATGGTGCATTGATTCCGAGCAGACTACAAGTGGCTAGTCGTGCCAGTGAGATCGAATACGCAATCAGGGACATGCTAGCGGTCGCTAAAGAAGTAGAGTTGTCAGGCAAGAAAGTGATTTACCTCAACATCGGGGACCCAGCCAAGTTCGATTTCCAGCCTCCAGCTCACGTCAGAAAGGCGCTTACAAGGGCTGTGGAGAGCGGTTGCAATTACTACGCAGCTTCAGAGGGCATCCCGACTCTCAAGGAGGCAATTGCCGAAAAGGAGAAGAGAACGAATTCAGTGCCGATCTCAAGTGAAGATGTCATAGTGACCTCAGGCATCTCCGAAGGGATCCAATTTCTAATGGGGGCTATAGTCCAGCCCGGCGACGAGATACTGGTGCCAGGACCTACGTATCCCCCGTACATTTCTTTTGTGAAGTATTTCGGCGGAACCCCTGTTGCGTACAGAACGGTCGAAGAGAATGACTGGCTCCCCGACCTTGAAGATTTGCGCAAGAAGATAACGAACAGAACCCGCGCGCTAGTGATCGTGAACCCGAACAACCCAACAGGGTCCTTGTACGATGGACGAACTTTGAAACAGATGCTGGATATTGCTGGCGAGCACAAACTCCTTGTCACCTCGGATGAGATTTACGATAGACTTGTTTATGACTCAAGATTCACGAGCACGGCCTCTCTCGCCAAGGACATCCCTGTGATTGGTTTGAACGGATTCTCCAAGACATACGTAATGACTGGCTGGCGCCTTGGCTACATGTATTTTCACGACCCTGGGAACACCCTGGAAGGACTGAAGGAAGCGATCTTGAAAGAGAGCAGGATCCGGCTATGTACGGCGACTCCCATCCAGTATGCCGGCGTGAAAGCACTCAGAGGATCACAGAAACACATAGCAAAAATGGTGGGCAAGTTGAAAAAGCGGAGGGACCATTTCCTGCGCAGAATTAGATCGATCGGAGGTCTCACCTGCACAACCCCAAAAGCCGCTTTCTACCTCTTTCCTCGTATTTCTCTGAATCATCGCTGGAAGTCTGACAAGGACTTCGCAGTTGACCTGGTCAGGAAAACCGGAGTCTTGGTTGTAAACGGCTCAGGATTCGATCAAACCTACGGGGCGGGGCACTTCAGAACAGTATTCCTGCCGCCGATCAAAGTGATCGACGAAGCCGCGAATAGAATCGAGCAGTTCATGCAATCGTAGATAACCGAAATAATAGAGACGAAAAAAGGGGAAAGAAGCTCCTCCGGATAATCCGTGAGCTTATGTTGTCGAAGACGCGGACTGCGTCTGAGATGGGCCCGATCGAGTTAGCGCCCGCTTCGCTTCAGTCATCGCTTCCGCCAATCTTGCAAGCTTCATGATCAGGTAGAGCACCCCGATGATAAGCGCCGCGCCCAACACAAGACGGACTAGACCGAGTAGAACAAGTCCGGCGCCGGGATGAAAGATCAAAACATTCACCTCCATTCGGATCGAACCACATCGGCGACCAAACGGCGATAAAAGGAAAATGGATGAATCGTCCAATAGAGCTGACTACAATTTTAGCGTGGGAACCTTCCTTCCTGCAGCATCGCGTCCGGAAAATGCTAGAACCGGAATGGCCGAAAGAGAGACGAGCGCCAGAACGAGCAATGCAAAGTCAGGGCCCGCAGTTTGAGCAAGAAAGCCTAAGAGAATAGGTCCGACGGCAAAGCCTACGCCGAAGATCGCTTCGTAGGCACCTATTGCAAAACCCAAGTTCTGAGGTGGAGAGCGTTTGGATACGATTGCCACTGTTTGCGGGTAGATTATGCCGATGAATGCGCCCAAGAAACATGAATCGACAAACAACCCAATGAAACTCCTGTTGAGTGGAATCAGAAGGAGCACGGGTATCATCCCTAAGAAAGCAAACCCAATGCTCTTCCTCTCGCCTATTCTTCCTAATTTGCCAGACAGAGAGAACACCATGGTTCTTGCGAATCCAAAGCCGGAAAGAAGCAGCCCGACCTCTGACGGTGTGAGGCCGGACTCGATTGCGTAGCCAGGAAAGATCGAAACGATGAAAGCAAGTACGATTGCATACGGGACCTGGACTATGAGCATCGGAAGCACTGCGGAGAGTACATGCCACGATGGCCCTGCGGAAGCTTGCTCAGGGCTGCCATGCCGTTCTTGTTCTCCCCGGATTGTGACCACTGATAACCCTGCGGTCATCAGGATGAGCACTCCGGCGACAAAGAAGGTAGACTGAAATCCGGCTAACTGAGCAATGATCCCGCCAGCAAACGGGCCGATCAGAAAACCAACACCCCAAGCAACGGCATACTTCCCGATTGCCGAAACGCGTTCTTGTGCAGACGAGATTTCTGAGACCAATGCCTCTGATATTGGCCAGAATAGTGAGAGTCCAATCCCAAGGATCAGTTGGACAGCAAGTATGCCCTCGATCGTCCCTGTTGCAGCAAGCAGCAATGTTGCGGAGCCAATGGCAAAGATACTAAGAAGATAGAGACGCCGTCTGCCGAACCTGTCCCCAAGATATCCCGCAATCGCCGGAAGAAACGTGTAAGGCAATGATCTGACTGTTCCGATCAATCCCAGATCTAGGTAACCAGCGCCAAGCTGCTCGGCATACGCAGGAATGAGATAGACGTACGCGATTCCGATTGAGGCAAAGAAGACTGAGAAATGAAGACGTCCCATTCTACCGGCGAGGGACCGCCTCTTTCCATTAGTCTCGTGCCACATGTCTGAGGCTAAGCCTGTGCACGCTGGCAGCTTGGACAGAAAGCCATACCAGATTCCATGAGTGCACCACAGAACTTGCATTTGGGCGCTGAGTCCGAGGTTTGGGTAACCAATTCAGCTGTTCTCTGTGCCCTAATTGAGGGTGGCATCACCCTTTGAGAGCCAATCCACGAAATGCATACTAGGAGACCGGCGATCGCTATTATCCCCCCGATAAGCTGCAATATCGCTCCCGTGAGTGCTGGTGATCCGAACAGAGAAAGCAAGGCCGCGCTCAGATCAGGGAGGCCTAGTCCGACCAAGGATGCTTCTAAGTCGCGTAATGTCAAGAAGAGTCCGTATTGGTAAACAAAGAACCCTACAACGATTCCGAGCGCACCGACAATAAACCGTGACCTTCCCATGAATAGTCCTCCAGCAAGCTATCGGCAGCCGTACAAGAGATGTAGCATACTTAGGTCTTGCTAAGATCCACGGGCACAGGAAACCTGTCAGAGTTGTGATTTTCCGCAGCTGTCGCAGAAGGGCTTTCCGGGTTCAAGTTCTGCGCTACAGAACTTGCACCTGTTAACCGCTCTTGTTGGTATCTCAGTGGCCGGCCTAGACTTCTCGAATCTTTTTCCAAAGAATACAGCAAGCTCAGTTAGCGCGGCCATCGGTATGAAAAGCATCACATCGGCAAGCGGGCCTCCGTCAGGCGTCACGAAAGCCGTGATAATGTACATGGCTGCGTAAACGTATTTCCGATTGCTCGTGATCATCGACGTTCGAAGGACACCGAATCTGACAAGTAGAATGAAGAACACTGGCCATGTGAAGATAAGTCCGCTCAGGAGTGTTGAAACGAAGACCATGTTGTAGAAATCCATTATCGAGATTATCCGTGCTGCACCCATCGCTGTGAAGAACGGGAAAAGCCCCCAAATCATGAACGGCATTAGGATTACATAGCCGAAAGCGGCACCAAGGATAAACAACCCTGTGAAGGACAATACGAACGGATAGACCGCTCTTCGCTCATGCGGGTAAAGCGCCGGATCTACGAACCGGTGTATCTCGTACGCGATTACGGGAATGCTCACAATGAATCCCATAACGAATGATGCGATCATATAGAGTTCCAAAGGGACTGTCAATTCGTAACCGATGAGCGTTACATTTGGCGGTAGTATCTGTGCTCTAATCTGCCTCAGCACAAGGGCCACTAGGGGATCGTAGAATTGAAGCGGGTTGCTGAGGAAGCTGAGATTTGATGGAAAGACCATGAAGATAATCGTGCTTACAACAAGAACGTACAGCACAACCTTCAGGCGCTTCGCCAGTTCGTTAACATGATCCCAAAACGGCATCACTACATCGTTGTGCTTCTCTTGCTCCGGCGTGCTATCATCCCTCCCCTAGATAGGACTCAAGTCTTTGGGAGAGGGACTAATCACCTATGTCAAGTTCACGCTGAACTGTCCTCTTGGAGACAAGCAGTCAGGGGGAGGAGGGAGGAGGAGACGCCGGTTTTTCCGGTGCCTTCCCTTTTGCCACGATCTCGTCCGATATCTGCGATCTGGTCTTGCCCTCGGTTGAGATACCCAGCTTCTTGGCAGTCTCGACAAGGGGATCAGCCTCAACAGGCGAGGCTGTGGGATTCGATGCTTCGTGGTATGCCTTCTCGATCTCCTTGCGCGCCAATCCTATTGATTTCGCGAACTCAGGCAGCTTCTGAGGACCCCATACAAATAGTACGACTATGATAGCCAATACGATGAGCCATTCGTATCCTACGATTGCCAACTCTTTCGCCGAACGGTTCTCCAATGAACTCGCACTTAAAGGCTTGTCGATCTAGCCGCGAACTCTCTGACACTCGTATGCGACCACTCGTTCGAAAGAGATCTTGCAAATCTAGTGTTTTCGCGTGCGCCCACTATCCAGTCAGCGCTCGACGAAGCGACAGCCAGACTCGGAACGGACTCGAAAGTGCTTGTAATGCCATACGGGGCTGTCACGCATCCGGTTCCTTGAACGATTCGGAGGAGCCTGAGACCGTGAAGCCGGCGTCATGAATTCGAACAGGCATAAGTTAGAGCGCTCAGATCAGTGGCAATGGCGAGCACCGATCAGGGTAATAGGTGGCTATGATGAGCACACGTGCAAGAAGAACTGACAGGTCAAAGAGCTTCTACCAAGAGATCGACTCGATTGTACCTGGAGGCACTCACTCTAACATCAGATTCTTTGACCCACATCCCCTCTGGTTCGCGCGGGGCAAGGGATCAAGGCTGTGGGATGTCAATGGAAACGAGTACATCGATTGCGTCATCAACATGTCAGGCCTTATTCTGGGGCACGGAGACGAACGGGTCACAAAGGCGGTCAATGAACAACTCGAGACGGGTCTGACCTGCGGAGTAGAGACAGAACTCAACATCAGGGCGGCGGAAAAGATCAACGAAATGGTTCCTTGTGCCGAGTCTGTGAAGTTTTCGAACTCTGGCACCGAGGCCGTGATGAAAGCCATGATGATCGCGCGGGGATACACGGGCAGGCAGAAGATTGTCAAGCTTGAGGGCGGATACAACGGCTGGCACGACTCGGCAGCGATCAGCCACAAGCCCAACCTAAGGAAAGCCGGACCTAGAAGCAGACCACGAGGCGTGCCGGAGAATCTTGGTTTACTCAAGACAGCGACGAGATCCACGATTGTGATGCCGTTCAATGATCTTGAAAGCGCTGAGAAGATCATCAAGAAGAATCGAAGAGAACTTGCAGCCGTCATCATAGAACCTATAATGTTCAACGTCGGCTGCGCATGCCCAGAACAAGGCTACCTGAAAGGCCTGAAGGAAATCACGAACGACAATGATGTGCTTCTCATATTTGACGAGATAATCTCGGGTTTTCGGGTTGCACCAGGAGGAGCGCAAGAATACTATGGCATCACCCCTGACATGGCGACGTTTGCCAAAGCGATCGCGAATGGCTTCCCAATGAGTGCTGTCGCCGGGAGAAGAGACGTAATGAGAGTCACCGAGCCCGGGGGCAAGGTTGGTTGGGCAGGTGTATACAACAGCAGCCAAGTCTGCGTTGCTGCGTCACTTGCGACTCTTGATGTTCTCAAGAACGGTGAGATCCAGAGGAAGTTGAATGATCAGTCTGCGGACCTTGAAAAGAAATTCGATAGGCTGGCAGAGGAACTAGGCATCTCGGCTCGATTGCAGGCCCTCGGAGGGCAATTCCAAGTCTACTTCACTGATGAGGAAGTCAGAGACTACAGGTCCGCAGCCAAGGCCGATTATGAACGGTTCAAAGTCTTTCAGGCAGAGATGCTTCGAGAAGGTGTCTATGCTCTCCCGATCACGCTCTTCCATCATGGACTCGTTGCCGCACATTCTCAGGAAGACCTAGTAAGAATCCTCGCTGCAATGCGGAGAGGTCTTCAGAGAGTGAAGAAGGAATTCGGATCCTAACAACCTGACGTTCCTGCTCGATCTTCTTGCGCAGATTCAGGTAACCATGGTGATCTGGAATAGCTCCTCGTCTGGACGTGCCAACACAGCTTCCGCCATTTCAAGAACTTCTTTCTCTGTTGCGTTCCTTAGGCCGTCTAGGAACCAATTGAGTAACTCGGGCTTCACCGTCACTGTGCATGTTCGGTTTCCAGCGTGGAACTCCCCTGCAACGCGATCAGTTGATTCGGATACTCGAATTGTGCCCTTGCCGAGTGTGCAACCTGAGGCTATCTGTACTCCGTCCACTGCACACGACGCTGGAGGTTTGGGGTTGACAAACATGATGGCCGCCAGGTCATTGAGATTCTGAGTTTTCAGCATGGATCGTGCAATCACGCCCATGCGAATTCCAAGGATCAGGAAAGGCCCTAGATGTCCATGGAACTCGACGGCCCGAGCAATCAGAACCCGACCATTTTGTCGGCTGTCATCATCCAATGGTTGCTATCCTCAGTAAGACCTCTGTGTAAGGAGACTATTATGATTGCATCAAATTCGGCTGCGAAGAGACTGCCAAAATGCATGAAAACGTTTGTTGCACAGCTAAGTACGAGCTCTGTCTAGGATACGCTGAACGCTGCCATGAATGCCAAAGAACTAGTCGACGAGCTCTTCGCGCTGGACAAAGGGATACGATGGGTAGGAATTGTCGACCAACGAGGTGACATCTTAGAAAATGCCCAACGTCCCGGAACCAAAAGCTATGTCGATCCGAAAACAGAGGAACGAACACTGAAGGAGTTCCCGACCATCATGGGATTGTTCTGGAGGGAGCTTGTAGGCAGTTCTGGAGAACTCAACTCGGTGGTTGTCGCGTACTCGCGGGTCTATCTCTTGGCCTTCTATGTAGACGACTTTCTCGTCGTTGTTAGCTTCGATCCGAGCGGAATGCCTACTGTCGTCAATAGTCTCGCAGCAAGATACGGCATCCTACTTCCGAAGGGCAATCAAGACACCGAAGCACCCTGACCGCAGTGAGATTAGCCTGCGAACTGACTGAGACCTCGGGGCCAGGCCACCTGATTATTCTCCAGAGACGTTCGATTCGAAAAGGTTCAAAAGCACAGTCCTCGTGCGCGGGTAGTTGCAGAGTGCGGGAGAATTGACTATTTCAGCCTACAAATGTCGCGTTTGAATCGAAAGGAACCCGTCTCTTTTGCGCAAATCTCGCCGGAGCTCACGTCGACGCCTTCGATGTAGGGGAAACCGGCGCGCCTCTCTACTATCCCAACCTCTAGCATGCTGTTTCGCCCTTCCACCCAAAAAATCCGCGAAAAAATCGCGCCAACCCCATAAGAGACCCCGAATGACCAAAAACCGACAGATTTAAACGCGAATTCAACACTATACCCATATCAGGGGCGAATCGGCGCCTAATTCGTGCCGACAGCCCCGGAGCAAACAAAGAATGCCGAAGAAGTCAAAGAAGAAGCCTAAGAAATAGACGGTGCCAATAGCCGTCCAATCGGATGTATTCCTTCCTTTTTTCTCTTTTTTCGTGTCGATTGCGTAACGATGAAGCCGTATTGTAGCAGATCCCGAGCTCAACAATGGATCAACGGGGATCGATTCAGGTTCGTGATTCGGGTGTCAGGTGCGAGAAGCCGCCCTTCAAGCCCCAAGCAAACCTTACATCCGCTGAGGAGCAGCGGTTACGAATCGTGATGCTGATGCCGGCGAAGTTGAATGCCAAAGCTATCAAACTGATCGAGGGCAAGAATTTCGCGTTTCTTGCAACCATCATGCCAGATGGAGCGCCGCATGTTGCGCCTGTCTGGATTGACCGTGAAGGCGACACGATACTCGTAAACACCGCAATGGGCCGCGTGAAACAGAAGAATGTAACCAGAGAGCCTCGGGTTTCGCTTTCCGTTGCTGATCAGAGCAACATGTACGACAAGATCGTGATTCACGGTCGCGTCGAGTCACAGACAATCGAAGGCGCCGACGCGCACATTGACAACCTTGCCAAGAAGTACATCGGCAAGGACAAATACCCATGGCGAACGGCCGGAGAGAAACGTGTCATACTGAAGATACAGCCAACCCACGTCCTGACTTGAGTGTAGTTCCAAGTGAGCCTTGCGAGGACATGGTCGTATATTTCCCAAAAGGCGGACTCTGGATCGAGAAGTCGTTCCTCTCACCATCTCGCTCGATCTTCACTCTGAGCTGCAGCGCACCAGCTAGCTCAACGTCTTGCTCTACTCAAGGATGTCGTCAACTCACCGTTACGAGCAGAGGCCGGTGAACGCGATCAAGCCCACCGACGAATTGGCTTGCAAAAGATGTAAATCCAGGAGGATCTAAACTATGCAGCGTAGTTGAGATCGAATTGACAAAGGCAGACGTCCCCGCGGTCGAAACTGTTGATGTTACAAAGGTCTACCGCATAGGGCACATTGGCTATCCAGCACTTAGAGGTGTAAGCCTCAGGGTGCCGAAAGGCCAACTTGTATCAATCGTCGGGCCTTCAGGGAGCGGGAAGTCCACACTCCTCAATCTGATTGGTGCCCTTGACCCGCCTACCTCAGGTCACGTGATCATCGACGGAATTGACCTGAAGAAGCTGAACGAAGACAAGCTTGCTGTCCTTCGAAACATGAGAATAGGGTTCGTCTACCAGACATTCAATCTCATTCAGAGGCTTACTTCGATTGAGAATGTGGAGATGCCTCTCATCGCAAGAGGAATGCCAGAGCAGGTTCGCAAAAGCAGATCACTGAAGATGCTAAGTGCAGTTGGCCTGGCGCAGAAAGCGAACAAGCGCCCTACAGAACTTAGCGGCGGAGAACAGCAGCGAGTCGCCATTGCCAGAGCGCTGGTCACAAGGCCCGCTCTCGTCCTTGGCGACGAACCCACTGGCAACGTAGATTCGGTGACCACCCTTGAGGTGCTCAACTACATCGTACAAGTCAACAAGACGATGGGAACTACATTCGTCATAGTCACCCATAACCCAGACGTTGCGAATATGACCCACCGCATAATCACTATAAAGGATGGACTGATCGAGAAAGAGGAGTCTATCCAGCGAATCGATTCATACACGGAATTGTGATCTAGATGCGGACATTTGACGTGTGTAAAGAGAATCACTTATCCATTTGGAAGTTCCGTAGGGAGGTAAATCGACCTCTCCTGAGGTGCGGATAATGCAGTTCTTTGACATGTTGAGGTTGGCGTACAAGGCACTTATCGATAGAAAGATGCGCAGTGTATTGACGATACTCGGAATAACTGTGGGCTCAGCCATTATTCTAGCCCTAATAGCGAGTTCAAGCGGACTCAGCGCCGGCATCGCCGGCAACATTGAGAAGACGGGAGCAAATGTCCTCACAATACGAACAGCGGGCGGATTCTTTGAGCGTGGTTCAACCAGCACTTTCCAGTTGAGTCAACTGGATGTAGACTACCTCACAACGATACCTGGAGTAATTGCGGCCTACCCGTTCTACAGCTATAACGCGGCAATCAACAACGGTGGAACTTCAATTCAAGCGAGTGTCGTGGGAATGGACCTAACCGTTCTCCCGCTACTATACAAGGGACTAACAGTTGCAGAGGGCCTCCTTCCTCAGTCAGGCGATACAACCTCTGCTGTGGTAGGATGGGGAATAGCAAACCCGGTATCAGGAACCCCGATCGGCCTTGACCAGATGGTTTCCATGTCAATTTCAGGAATCAAGAACACCAAAGGGGCGGTTTCCTATACGGTTCTTGCGAGCGCGATCCTTACATCATACGGGACGGCCCTGTTTTCGAATATCGACGATACCGTCTACATTTCATTGCAAGCAGCTCAAACACTAACTAGGACCCCATATTTCACAGGGATCTACGTTGTAGTTGATAACACGGACAATGTGTCGACTGTCCAGACAGCCATTGAGACGTACTATTCCACGAACGTTCGAGTCATAAGCCCCGGGCAGATCCTGTCAAGTATCCAATCAATAACAGGGCAACTGACATTATTCTTAGGTAGCATCGGCGCGGTGTCATTGTTCGTAGCGACTGTTGGAATAGTGAACACAATGTACGTTTCTGTAATGGAACGCACGAGAGAAATCGGAATATTGAAGGCGATAGGCTACAGACCGAGGCAAATAATGAGTATGTTCTTGTCGGAAGCTGCTCTAACAGGTGTCATTGGAGCCCTCTGCGGATTGGCGCTTGGCTACGCAATTTCATTCCTCATGGGAGGAATGCTAGGCGGAATTGGAGGGGCACGTATTGGATTCGGAGGGCCGGGAGGAGG
>JBEKGZ010000005.1:0-44185 GCA_050012535.1 Bathyarchaeia archaeon | reverse complement strand
TTGTCCAAGATATTCGAGACAAAGGAGGGCCCTTTACTACGCAAAGTTCCAAAGAAAGTCGTGGCCGTGGACGGGATCAGCTTCAGCGTTCCGAAGGGAGAGATCTTCGGGCTTCTTGGCCCGAACGGTGCGGGCAAGACCACGACGATCAAGATGCTATGCACATTGATTACTCCGTCGTCGGGCGACGCGTTCGTAAACGGATACAGTGTGGCCAAAGATCAGCAGAAAGTACGCGAGAACTTGGGCGTGATGTTGACGGGAGAGCGAACCCTATACTGGAAGCTGACGGGACGCGAAAACCTGGAGTATTTCGCGGCTCTGTATCATCTGGATTCCTTGGACGCTAGGAAGCGCATCGATGGACTGCTTGACTTGGTAGGCTTGAAGCAGCATGAGCACATGCTTGTCGAGAACTATTCTACAGGCATGCGGGTGCGTCTCTCATTCGTCAAAGCAATTCTCAATGATGCTCCCGTGCTGCTCTTTGATGAGCCGACAGCGAGCCTAGACCCTCAGTCATCGCGCCTCATTCGCGACACAATTCGAGGTTTGAAGAATGAAGGGCACGCCGTCATCTTGACG
This sequence comes from Bathyarchaeia archaeon, assembly GCA_050012535.1. Classification (GTDB taxonomy): domain Archaea; phylum Thermoproteota; class Bathyarchaeia; order 40CM-2-53-6; family 40CM-2-53-6; genus CAVPLU01. Next base: position 43,600 of record JBEKGZ010000005.1, on the reverse strand, counting down.
ACTCATAATATGGAAGAAGCTGACCTCCTGAGCGACCGAGTTGCCATAATCGACCGCGGCAGTGTCGTAGCGCTTGGATCGCCTTCGGAGCTCAAGGAGAAGGTGAAGAGCAATGACATCATCGAGATTGAGGCCCGTAACCTTTCCGACCGCACCGTAAGTGCCATTGAGACGTTCAGCGAGGTGTCGAAAGTGGCCGTTACCGCAGATCCACAATCGAGCGAGAAGGGCTCGTTGCGAGTTCATGCGGAGAAGGGAAAAGAAGTCCTGCCCAAGATCCTTGAGTTCTTGGTCCGCAAACAGGTCAGCGTAACCAAAGTGAGCTTCATCGAGCCCACTCTTGAAGACGTTTTCATATTAGAAACCGGCAGGAGCCTTCGAGACTAGTATGCGAACCGTATCAGGATACAAGGCCACAGTCGGTGCATTAGCCGCGATCTTCTGGAAGGGAATAAAGCATTACACCAGATACCCAGGAAGCTTCCTGCTAGTCCTCGTGATGCCTTTCCTGTTCACGCTAATGATATTCGGTATGGGACAGTTCGTCGGCGGTTCAAATGCTTCCGTGAATTTTGCTGCGCGAACGGGCACGAGCAACATCCTAGTCTATGAGATTCTTGGAAGCGCCGTCTGGATGACAAGCTGGGTGGTCGTTGAAGATGTTGGAGTCGCCCTGAGGGACGAACAGATGAAAGGCACGCTCGAACAGAATTTCTTGGCGCCCGTCAACCGTTTCACGCTCTTGATTGGGCTTAGTTTGACTGACATTGTGATTACGAGCGCGGTCTTCGTCGTCGTTGTTGGGGTTACAACAATGATTGTGTTACCGACCGCTTTTCTGAGCCTCCTGCAAGCCTTTGTGATCCTATTGGTCGGCCTGATTCCGTTGTTCGGGATCGGTTTCCTCTTCGCGGGATTTGTTCTCAGGTTCAAGGAACCGTACGTATTCACTCAGATCCTGAACCTTCTCTTCGCAACCTTGACGGGTACTTACTACCCCGTCTCACTCTTACCCTACTGGGTTCAATTCCTATCCGCCGCCTTACCGCAATCGTACGTAGTCGAGGACATGCGCCGGATAGTTCTAGCAAACCAAACCCTGGTCAGCCTCTACGGAAGCGTGTTCATACTGATCGCTTTGGCCGTGGCGTATCCGACACTGGGCTATGCGGTCTTCAAAAGAATCGAGAAGAAGGCAAGTGTGACAGGTGAATTCTCGAAATACTAGCCCAGTCGGGCGATTCGTTATCGAATTCAGAGCGGTGGGCGAATTCATTAGCACGCCATTATGGTTTTTCTTCTTCGCTCTTGGTGTGACGCTCTTCGCGCCAACATCCCCCTCTTCCACCTCGCCACAGGGGGGTGGAATCAGTTTCTTCTTTTTCGGATTTCTCTTCATAATCCTCTTCGGCACCGGCATGTGGGGCATAGGGCAGACCGTAAGAAACGAACAGATGGCTGGTACGCTGGAGCAGTTCTTCCTTACTCCGGCAAGTCGAGTCACGCTAATCATAGGAAGATGGGCCCGCATGTTCCTCACAGACACACTGATCATAGGCTACACAACGCTACTTCTCTACCTGATTGGTGGTGGCATCGTGACACTCAATGACCCTGGGCTCTTCATATTCTCGCTCGGCCTCTACGAATTGGGACTGATAGGTTTCGGGCTTCTCTTCGCCGGACTGACCATGCGCATCAGATCCTACAACACAATTTCCAACCTCGTTTTCTTTGGTTACATGGTTTTGACCGGGGCTCTCTTTCCAATCAGTGTAATACCGGTCCCGTTTCGCTATCTCTGCATGATGATTCCGTTCACATACTTCAATGACATAGTGCGGCATGCGGCTCTTGCGACGCCAACAATCCTGCCGGGAACCCTTGAATTTGTTATCGCAATTTTGCTTTCTGTCTGCATGCTAGTAGTAGGCTTTGTGGGGTTCAAGAAGATCGAAGATGAAGCACGCATGCGCGGAACAATCGCGACAAGCTGATTGGAAGATAGACAAGTTTGGTTCTTGATATTCTCTTCTTAATCGGGAGCCGTTTTCGAGCAAGAAGGGCAGATGAGTGCTTTCCTGGAATCGATCACAACGACAACAAATGACACGATCGCGAGGTCAACCTTAATCGTTCAATTGCGACACATAGCCGCTTCCATGTTTGCCCACAACAGTCGTTGTGGGTCGCTTTGGTGCACGCAAGGTGGAGTAAGAAGTTTCAGCTCAAAGGAAGAATAAGTAGGCCCTCCGAATTCCCTGTCATCGCTATTTCTCCGGTTGGCGGCAACTTTGTAGCTGCCCAATTTGTCTCCTTGAATTGCACAAATGAATTTCAGGGAGGTATGATGAAACACATGAAGTCACATGTGCCGCTTGCTCAGAGTGCGCCGAGAGAATGCAAGGTCAACTTGATGCAGATATGTGGATTCGCAGCTAGGCCGAAGCGATTTCAGACTATGTATGTGCCTGTGACCATGTAGCTAACTGACTGGGCTATGTACCAGGCGTGGTCTGCGATCCTTTCAAGGTGTCGTGCTACTAGCGCTGTTGAAACCGCCTCAGCGGCCTTTAGATTCGCATTGCTGATCAGTCCCCTCAGGTAGCCTCGATACAGACTGTCAACTCCGTTGTCCATCTCGATGAGTTGGCGTGCGACTTGGACATCGTGAGTTCTAAGCGTTTGGAAGCTGAGCCTCATCATATCGAGAACTTGCTCGGACATCTTTTCAAGGAAGGCTCTGTCAGCCGCCTTGCCCCCGTCTATGAGGTCGAGAACTTGGACAATGTCATACGCGTACCTGCCTAGACGCGCCAAATCATAGGCGATCTTCATGTTGGATTTGATAACCCTAAGATCTGACGCCACAGGTTGATACCTAGCAATTAACTCGACAGCTTTCTCCTCGACATCGTCATATCTTCCCTGTAGCTCATTCGACCAGACACGTACTTGGGCGTCAATTTTTCCGCCCTGTGCGGCAGATGATAATGAAGCCTCAACCGTTCTCTCCGCGAGATCAGCCATTTGCAGAAGAGTCTCGGACATATCGTTCAGGCCTGCGTCGAGCGGTCTCACGTACGACAATTCTAGCCGAACCTCCCAGTGATATAGTTCTCAGTAAGCTTGTCCTTTGGATTCTGGAATATCTCGTCAGTAGGTCCATACTCGATCATTTTGCCCAGATACAGGAATGCCGTATAGTCGGAGACTCGCGCGGCCTGCTGCATATTGTGGGTGACAATGACCACTGTGTAGTTCTTCTCCAGTTCTCTCATCAGCTGTTCGATCTTAGCTGTCGCGCTCGGATCCAGTGCTGAGCACGGTTCGTCCATGAGAACGACTTCGGGTTCCACCGCGAGTGCACGTGCGATACAGAGCCTTTGCTGTTGTCCTCCAGAAAGGCTAGCTCCCGAATCGCTGATCCTGTCTCCGATCTCGTCCCATAGAAATGCCTTCTTCAGATTCTTCTCGACCTTTGACGAAATGACTTTGCGATCTCTGACTCCATTAAGTTTTAGCCCGGCAGCGACATTGTCGAAGATCGACATCGTCGGAAATGGGTTGGGCTTCTGAAATACCATTCCTATCTTGCGACGAATCGCCACGGGGTCTGTACTAGGAGAGAATATGTCCTCATCATCAAGAAAGACATGTCCACTCACCCAGGCGCTCGGCGTCACTTCATGCATCCTGTTGAGACAACGCACGAGTGTGGATTTTCCGCAACCGGAGGGACCAATTATCGCCGTGATCGCGTTCTCATTGAAAGAAATGGAGATATCGTCGAGGACTTTTTTTTGTCCGAATCCTGCGGTCAGGTTTTCTACCCGCATTTTCTGTCTTGAATTCTGATTATTCCCCGAATTATGAGACGAGATTTTCTTGTCAAGCTGCACGAGGATCTGTGAATTGATCATCACGGTTACCAGTACGTGGGCGACAGCGACTGCCCGAGTAATTGAAGATGAGTTATGTGAATCGTATAGATGCATGTGATGTGACATATTCACAATGGTATTTCCATAATACGCAGTGTGACATACGGGCGGGGTTGGTGGTAATATGTCGAACCAGAACACCAGGCGAAACGTCGGGATAGTTATCCTAGTCATCATCATTGTAGCGGCAATAGTTGGCGGGTACAGCTACTACCTGAATACTGGAAGCACAACGCAAAGCATGACTGAGACGACGACAAACCCGATGACATCAAATGAAGCTGTTTCTATTCTTGGAGCTGGGGCAACTTTTCCAGCCCCGTTGATTCAGAAATGGACTGTTGAGTATAACACCTTGTATCCTTGGGTCACGATAAACTACAACCCGATCGGAAGTGGCGGAGGAATCCAGCAGATAACTCAGAAGACTGTCGACTTCGGTGCGTCTGACGCACCGCTTTCTGACGCTCAACTATCCAACGCCACTGGGCTTGTACTGATGCCCGAAACATTGGGTGGTGTCGCAATCACATACGACCTGCAATCTTACGGCATCTCAAACAACACTGTGATCAACTTCACCGGCGACGTGCTGGCCCAGATCTACATGGGAAAGATAACGCAATGGAATGACCCTGCCATACTGGCGCTCAATCCGAATCTGCAATTGCCCAAGTTGGCCATTACGGCAGTGCATAGGTCCGATGGAAGCGGAACAACATACGCATTCACCGACTACCTCTCAGCAGTCAACCCTGATTGGAAATCGACCGTGGGACGCAGTACATCGGTCACCTGGCCAGTCGACAAGACTGCGATGGGAATAGGTGCAAAAGGCAACGCGGGGGTCGCTGGCACAGTAGCCAACACGCCTGGCTCAATAGGCTACGTTGACGTGATCTATGCGACTGGCAAGGGTCTTGGCATCGGTGCAGTCAAGAACGCCGCAGGCAATTTCGTAGTTCCGAATCTGCAGACGATTGCTAACGCTGCTGCAAGCGCGACTGGGACACCAGATCCGAAAGACTTGCGTTTGCACATTGTGAACGCCCTGGGAGATCAGTCCTACCCCATAGCGACCTACACGTACATTCTGCTCTACAAGGAAATGTCAAACCAACCTAGTATGACAAAGAGCAAGGCCGAAGCTCTGGCGAAGTTTCTGTGGTGGGCCATCCACGATGGCCAGAAATATGCGCCGGACCTGATCTATGCACCGCTACCTCAGAACGTCGTCTCTGCTGACGAGCAGTTGCTCACATCCCTAACATATCAAGGGCAGACTCTCACAACACGATAAGATGTCTGACACCTTGCAAAAACATATACTGTCACGCCGTGCCGGCAAGAAGGCACGGCGACCTGATCTATTTTGGGCATTACTTAGCGTAGCAGCCGTTGTCATCCTGATTATCACAGCAATCAACCTGTACGCTCTGATCAACGGAAGCACCGATTCTCTTCGTTACTTCGGCCTCGGCTTTCTAGTAGGGACTGATTGGGTGCCGAATCCTCCCGAGGGTCCTCCCCTGCTGGGAGCACTACCGGCCATCTATGGGTCATTGGTCACCACATTGATCGCTCTGCTGTTGGCTGTTCCGATCAGCCTAGGAGTTGCGTTGTTTCAAGCGGAATTGTCTCCTAGGCGACTTCGGACTCCGTCGGTCTTTCTCATCGAACTGCTCGCAGCCGTACCAAGCGTCGTCTATGGCCTATGGGGCCTCTTCGTTCTCGTTCCATTCATGCGTGATTATGTGAATACCCAACTGAAAGGATGGTTTGGCTTTCTGCCATTATTCAGTGGACCTGCAAATGGTCTTGGTATGCTCACGGCGGGAGTCATACTGGCGATCATGATCATTCCGTATGGATCCTCAGTCATGCGTGAGGTGATAGCAGTCGTCCCAAGGAGTCAGAGGGAAGGCAGCTTGGCTCTTGGAGCTACAAGATGGGAAATGATCAGGACCAGCGTGATACCGTACGCGCGAACAGGGATAATTGCCGCCATCGTTCTCGCAATGGGCAGAGCGATCGGAGAAACAATGGCCGTCACCATGGTCATTGGCAATGTCGCGAGAATTTCCCCGTCCCTATTCCTACCTGCCGAGACAATTCCGAGTGTTATTGCAAATGAGTTCACCGAAGTGGCTGGTAATGACCTTTACCTGTCAGCGCTATTCGAGCTAGGGCTAATACTGTTCGCCATTGCTTTCCTGATGAATTTGGCAGGCCGCATTCTGATCACTCGACTACAGTTCAAGAAAGGAAGTGACAGGGTTGCTTAGCCTCGAGCGCAGAAGACGCATCAGCAACCACTTGTTTGCAGTGTTCGCCACTTTGTGCTTCTTCATCGCGTTGGTTCCGCTTGTTTCGATCATCTATCAGACAACAGTACAGGGCTACACGGCTCTGAGCTTGAATTTCTTTACGAAAGTCACGCCTCCAATCGGAGGAACTGGCGGCGGCATACTCAACGCAATAGAAGGCAGCTTCGTAATGGTTGTGATCGCTTCAATGATTGGTATACCAGTTGGCGTCTTCGCCGGTGCCTATCTTTCTGAATATCCCGGGCGACTTGCATACGCTGTGAGGCTACTGGCCGAAGTCCTCACGGGCGTCCCATCAATCGTCACTGGCATTGTTGTATATGTGCTCCTCGTTGCGACATTGCATCGGTTCTCTGCGTTTAGCGGAGGGGTGGCGCTTGGCTTCATGATGATTCCGATAATTGCGATCTCGACGCATGAATCGTTGAAGCTTGTATCTTCGTCGATTAGAGAAGGAGGACTTGCCTTGGGCATTTCAAGGTCTAAGACTATGGTGCACATACTCTTGACCACCGCCAGGAGTGGCATAATCACCGGCATCGCTTTGGCCGTCGCCCGAGTAATGGGTGAGACTGCGCCTCTGCTATTCACGGCGCTAGGCAGTCAGTTTCTCATGACGAGTGTGATGGATCCAGCAGCGTCGCTGACTCTCCTAATTTTCGATTTCGGAACAGCTCCTTACGAGAACTCCCACACGTTCGCATGGGGCGCTGCTCTAATACTCCTTCTAATTGTGCTCGGTCTCAACATCGTCGTGCGAGTAGCATCACGACTTAAGGTCACCGGTTCAGAGTGATGTGGACATTGATTTGGCGTATTCATCTGCCTATGGAGGATACCCGGCTTCCGCGCGATGCCGCCGGCTTTCTCGGTATGCGGAAAGAACTTCACATGTCGTTTGCGGTTAGATTGGGGTCATGAACGCGAGTCTGTCATCTGAGAAATATCCCCTTAGGCCACATACGCTACAAACCGCGCCGAGGCGCAGACCAGATTCCTCCTCATAGTAGAGATTGAGCGAGTCCCTGAGGCATCTTGGGCACCGATTTCCCGAACTCTTCTCCACGACAGCTCAAGCGACAGGTCCTCACTGGCGCACATATGTTTGGCGAAAGCGAAATATGCAAGAAATCGGTTTTCACATAGATCATGTAGGGATTCAGCTTGGTATCAGTGGCGGAGCCTGAAACCGAAGTAAGGAAGCTCCAGGAGACCGGGAGAGCGTCATTCATTGTCTCCGTACCTAAGAGGTGGGTTCAAGATCTCAGTCTGCGAAAGGGGTCTCTGATACGGGTGTCGGCGCAACAGGACGGGTCACTTCTCCTAATCGCCGGGCAGTCAGCGGCAAAACAGAGATCGAGTGAAGCGAGTATTCAGGTCGAAGCCGACCAAGATCCTGGGTCGCTGGCTAGGAAGCTAATTGCACTGTACATGATTGGTCTGAACTCGGTGGTCCTGAAATCTAAAGATGCAAGGATGTCCCCGCAGATTAGGGACGCGGTCAGAGAGCTCGTGAGACGAAAGCTGGTCGGCACTGAGATAGTTTCCGAGTCTTCATCAGAGATGGTTCTGCAGGTCTTGCTGAGCTATCCCGAGCTGTCAGCGGAGAGCACTCTACGAAGAATGGTTACGATTGCAGATCAGATGCACAGAGACTCCATCACAGCACTGTGCGAGGGAAAACATGACCTAGCTGCTCAAGTCTTGAAGAGTGACGATGAAGTAGATCGATTCAGCTTCTATATTGTGCGCCTGCTGAAACAGGCGGTTGAACATCCTCAGCTATTGAGAGAGATAGGACTGAACTCGCCAAGGGATTGCCTTGGCTACAGGCTGATAGCGAAGAGCGTCGAAAGAGTTGCCGATCACTCTTCATTGATCGCGGAACACGCCACAAAGCTTCAGGAAGCCCTAACCCCCAAGCTCGCCGCCCGTATCAAAGAGCTGAGCGAGTTCTCCAGCCTCCTGTTCCAAGAAGCATCGCAGGCACTCTTCCGAAGCGATTACTTGATGGCGGATAGCGTCTTGGCAAGGCAAGACCAAGCAGAGAAACTTGAAGCTGAGATAGAGAGACAGATCTACAGGCAGAGCCTGCCGCCCGAAGACATCTCCGCGTTGAGACTGGTTTTGGAAAGTCTCAGGAGAATAGGCGAATACGCAACTGACATTGCCGAGATCGTGCTGAACCTGACAGTAAGCAAGTTGACCTTACAATGACAGGTCACGTCATCGGGCTTGACGCGTCTGACCTCGAAATCATTATGCATTAGTGCAGTGTCATGAATCTAGCAATGTGATGACGAATGGTCAAGATCACCTATCAACCATGGGAAGAGATCGTGATTCATGAGGTCGTAGAATACCCCCTAGCGGCGTTGCTCGAGATGCAGAGTTTCGGGGCTCCACCAGGTTCCATGGGCCGAAGCCTCATGTGGGCAAACGGGATTGCCTTCGCCTATGCAACGATGCCGGTGAGCGACGATGTCGTGGCGGAGCAGTTGAAGGGCAGGATGCGTTGGGCTAGCCTTATCTTCGCGACAATGCCCGCCTACGAGAGCGCCGTTCTCATCCAAGAGACCGGCATCCGCGTTCCTGTGGTGGATGTGAGCGGCAATCCAACTCTCTATGCGGTCGCCCGGTGGCTGCGTGACCGGCCTGAGTTCCGCTGAAGGGCTCTAGAGGACCAGCGTAAGTAATTGCCGGAGGGTTAGGGTTCGCGCGTTCTTTTGGTACGCACCCATGTTCAGGATTTCTTCGATTTCCATCCTTGTTCACGCCACCTAAGCCTATGGTACATCAGTGTACCTATATAAGTACGGCGTCGTTTTCCGACATATGCCATGAGGACATGAGTGTCATAGGTCGGAATGATGGTTTTGCACGCCCGACGAAGGGGCGATCCGTTCGACACGAAATGCTGTATACTTGAGAAGGGGCGTTGCACACCCGAGAAACACGTAGACCGGAATTGATTTTATTCGCTATCGGGCGTATAGGACGATATTGCAGACCTAGTGTTGTCCTCTCGCGGTCTACTTGTTCAGACTTTTCAGTATCTCTGACGCCTCTCGCATCATTCCGTCGATAACCTCAGCTACCGGCTTGATCTCATGTACGAGGCCTATGCTTTGACTGCACGGAATCACGCCTGCGTCTAGGTCACCGTCTTCGTACATGCGTTTCGTCGCCGTCCCTGCGACAACTGACAGGATCTCACCTAACTCAGCCTGTTTGGATTCCAGTTCGGCCACCTTGAGTGCAGCTGGATTCTTCCAGGCGCGGATGGTGTTTCGCAGAGTGCCCAAGATTGGCAGCGTGTCAAGCTCGGTGGCAGAAGCTAGAGCTCGCTTGAGATTATCATGGATAGGGCACTCCGACGTTAGCAACAATCGTGTGCCGACAGTAACTCCTTCAGCACCCAGCGCCAATGCTGCAACTAGTCCTCTGCCGTTGACAATACCGCCAGCTGCAATCACTGGAATGCTCAGCGCGTCCACGGCGGTCGGCACTAGGACCATAGTTGTCAATCCGACTTCGCCAATGTGACCCCCTCCCTCGGTACCGAAAACGGTCACAGCATCCACGCCGGCTTTCTGTGCGCTGAGTGCATGGCGGACACTCACGCATTTGTGCATCGTTTTCACGCCGTTGGTCTTCAGTCGAGCAAGCAAGTCCTCGGGAGGGCGATGGCCGCTCGTTTCGACTATCGGAACATGTTCTTGGAGTATGACCTCGGCGTAGAGGTCGTTGTCTATGGGTCTCATCGCTGGGAAGAGGCTCAAGTTCACGCCGAATGGCTTGTCGGTCAGATCTCTCACCCTCCTGACAGCTTGACGGAACTCATCCTGACTCTCATACATCGCCGAAGCCATCATCCCCAATGCGCCGGCATTCGAGATGGCGGCCACGAACTCGGGCTTCGAGACATGCATCATGGTGCCGCCGACGATTGGATACTTGGTTCCGAACATCTTAGTCACACGAGTTTCGAACATCGAATGGCTCCCAGCTACTAGCGTGTTCTAGTCTTCAGCAGAACAGGTGCTGGAATCAGAATTTTACACTTCCTATAGCACTCGCCTTGACGCTTCCCGAATCTGGACTAGCAGAGCCCCGAATCAGTCCTTAGACCGAACAAATCTTTACCTTGAAGGCGCTTCAGACTGCTTCGGTTTCGACGGAGCTAGGTGAGGCCAATGCCTGCAGAGGAACAGGACACGAGCAGACGCAAGTTGTGTTCTTTTCCCGTCTGTGGGGCGACGGCGGACTGGTTCACAGACTTCTTTGGTGAAACCGAATACTACTGTGACAAGCACAAACCTATGATCCCACAATCTCTCCTCAAGAGAGCAGACGCTAAAGGAAGGAGCAGCTCGGCCTAGGCGAGCGGTCGCCTACGATTCGGGTGAAGGTTCGGGCGGGCTCGGCTTCGGTCGTGGCTTAGCTTTCCTCTTCGTTGGCGCTAGCTTCAGTCTCTCTGGAACTGGTTCAACTGTCGCGACTGGTCTCGGTGGCGGAACCGCTGCCGGCTTGGTTTCCCGTAGTCTCGCAAGTGCGAACACAGTCAGTCCTATTCCCACGGCGAATGCGGCGCAAACTGCCAGCACAATCGTCGCGTACAGGATGGTGCTATCAGTTGTCCAGACAGCCCTGAGCGTGTGAGGTGAATCCATCGTGATTGTGGTGGTTGCGGACGCCGATTCCATATCTCCCGTCCATTTCTGGAACACCTGTTTCACACCGTAGCTGGTATCAACCTCTGTTGGGACCGAGAGCGTCGCAGTGCTTCCCGCATCATACCATCCTCCTCCCTCCACGACTCCGTAATCGGAAGAGCCCGTGAGCAAGTACTGCATCTTGTAATGGGCGACTATCGTGTGAGGAGTATCCATCGTGATTCCAATTGAGTCTCCTGAAGCTGGAGTAGAGTCGACCGTCCATTGCTGTAGGACGTATCGAGTATCGTCGCCGCCTGAAATGGATGACGGAAGCGGACCTACAATGACAGACTCGGTTGGGAGGTACCAACCTTCTCCTGTCGCGGATGCAATTCCCGTAGGCTCGACCGAGACCTTCAGGAAGTTCTGGAGTTGATAGTTCGCGACCACTCTCTTCGCCGAGGTCATCGTCACCGTCCCGCTGGGTGAGTCTCCTGAGAAATCCCCGCTCCAGTACGAGAAGACATAGCGTTGATTTGCGTTCAGTGGCGCAATAAGTGACGTCAAGCTGAATGATGCCGCAGTTCCGTCGTTGTATGTTCCCTTTCCGTTTACAGGAACAATTCCGGCAGGATTGGTTTCCACGTCGAGGTCGAACGTCTTCGTCTTCTCGTAGGTGGTTGTCGGATAGTAGTAGTATGGATAGGATCGATAGTACGGATAAGACGCATAAGATGAGTAGGACGGATAGGACCACGAGTAGTTGTTCCCGTAGTACTGGTAGCACCACGAGTAGTTCCAGTGATCGCAATAGTACCAGGGATACTGCGTCGGAGAGCTCATAGAAAGGCTCGGAGCAGCTGGCTCACTAGGGGCCCCGGATGCGGCAGCTGCGTTTGGGTACACAGCGAGCAGACACATGAGGGCCAATGCGAGTTCAGCAGAAATGAGTACAAGGCGTCGAGCCAAGCTATCTCATCTTCATTGTAGCTGGCTGCAGACCGTATTTCTACGTTATGCAGTCTGCGAGGACAGAATCAGGCCTGTGAACAGGTCATGTTTCGAGATTGTGTGAGATCGTGAGGGACCAGCCGGATGTTCATCAGCTTGTGAGTGAGTATGATTGCGTCGGCGGATCAGGATTGTCGCGGCGAGGGCAGCGATCAAGAGCATGAGTGGTTGGGCCATAGGCGGATACTCTGGGACCGGTTTGCCGGAGGGTTGGAGCTCAAAGTCGGCTGTCGCGATGCCTCCGTCAGATACTGTGACAGTCTTGCTCTCGGGCACATACGCTGGGTCGACGGAGACAGTCAGGTTGTACGATCCTGGCGCCACCCACATCATGTAGGTACCGTCAGTGGTCGTGGAAACTGTCGCGGGTTCTCCCGAGTCCCCTTCGGCGACGACTTGCGCCCACGGGAGCGGGCGGAGGTTTCCGTACATGTCGTACCAGTACACGGTACCCCGGATCATGGACATCGACGCATGTGATGGTGTAACCATCAAGGAAAACGCTGCCAAACCTAGGATCAAGAAAAGGACGGCTGTGATTCGCTTCATTGCAAGGGAACTATTCCACGTTCGCATCATTGGATATGCCGGCTTAAGCATAAGTAAGCTTACTCATACCTATAACATTATCCGTGATGAAACCGGCCAAGCGGTCCCCGCCTTTCCTTCGAGATATGGATAGGGTAACACGTAAAGTCAGGACGTTGCGCCAGAAGGCGAATCTTGCATCCGTGCTGGGTGTGCTACGTCTTGAGGTTCCATTCCGTGGTGCCGTACTTTTCCCTGATTAGAACGGGGATCATTTGCAGTTCCTGATCTGTCGTGGGACCGGGAACGAGTTGTGCCTTGAAGATTCCCGCGAATGCATCGCTGAAGGCTCCCTTGACCTCGTCGATAGGAACCGTTCGTCCCAATTCCGTCTTGACAGAGGTTACAGGGAGACGTGTGCTTTTAACCAGGGCCCGTAGCATTGGCGGTTGTTCCCACCTCAGTATCTTCCACACGCTCTCAAGATCCGTGCTTACCAGAATGGAGCCATGGTAGAAGACGGCTCCCCAACGAATTGCGCCAGCTCCTCCCGAGATCTTTCTTCCGCGAACCAGTATCGTGTTGATGGGGATTCGATTCGATTCTAAGCCTAGGGTGCTAAGGCATGCAACGACGCAGTCGAGACCTCGCTTGAATACCGCTTGCTGGAGCCCGAGACTCGACGGTGACGACCTACGGGTACATATCGAGTAGTTCAGGTTCCCCAGATCGTGGTAGACTGCCCCGCCTCCAGTAAAGCGCCTCACAACCTCGACACCGAGTTCCCCGCAGGCGTCGAGTCGCACCTCTGCGTCGGCAGATTGATTCTCACCTATGATAGCTGCGCTACGGTTCCTCCACATGCGCAGTGTTGGTGGCGATTTGTCTTCTCCCACCTGCCGCGCTATGGCTTCCTCAAGTGCGAGGTTCGAAGGCGCATCCGCGTATTCTAAGTTGAGAAGACGCCAGCTATCCGTTTCCGACTCACCTCGAACTACGCGAGACACGAGTATGACCAGCTCTGGAAAGGAATCTACTGTTTGCCTGCAACCCCGGTCCGCAACTTGTCCACTTTCTCAGGAAGAAAGGCATAGAGCCTGAATTCGCTGACGAAGCGACCGATCCTTGCGATTATGCCCGGAGCGTCTGTTCCAAGTTTGCAAACAAGAGAGTTCGCTGTGAATGACAATTCCTCGATCTGTATGATGTCTCTATCCGCTTTCGAGAGACGCATGGCCTCGCGTAGTCTATCATGAGAACCTCCGACCGCGATAATTCTGTGCGTTCTTTCACGCCTCCATTGCTCGAATCGAGCAACCTGATCATCCGAAATCCAAGCTTCAATCTGCCGACGCTCGGGATTGATAGATGTGATCCTGACCAGTATTGGAGTGCCTTCTTGGACGCAATATGTCTGCGCCACTCTATCTACGGGAATAGCCTTGCCATCGCAGAGTTGAGCGATCAATGCCTCTCTCGTTATTTCGGACCTAACATTCGTCGAAACTGGGCCGATCTCGACTTCGATACTCTGCCGCTTTGCATTGATCCCACTCACGAAGGCCTTGAAGTTGTCATGGACTTCTACGTCGGAAAGGTTCTGCGGCGCGAGCCCCATTTTTCTCTTGATCAGCTCAATGAAGAACTCGGAATCTGACCCTTGGACCTCGCCATTAACGAAACTGTTGGCGGAGACTCCGAGTTTCACTGAGACGTCTAGACCTGACGAGAGCTTGTCGATCTTTGATTTGAAGACAGGCATCAGTTCATTTTGTGCATGATGCGGAATTCTTTCAGCTATCACCAGTCTGCCGTTCATGACGATCGGACCCTTAGATGTGGTGAGAGGTCTGGTTGTGCTGGTGGCGTCACTGTTTCAGCTCGTCTTCTATCTGCTTAATCCGTTTCTCCAAGAACTCCACTACGGGGGCGTTTTCGCTGCTCTCAAGTTGCCCACCGCACTTGGAGCACCTGAAGGACGATTCCATCGCCTCTTCGAACGTGACTCGTACATCGCCGCACTTCTTGCAGATGAAGAAACTGTGGTTTGTCTCATAATCGAGTTTATGCTTGAGTTTCTCGAGAACACGCCTCTTTCTGCTCCGGATGAAGGCGTCTAGCTGGTCCGTCTGCAGTTTCCAGTAGAAGATGAACCAGCCGGTCTTTTCGTCCCGGACTCTTGTGCACGAAACCAAGCCATGGTCGTAAAGTTTGTAAAGGATCTTCCTTACCGTGTTCAATCTCACAGCGGATTCGTTCGCAAGCATTTCGTCAGTGGCTTCACTCTTCTTCTTGAGGATGTTAACGACCGTTACCGAATCGTCGCCACCAAACAGACGGGCGACCTTCATCAGCTCTTCATCCAAGACTGCCATGTCAGAGCCCTCAAACGAGACGAATACCTATCCTTTGGCGGCGTGGAATTTAATCTTCATCCAGATCGGCCTTGGGAGCGCCCGTGAGAACCTTTTCAGCCTTGAGGCCAGACATTACTGTCGGTAGGCAACATACTTTGGCCGAGCAGATCGTGGTCCTTCGGTTGGGGCATAGAATCCCACGCGATTTGAGGGTTACGACACATGTGTGTCTCACAGCCAGAGCCTTCGGAGCAGACGGACTCATCCTAGCGGATGTGGTCGACACCGTGCTTGAGAAGACGATTCTGGACGTGCGTAAACGATTCGGTGGCAGTTTCTGGATTCGGATGGGCGAGCCTTGGAGACAAGCTGTAAAGGATTGGAAAACAAGGGGTGGAGAGGTTGCTCATCTCACCGCGTACGGAATCCCGTTGCCCGAAGCCATGAAGGCGATCAACGCCTCGCCTAGACCGAAGCTTGTGGTTGTTGGTGCAGAGAAGGTGCCCGGGGATGTGTTTGGGGCTGCCGATTGGAACGTGGCGGTGACGAATCAGCCCATAAGCGAAGTTAGCGCACTAGCTATGTTCCTTGACAGATACTTCGAAGGCAGGCAATTCTCGATGGAGTTCGAGAACGCAGAGCTGAAGATAATCCCATCAGCGCACGGTAAGAAAGTCGTGAACCTGACCGAGCCTAGGCACTAGTTCAGCCTCAGGCTTGTAGTTCTGTTGTTTCTTTTCCTTCTTTGTTCCGAATCCTAGCGACATCAGCTAGGGTAACTTCCTTCATCACGCCAGGTGCAAGTTTCGGGACCTGAGGCTCGCTTGTGAGCACCAGCAACTTGATTCGTAGGACATGTTCGAGTTCTTTCGTCAATCGCATGTTGGGAACCATCTTCCCGAGCTCTATCTTCTGGATCATGGAAAGGCGTTCCTTCACCTTCATCGCCAAGTCCTCTTGGCTGAGCCCATGCTTTCTCCTTGCCTTCTGTATGATCTGGGGATAGTTGTCAGCAACGTCGAGTTCCTGAACCTCTCTTGGAGCTCGCCTATCAGCTGGCTTAGACGGAACCGAACGAGGTGCTGCGGCGGGCACGGGCCTCCATGCAGGAATTGGGTTGGTCAGAGGGATAGGCTTCGGTGCCTGGTATGGCGTTCCCAGACTCGCGCATGCGCCGCACGTCATCATCACTGCACCTTCGACGACGACGCGATTCGGTTTGCCGTGGATCTGGCGCCCGCAAATGTCACAGTTCAAAATGGGCCCCGACCGCGCAACATGAGCCATGTCCACGCTTAAATGGTTTGACCGTTCTACTCGAAGCGTGTCACTTGATGCAGAAAGCGACTTGGCGGGATCTCAGGAAACTCAGAGGCATCGCAAACTATCAGTTTGGCAGCCATCTGGGTAACGCCTTCTTCAAGGGGCCGATTGGGCTCACGAGGTCGGGAAAAACAGACAAGATACGATTGATCTTCCATGATGGAAAACTGATCTCAACCTTGCGAGCGAGAGATGGTTTTCTGGCCCTCACGCCTGATGGGGCCAAGGTCATTCTGTCGTCGATGAAGAAGCCGCCTCGTGTTGCCGTGGTTCGTGGCGATGTGGCGGAATTCATCAGAGCCGGGAGAAACGTCTTCGCCAAGCACGTTGTGAGCGCAGACCACTCAATCAGGCCTCAGGATGAGGTCATAGTGGTCGATGAAAAGCGGCAACTCCTCGCCGTAGGGCGAGCTGTCCTAGCTGGGTGGGAGATGACCCAGTTCAAGAGAGGAATAGCCGTGAAGACCAGGCGAGGCGTCGGAACAGACGAACAGACGCAATAGACTTATCCGATCATTCATGGTGACCAGCTCTCATCAGCTGATCCGACGATGGCATACAAGGCGTACAAGGCTGTGAAGGGTGCACCTCAGGGCAGAGACGCGAAACGAATGATGCAGAAGATGGGCATGAAAATCGACGAGATCGGTGGAGTCACTGAGGTGCTGATACGCACCGCCACTCGCGAGATCATCATCGAAGAGCCCGTTGTCACGTCGGTTGTCGTTCAGGGACAGAGGATGTATCAGATCACAGGTGGATCTGCACACGAAAGGACGCCATCAGCCGAGGCGACGTCGCCCGAGGTTCCGGAGGAAGATGCGAAACTGGTGGCCGCCCAGACCGGAAAGACCGTGGACGAAGCTAAGATCGCACTGAAAGAATCCGGCGGAAACCTCGCAGAGGCAATCCTCAAGCTGAAGCAGAAGAATCAGGTCTAAGCACGCGGAGTTTCAGGACCAAAACGATTCTAGATCGCAGGACCATGACAGGGCGACAGTCATCTCAGAGTGTTCAGGCAGCCTCGAACGCGGTCACTAATCCACTCTATCCTAGACTGCTGAAATCATTGAACCGACGGAAATGAAGAGGTTTTTCAACCTTTCAGGTCTTAGACAAGACAGAGGGCTCGATAAGACATGTTCGACAGCGAGACAAGCTACCACATGACTCCTGATGAGTTTCGTCGCTACGGCCGCGCCGTGGTGGACTGGGTCGCCAACTACATGGAAAATGTGGAGTCCTTTCCGGTGATGTCGAAAGTTGAACCCGGGCAAATCCGTGCCTCGCTCCCTCTGGAGCCGCCGGCACAAGGTGAGCCTTTCGACGCCATCTTGAAGGACATGGGGGATTTGATCCTGCCGGGCGTGACCCACTGGCAGTCTCCCAATTTCTTTGCCTTCTTCCCAGCTAATGCTTCAGGGCCCGCAATCTTAGGCGAATTGCTCTCGGCCGGGCTGGGCGTCCAGGGGATGCTGTGGGCGACGAGCCCGGCCTGCACAGAGCTGGAAACACACGTGCTCGATTGGCTCGTGGGCATGCTGGACTTGCCGGCGAAGTTCAAATCGACTGGAGCAGGAGGCGGCGTCATCCAAGACAGTGCTTCAAGCGCGTCCCTCTGCGCTCTACTGGCGGCTCGCGAACGTGCGACAGGTTTCGAGACCAACGAAGACGGCTGTGATGGCCGGCTTGTCGCCTACACTTCTAACCAAGCCCATTCGTCCATCGAAAAAGCGGTCAAGATCGCTGGGCTCGGACGCCAGCGGGGCCTTCGTCTTATCGATGTTGACGACCGATTTGCCATGCGCCCCGATGCCCTGGCTGCACAGATCACGCGTGATAGGCAAGCCGGGCTGATCCCCTGCTTTGTCTCGGCGACGGTCGGTACCACGTCCTCCAACGCCATCGATCCCCTGCCGGAGATCGGCCGCATCTGTCGGGAAGAGGGGTTGTGGCTGCATGTAGATGGAGCGATGTCCGGCGCAGCAGCACTGTGCCCCGAATATCGTTACATCCACAAAGGGCTGGAGTTTGCCGACAGCTATTGCTTCAACCCTCACAAGTGGATGTTCACCAACTTCGACTGCGATTGCTTCTATGTGGCCGATCGAGCGACTCTTATCAAGACGCTGAGCGTGCTCCCCGAGTACCTCCGAAACAAGGCCACCGAGTCAGGGGCGGTCATCGACTACCGCGATTGGCACATCCCGCTCGGCCGCCGATTCCGTTCCCTGAAGCTGTGGTTCGTCATTCGCCACTACGGGGTAGAAGGCTTACGTCACCACATCCGGCGACACATCCAGCTTGCCCAGGAGTTCGCGAGATGGGTGAAAGCTTCAGACGATTTCGAGCTGGTTGCACCAGCACCATTGAACTTGGTCTGCTTCAGCCACAAGGGTGGGGATGAACTCAACCGCAAACTGTTAGACCGCTTGAACGAGAGCGGCAAGCTCTACCTGACGCACACGACCTTGGCTGGCCGTCATACGCTGCGGTTCTGCGTAGGCCAGACGTACACCGATGCTCGCCATGTGCGGCAGGCTTGGGAGCAAATCCAGCGTACAGCAAAAGAGCTTGAATGAACGCGACTGCTTAGGCTAACTGCAAATGTGCCAAAGACGAGAGCAACGGCGTGTGCAAGGCATCAGTAACGCAACACAACACCAATGCTATTCGTAGAGTGGAATCTACCTCGACGGAAAAACAGCTAGGCCGTGCTTCCCTTTTTCTGCATCCGGCTCTTTATCCTTTTCAGTCTGAAGAAGTCTTCGCGTTCGCGTTCCTCTAGGTGCATCTGAATGTATCTGATCGAGTGAAGAACCCGCGGAATAATTACATAATCGAGGGAGTTGACACGTCTCTTTGTTGAGGCTATGGCTTCTGCGAGTTTTCGGGTTGAGGCTTCTGCGCTCGACAGTTCCGTAATCGCCTTGACTGCTTCCGTCATCTTCATTGTAGCCTCGTCAAGTTTTGCGGATGTTGCGAGCAGATTGTATGGCGCTGTCCTGATCGGCGAGACCTTGACTTGCACTTCCGGTAGGGTGACACCGATCACATTTCTCGTCTTCGTGTCAAGCTCGAAACGATCCTCAACCCCTAAGGCGAACTGCTCCAGCCTCGCTAGGCCGTGCACCATCCCCGCTTCTGTGAAGAGGTCATACGCTTCTCGAAGGAGTGCGTGCGAGCGTTCCCGCAGCTCCGCTATCTGACGCACGTTCTCGAACAATTCAATCATTAGCGCGTCGAGTTTCTCTCTTAGCAGGTCTCTACCTCGTTCTGCGATGTCTCGCCTCTTTCTCAGGGCGAGCAATTCCATTCTTGTCGGGTGAATACCCGGAATGACTTCTGACATTACGCGATGCCCTTGTCTCTGTGAGCGGGATGATACTTCGCGATCGTTGACGGGTCAATCCGTTTCAGTTCGACTTCGGGTACCATGGAGAGTAGGTCCCAGCCGAGGTCGAGAGTCTGTTCGATGTCTCTGTTCTCGTACTCGCCTTGGTTGACGAACCGTCTCTCGAAAGCGTCGGCGAAATTCAGGTACAGCTTGTCTCTCGTTGAGAGCGCTTCTTCTCCGATCACGGCGACGAGGTCTCGGAACGCTCGCCCCTCCGCATACGAATAATACAGTTGGTCGGAGACCTCTCTGTGGTCTTCCCGGGTGCGACTCTTGCCTATCCCCTCCCTCATGAGTCGTGACAGTGAGGGTGACACGTCGATTGGGGGGTAGATGCCGCGCCTGTGAAGGCCCCTATCAACGATCAGTTGCCCTTCGGTGATGTATCCAGTCAGATCGGCGATCGGGTGAGTGATGTCATCATGCGGCATAGTCAGAATGGGCATCTGCGTGATCGAGCCCTTACCCGTATGCGTTCTTCCAGCTCGCTCATAGATTGTTGATAGGTCAGTGTACATGTAGCCCGGATAGCCTCGTCTTCCAGGCACTTCCTCTCGAGCGGCTGAGATCTCGCGAAGCGCTTCCGCATAGTTCGTCATGTCCGTCAATATGACCAGTACGTGCATACCGAGTTTGAAGGCGAAGAACTCAGCGGCCGTGAGCGCAACTCGTGGCGTGATGATTCTCTCGATTGCGGGATCGTCAGCCAAGTTGACGAACATTGTGACATGTTCAAAGGCGCCTTGTTTCTCGAAGTCCTCCCGGAAGAATCGGGCTTCGTCGGCTGTGATGCCGATGGCCGCGAAGACGATCGCGAAGGTCTCGCCTGTACCTCGAACTCGAGCCTGTCTAGCCACCTGAGCGGCAACCGCATTATGTGGAAGCCCCGCACCGGAGAAGAAGGGTAGCTTCTGTCCTCGGACGAGTGTGTTCATTCCGTCTATGGCGGAGATTCCGGTCTGGATAAATTCTCTTGGGTAGGTTCTCGCGCACGGGTTGATCGGTGCACCGTGTACATCCCAATACTCCTCGGGAATTATGTTCGGACCGCCATCGATTGGTGTGCCGCTGCCGTCGAATACTCTTCCAAGCATATCGGATGAGACCGGGAGCTTGATTGTTTCGCCTGTGAATCTGACCGCGGTTCCTTCGATGTCAAGGCCTGACGTGCCTTCGAAGACCTGAACCACAGCCATCTTGTCGCTTACTTCTAAGATCTGTCCTCTACGCTCGGAACCATCAGATGCGATGACTCTAACGAGCTCATTGTAGCCGACATCCTTCACGGCCTCCACGAACAGCAACGGCCCCGAGATTCGCGTGACCGTCTTGTACTCTCTGAGAATAAGGCTCAGGCTTGCGGCACCTCCGAGCTAGGAGTCTCAGCCGTTAGTTTGGTGAACTGTTCGCCTAAGTTCCCTTCGATCCTTGCCGCGACCTCGTCAAACCGCTCCGAGGGTTCGATCTTGCACCGCGCGATCTCCTGTCTAACAGGAAGGTCGAGGACCCGTTGAAGCGCTACCCCGCCCTCCACAGCCTTCTCCATCTTCTCGTGAAACTTCATGATCAGCCTCATCATGGCAGTTGTCTTCTCAGGAGAGCAGTAGCTGTCGACCGGATGCAGGGCGCTCTGAATGAGAAAGTCTTCCTTGATCATGCGAGCGGCTTCAAGCGTTGCCTTTTGACTCTCTGAGAGCGCATCTGGGCCAACGAGCATCACGATCTCTCTCAGCTCCTCATCTTTCTGCAAAAGCGACATCGCATCTTGCCGAATGTGTTTCCAGGGTTGCTTGGTCTTCTGCTCATACCATTCCTCGACTGAGTCAAGGTAGAGCGAGTAGCTCGTCAACCAGTCGATGGCTGGAAAATGGCGTCTCTCGGCGAGCGACTTGCTCAGAGCCCAGAAGACCTTCGTGATTCGAAGCGTATTCTGCGTGACAGGCTCCGAGAAGTCTCCGCCCGACGGTGAGACCGCACCCACGGCAGATATTGAGCCGGTTCGTTGCTCGCTGCCAATGACTTCTACTCGCCCTGCGCGTTCGTAGAATTCCGCTAGCTTCGAAGCCAAGTAAGCAGGGTATCCCTCCTCGCCGGGCATTTCCTCCAGTCTGCCGGAGATCTCGCGGAGTGCCTCTGCCCATCGAGAAGTGGAGTCGGCCATCAACGCCACATCGTATCCCATGTCTCTGAAGTACTCTGCCATCGTGATGCCTGTGTAGACGCTCGCTTCTCTTGCGGCAATTGGCATGTTCGATGTATTAGCGACTAGTATCGTCCGAGCCATGAGTGGCTGCCCGCTTCTCGGGTCCTTGAGCTCGGGAAATGTCTCGAGGACCTCGGTCATCTCGTTGCCGCGTTCACCACATCCAACATAGACTATGATTTCGGCGTCAGCCCACTTGGCGAGCTGTTGCTGCATCACCGTCTTCCCGGTACCGAATCCCCCGGGGATTGCAGCGGTTCCGCCCTTTGCTATTGGAAATAGGAAGTCCATTATTCGTTGGCCTGTGACGAGCGGCACAACCGGAGGAAGCTTCGATTTGACCGGGCGTGCCCGTCTAACGGGCCACGTGTGCATGAGCTGAACCTTGGCGAGCCCGTTTTGGGTCTCGACTTCAGCGATATCATCTGTGACACTGTAGTTGCTCTCCTTCACAATCGACTTGACCGTGCCCGCCACGTTTGGAGGAGCGAGAATACGCTGGGTGACAAGCACAGTCTCTGATACATCTCCAAGTATGTCTCCTCCCACGATCTTCTGGCCGGGCATCACCCTTGGTATGAAACGCCAGGTCTTTTTCCGGTCGAGTGCCGGTGATGTGGCGCCGCGGGTGATGAATGTCCCTGCAGTCTCGACAAGGGTTGGGAGTGGTCGTTGTATTCCGTCGTAGATCTGATTGATCATGCCTGGGCCTAATTCGACGGAGAGGGGTTTTCCGGTCCTTTCCACATGTTCGCCAGGTTTGATGCCAGCGGTCTCTTCGTAGACTTGAATGGTCGCTTTCTCGCCCTCGACTCGTATGACTTCTCCTATGAGACCCAAGGTGGCCACTTTTACGAGCTCGTACATCTGGGCACCTAGCATGTCATGGGCCACGACGACGGGGCCTGTGATTCTCTCGATGACTCCTGGCTTATACAAGTGAATCGACCGAGCTGAGTGCTTTATTCTATTGGAACGGTGTTGGTACGATTTGCATCGCAATTAAGCATTTCCAGAATCGAAGTCGAGCGAGGCGTCGCATCGAGAGATGTCGGACAGACACTCGCGGACAGGACATTCTACCCATGGCGAGCATGATGGAGTACTTTGATTCAACTCTCTCGCTTATACTCGGCGGCCGGCGATTCTCCAAGTGATCAGCGTATGATATCTCTTGACGAAATGAGACTCAACAGCGAGCAGCTCATGGATTGCACAGTCAGAATTGAGCAAATGCTGATGCAACTAGCCGCCGCGGAATGAAGTCGCTTAGAGCAGGAAGTGTCCCTTCTCCATCAGTTTACTATCGTCCACCCACAAGGTGGCATCTTTCATGATCGCGTCGATATGGGTTCGCGATTCCCAGTCTGCGCCTGTCTCATCCGGATAGGGATCGCCAAAAGCGACATGGATAGTCGGAAACTTCTCATCTTGAAGCAGATTTCCAATAAGCTTCGTCAGGGACATGTTCGTGCCGATTGCGAACTCGCCTAGTCTCGTGCTGTTCTTGTCTGTCTGAAGATACTTCACCAATTCGGTCTGCAGCTCTTCGTTGGAGCATCTGATTGAGGACAGGTCGACTCGCGAGTCCCTCACGTTTATCGTGACGGGCCATCTTTCCAGGACACCATACTTGTCGCTGAACCAGTCACCTAGCTCGTCAGCTACTATTGTTCCCTCTGCTTTCCAAGCGGCCGTGTACAGCTCGCCATCAGGGAGGTTGCCCCAGTCTCCCTTCTTTCGGAAGATACCGTCGGACAGCTTCCATCTCCACTCAGGAGAGAACTCAACGGCCAAGTCAGATCCGGCGGCGGTTGTGACACGTGCCTTCTTTGCGGTCGCCACACGTTGGTGAATCCGTTTCGTGAGTTCAGATATCTTCTCGTAGTCAGCGCACATGCCTTCTTCCATCAACTGCTCGTTCACTGAGGGCATGTGTCCGTGCCTTGCGTAGTGTTTTGCGAGCTTGATGAATGGCATCCTTAGGCCCAGTTCGCCGCCCATACTTCGTGCGGCGTAGAACGTCACGTTCGCCCAAGGAATAGACTCCTCTAAAGGCTTGGGAAGTGATGTCAAGGGACGCTTGCCGAGATCCTCCAAGAATACAATCTTCACATTTCCCGGGGTAGCCTTCTCAGCTGCTCGTCTAAGCGCTTCCCCGATCCTACGTGTGAAAGAGTCTGTCACTATGAACACGTGCTCGCCTGGCTTGACTCCCATGCAGATCTCAACTGCTATTCGCGCACCTTCATCCACTGTGCCCAAGAGAGAATCACGAGCTTTCGATGCTCAAAGTGAGTGTATTAACGCTTCCCGAGAGTTTGCTTGTCTTCGTTGATCTGGTTGCAGAGTTATATCTCATGACAGCTGAGGTTCGCTTGGAAATGAGGGCTTCGTCTGCTTGATTCCAGTCAAGTTCCTTGACGATGTTATGAGCCTGAAACGTATTCCGAGAAGCGGCTGGATAACATACAGAATCGGCAAACACGACATCGAATCTGTATCTTCACATTCCTATTCGGTCGCCGTGATTGCCCTCACGATGTCTGAGATCATGCGAGTGCGGAAACAGGAAGTGGATGTGGAACAAGTGTTGAAGATGGCGCTCCTCCACGACCTCTCGGAATCCCTAACATTCGATATCAGCAAAGCGTACCTACGGTACCTTGGCAGAAAGGGCTCCCGAATGAAGACAGGCCTCGAAGAGAAGGCAACCTCTCGCGTCCTAGCGGATCTTCAGAACGACCGGCTAGCGGACACATTCAGGACAACCATTGGGGACTACACTTCCTCAAACTCGCTTGAGGCGAGGATAGTACACTGCGCTGACGCTCTAGACCTTCTGCTTCAGGTGATCGAGTACGAGAGAATGGGATACTCAAAGGCCACTCTCAACCCCATCTGGAGGGAGACCAGATCGAAGTTGGTGAAGTACAAACTTCCGCTCGCCGAAGAATGGTCACGTCAGCTGCAGCGAATCAGAACGAGGCTTCGGAGCAAGCCTAGACAGGCAAGGTCAAAGCGTATTGTGGTTAGATGATGCGGATATACTCGCCTGAGACCAGCACGACCCCTTCGTCGGGTTCGAGCGCCCAGATTCCGAACTGATTTATCTCCGGATCGGCAACTAGGGCAATGATGAATGGTGAGAATTGCAGTAGCTTGCCCTGCGTGTTCATGTCGATTTCTGACATGAATATGCCGTAACCGGGATGAGAGTGATACCAGCCAACGATTCTTCCTTCAATCTTTCCTCTTACTATGTCGTCAGCGACTCTGGCCAGCTTGTCTGGGGGGAGCACGCATGATGTCTCCGAATCACTGTCTCCCCCGATTACGATGTCGTTTACCCATAGTCCGTCGTTGAGGAAGGATCCGATCAATAGCCCGATGCGCTCATACGGGCGCCTTACGTCGGCGGAGATTCGGTCTAGTACTATGCTCGCGATGTTGATGTTGAACAAGCTGTTCGCCGTCTTGGGCTGTCTTGCACTATGCTTCTATGGAAATAAGCCTTGACGCTCCCGTCGTCACGAACGTCCTCATGGGTGGGAGGCACGGGTCATTTGGGGACTCAGCAAGGTGTCAATCCTTAGAACAGCATGTTCGAACGCTTGGATTCATATCAAGGGCGACGCAGTATGCGGCAACATCACAAATGATGATGGAGATGAATTGAATGAGCGAAACACACGAGAAGCGGCTATTTGGACTTGTCTTGATCCTTGTAGTAGTGGTAGCTCTTCTAGCCGGCGTCGCGATCTATTCCTCATACATGAAACCGGCACCTGTGGCTCCGCAATCTGGAACTGAGCAGAAGACAATCTCAGTCAGCGGCACTGGAACCGTCTCGATGAGCCCTGACATAGGCTGGTTCACCGCTTCTGTCGTTACACAAGCAGCAACTGCAGCTCAGGCTGAGCAGCAAGACAACGACGCGATGGCGAAAGTCATCTCCGCGCTCAAGAACGCGGGAATTGCCGATAAGGACATACAGACGGTTGAGTTCTCGCTAAGCCCGATCTATCAGGATTCAAAGGATCCCGGCAAGATGCCGATACTCGTCGGCTACTCACTAAGGCACTCGATCCGCGTGACAGTCAACGACGTAAGTGCACTCGGCAAGATGCTTGACCTTTCAATCTCAAGCGGAGCAAACGACGTAAGCGGAGTATCCTTCGGGCTATCCGATGCAAAGGCGCAACAGGCAGAGTCACAAGCACTCGATCTAGCTGTGAAAGATTCCAACAACAGAGCGAAGGCAATCGCGAACGCAATGGGCGTCAACCTCGTTGGCCCAATCTCAGTAAGCATAGGCTACTACTACGCACCTGTAGCTATGGATCTCAAAGGCGGATCAACTCAGGCTCCTATCATGTCAGGACAGCTAGAATACACTGTCAACGTCCAAATCGCCTACGCATTCGCCTAGCCCGAGAACCAAACACCCTTTTTCCCGTTTTCACTCGTTTTGAGGTATGTTATACTCTCGCCCTTCGAAAGAGGGCAACCTTCATAATGCATTGGAGCCTAACACATAGCTGAGGCACGTTCGATGCCAATGGCTTTTGTTTTCATGAACATAGATACAGGTGGCGAACAAGAAGTTCTGAAGCAACTTCAGGGGATTGCAAATGTCAAAGAGGCGTATCTCGTCTACGGAGTCTACGACCTAGTTGCAAGAATAGAAGCCGAAACCATGGAGAAACTGAAAGAGATCGTGACATGGAAGGTACGAAGACTCGACAAGGTGAGATCAACCCTCACAACCATAGTAATGGAATCCGCCTGACATTCCTACACGACGGGTCCTATCCCGCCAGCGAAAGGCTCCGAGAACTTGGCTCCCTGAGGTGAGGGTGAACTTTGACTTCTAGAGCGGATTCTCGATATGCTGGTTCTCCCAGTCTGTGGATGGCCACAATTCTCGTGATCATCTACGTTACCACAGCCATACTTTCAGGGAATCTCCTCGAACCAGATCTGAGCGTCGTGTATCCGTTCGTTCAGGTGAACGCGGAAGTCTGGCATGGTGCAGTATGGATGCTTTTCACATCGATGTTTCTTCACGCGAACCTGCTGCATCTTGGAGGAAACGTGTTCTTTCTCTTACTCTTCGGGACAGCCTTAGAGGAGCAAGTTTCTGTGAGGCGATGGCTAATCACTTACTTCACAAGCGGTCTCGTTGGGAACATATTGTTCCTGCTGCTTCTCCCGGGTGCCAGCGGCGTCGGAGCGTCAGGAGCCGTCTACGGGCTCCTGGCCGCTGCGGGAGGATTTAGAGGGCTCATCGGGATGATCTTCCTGGGCGGACTTGACCTATTCGCAGGGGGCGGATTCTTTGCCCACGCAGGTGGCATACTAGCAGGCCTAGCGCTCAGGTACTCTTGGTTGAGGAGGATTCGCTGAGTCGCTGCGTGGCCGTCTTTCTATATACTTGATGCCGGCTGCAAGAAGTACTCCTCCTCTAAAGGAGAGGCGCACTTTCCGCAAATGGCTCCCGCTCTCTGAGCGAACTTCGCTCCCCAATCTCGCTGAACTTGTGCGTGCCGCTTACTGAGAGTATGTATCGCTAGGCGTAGCAAGTTCGAATTGTATGTAAAAGGACTACAGTAGTAGGGAGTGGTATATGTATGACAGTACGGAACATACTTGCGGGCAGAATTAGCATTGATCGCTAACAATCCTCCACAAGGACCAGACTCCAGTGAATGGAGCCCCACGGCTGACATGATGATGCCGCTGAGCTCTCCACAGAGACCTGGAAGACGACCGATCTCGCCTCCTCAAGGAATGAAGCTCAGAGACGTAGAGATCGTTGTCCTTGAAGACAGATGCAAAGGTTGCTCGTTCTGCATAGAGTTCTGCCCCAGAGATGTTCTCGAGCAGGGCACCAAGCTGAACGTTAGAGGTGTTCATGCACCCCGAGTGAAGGATTCGGCGTTGTGCGTTGGATGCGGAGTATGTGAAGAGATCTGCCCCGACTTCGCGATATTTCTAGTCGAGAAGGGGACGAAACGCTGAGAAGAGATGTTCTGACCGGCACCTATTTCGCACTCGGAGACGTAGCCTGCGCTGAAGGCGCATTGGCTGCTGGCTGTAGATTCTTCGGAGGATATCCAATCACTCCAGCCACAGAGATCGCTGAACACATGTCAAGGAGACTCCCCGAGATTGGCGGCGTCTACCTGCAGATGGAAGACGAGATAGCCTCGATGGCAGCGGTGATCGGCGCGTCGTATGCCGGCGTAAAGTCCATGACGGCTACCTCAGGCCCGGGCTTCAGTCTGATGCAGGAGAACATTGGACTCGCAGCTATGACCGAGGCGCCTTGCGTTGTAGTGGACGTGATGCGTGCCGGACCCAGCACGGGTCAGCCAACGAAGACAGGGCAACAGGATGTTATGCAGGCAAAATGGGGATCACATGGGGACTACGAAATAATCGCATTGGCCCCATCGTCCGTCCAAGAGATGTTCGATCTCACCGTCGAAGCATTCAACTTCTCAGAGAAATACAGGTGCCCAGCATTTGTGATGACGGACGAGATTATCGGGCACCTAATGGAAAGGCTCGCGATACCCGAGCCTGAGAAGATACCGCTGATTAACCGTAAGAGACCCAGCGTACCGCGATCTCAATACAAACCCTTCCAGGCAGGAGAGGACCTCGTGCCGGAGATGGCGACCTTCGGCGAAGGATACAGATTCTACGCCACCGGGCTAACTCATGATGAAACCGGTCACCCTCGAACCGACAGCACAGAACACCATGCTGTTTTGGTTCAAAGGATCTGCGACAAGATTCGCAAGAATGTGAGAGACATCACGAGAGTCGAAGAGGTCTTCCTTGATGACGCTGATGTCTGCATAGTTGCGTACGGAAGCGTGGCGAGATCCGCTCTCGCCGCCGTAGTTGAAGGACGAGAGAGAGGAATCAAGATCGGACTCTTGAGGCTCGTCACAATTTGGCCTTTCCCAGACGAAGCAGTTGAGCAAATGGCTTCGCGAGTGAACAAGATCCTGGTACCCGAGATGAACTACGGCCAACTTGTCCGCGAAGTGGAGAGAAGCGCAGGCCGCCGGAAAGTCACTTCCCTACCGAAACTAGGAGACGCTCTTCACACGCCCGAGGAGATCCTGGCCCAAGCAGTAAGTTAGAAAAATGGGGGAAGCTTGAAATGTCGACAGTTCAACACCCTCTCCAAGACTACACGAGGAGCGGAATGATTCCCCACATATGGTGCAACGGTTGCGGCAACGGCATCATACTCGGGGAATTCGCCAGAGCCATAGACGAACTCAACTTCGACAGGGACAAGATCGTTGTCATCTCAGGGATCGGTTGCATAGGAAGAATCTCGGGATACACGAACACAGACTCATTCCACACAACACATGGGCGTCCATTGGCCTTCGCTGTCGGAGTGAAAGCAGCGAGGCCTGATCTGAAACCCGTTGTGATCAGTGGAGATGGCGACCTCTTCGCGATTGGAGGAAACCACTTCATTCACGCCGCCAGAAGGAACGTCGACGTCGCTGTGATCTGTTCCAACAACTTCAACTATGGTATGACTGGTGGGCAATCTGGCCCCACGACACCGATCGGCGCATTCACAACGACAAGTCGATACGGCAACATCGAACATCCATTCAATCTGGCTCATCTAGCCGCAGCTTCAGGAGCCGTCTACGTGGCAAGGTGGACAGCGATCCATGTTAAACGTATCAGAGAATCTATGAAGAAAGCCATCACCAAGAAGGGTTTCAGCTTCGTCGAAATAATAACACCGTGCCCAGAAGAATATGGCCGGAGAAACAAGATCGCAGATCCAATCCTCGGCATGAAATGGCTCAGGGAAGTCAGTGAAGTACGATCGAACATCAATCCGATCGATGCCGTGGTCGGGCCTGACAAGATCGTTGTTGGAGAATTCGTAAACGTCGAGAAACCAGAATACAGTGACCTGCTGTGGGGACAGAATCAATCCATTCAAGCGGGACTTGACAAAACGGGGAGGCGCACCAATGTCACGCTTTGAGGTAAGGATAGCTGGCCTAGGCGGTCAGGGAATCGTGACCGCCGGAGTAATGATCGGCAGAGCAGCCTCGGTCTTCGGCGGCAAGAACGTGACTCTAGCACAATCCTACGGCCCCGAATCCAGAGGAGGAGCCTCCAAAGTCGAAGTCATAGTCTCCGACGAGAAGATCAACTACCCGAAGCTCAGAAAACCCAGCCTAGTAGCGGTCATGTCTCAAGAGGCTTACCAAAAGAATATCGGAGATCTAGACAGGGACACGATCGTCATTATAGATCCTGACATGATCCAAGAGGACCACGCCAATCAGACCGCGAAGACTTACAGGATCCCCGCGACACGTATCGCTGAACGTCTAGGCAAGAAGATAGTATCGAACATGGTAATGGTTGGCGCAATAGTCGGCCTAACCAATATGGTAGACACGACAGCCGTCGAGAAAGCAATCGCGAAGTACACCCCACGAGGCACAGAACAACTGAACATCACTGCTTTCAAGAACGGCTACGATTTCGCTCGAGCTTTGCTCCAAGAACAGAAAGTAACCGCGTAGGCATGACTGGTGACACCCTTTGGCCTGCTATCGGCCATGTCATCCCTCTCTGCAGCTGAAAGTCGACGCGGCGAATGCAAGTAGAAACGTGAGAGTAGGCAGTGAAGAACGCGTACTGATTCTTGGTTTTGGTTCTATTGAATATACAGTCCAGTACGTAAGTAGCTTTGGAATATATTCCGCAACAGGCGAACTTGGTTAAGTGGTCACATCCTTCTCTGAAGGAGTATGGTCGATGAGCAAAGACAACTCGGCCGTGACGGTCTACGTGTTCGGTAAGCAGTACCAAGTGCCACAGAATCTCACCATACTAACCGCCATGGAACATCTCGGTTACCGGTTGCTCCGTGGATGCGGCTGTCGCAGTGGATTCTGCGGTGCATGTGCGACCGTCTACAGGATTCACGGAGACTTTAGGCTTCGCACGGGACTCGCTTGTCAGACACCTGTCAGGCACGGAATGGTTTTCTCCATGCTCCCGTTTCACCCTGCCGAAAAGGCACGATACGACATCAAGACCCTGAAGCCAGACATCAACTCGCTAACACGTTACTATCCGGAGATCATGCGATGTCTGCAGTGCAACTCTTGCAGCCGAGCCTGTCCACAAGACTTGCCTGTCATCGACATAATGGCGGCTGCCATGCGTGGCGACATTGCCAATGCAGCCGATCTTTCATTCGACTGTATCATGTGTGGACTTTGTGCCACAAGATGTCCTGCCGAGCTAGTCCAATACAACGTCGCGATCCTTACACGAAGACTATATGGAACGCATGTTGCTCTGAAATCGAAGCACCTCCAGAAACGACTTGAGGAGATCAGGGTTGGACGCTACAACGACGAACTTGCGAAGCTAGTCAAGATGAGCACAGCAGAGCTGACGAAATTGTACAACGCCAGAGAGATCGAACCAGGTGAAGCGTAGATGGCCTCGGAACAGACCAAACTGTGGCGAACCGTAATCAGCTACGACGAAGAGATGCGGCGCTCGGTCGAGAAAGTAGCTGCAAATCGAATGGAACGCATGAAACAGTCCTTCCCAAAACTCACGCCAGAAGAGAAGAAGCAGCTTCTGACAGAGTTTCATCCGGACTACAAGCCGGGAACAACGCGGAAACTCCTCGTGGGGGCTAACAAGGGAGAGCCAGTCGTCAACGAGCTTGGCGACATTGTGGAATCGTACAGCCGATTAAACCCAGAGAAGACCGATCTATCGCGAACCGATATTGAAACCGACGTATTGATTATCGGAGGAGGCGGCGCAGGCGCGGCAGGAGCCCTAGCCGCGCAAGAAGAAGGCGCTCGTGTCCTCTTGTGCACCAAACTGCGATTCGGCGACGCCAATACTATGATGGCGCAAGGAGGCATCCAAGCCTCAGACAAAGAGAACGATTCGCCTGCAACTCACTATCTTGACGTTATGGGAGGCGGCGGCTACACGAACATACCCGGCCTCGTTGAGACGCTTGTGAAGGACGCGCCTTCCGTTATTGAATGGCTCGAAGAACTCGGCATGATGTTCGACAAGGAAGCTGACGGCACGTTTGTGACAATGCACGGAGGAGGCACAAGCAGAAAGCGAATGCACGCGGCTCGTGACTACACCGGCGCGGAGATCATGCGAACGCTCCGAGACGAAGTCATCAATCGGGGCATCCAGGTTATCGAATTCTCTCCCGTGATCGAGCTGCTTACTGACGCCGATGGGAATTGTGTCGGAGCGATTCTACTAAACATGGAGACTAACGAATTCGTCTTCGTCAGAGCAAAGACGACCATTTTGGCGACAGGTGGTTCGGGCAGGCTCCATGTGCAAGGTTTCCCGACAACGAATCACTATGGAGCCACTGGGGACGGTCTTCCACTGGCCTATCGTGCTGGTGCCAAGCTGGCTTTCGTGGATACGATTCAATATCATCCGACAGGAGTCGCGTTTCCCGAGCTGATCTCAGGGCAACTCATAACTGAGAAGATGCGAAGCCTTGGATCTCAGCTCGTCAACGTTGATGGAGAACGGTTCGTGAACGAGCTCGAGACAAGGGATGCTGTCGCGTCTGCAATAATCAGAGAATGCCAAGAGCGTGGAAAAGGGGTGCGAACCCCTGGCGGACTCGTAGGGGTGTGGCTTGACACTCCGTTAGTTGACATGCTGAGAGGTCCGGGTCGAACTCTGCGCCTTGCGCCCGCGATGGTGCGACAGTTCAAGCGATTCGGGATCGACATAACCAAAGATCCCATTCTCGTCTATGCGACGCAACACTACCAAAATGGCGGCGTGCTGATAGACGAAGACGGACGAACGAACGTTCGGAACCTGTATGTTGCAGGGGAAGCGGCGGGTGGAATTCACGGAAGAAACCGGTTGATGGGCAACTCGCTGCTTGACATTCTAGTGTTTGGAAGACGCGCCGGAAAAGACGCAGCCAAGAGATCACGAACTGCACAATGTGGTAAGCCAACCCTAGAGCATGTGGTTCGATTTCACAAGGAACTCAAGAAGGCAGGCGTCAGCACAGACCGGCACAGCCCCATAATCCTTCCTGATTACCGCAGCAAAGAGGCGAAGATCGAACTGGAGGCGTTCGCAGTCAGAGGATGGGAGTGAAGTGGCTCATCAAATCTCTGCTGGAACGGTCACCAGTCCTCTACTTCGTAAGGTCGAAAGAATAAGCGGCCAGAATCTCTCGCTTTGCTATCAGTGCGGAAAATGCTCGGCCACATGTCCGCTGGCGCCGCAGATGGATCTCATGCCTCACCTGGTCGTTCGGTATCTCCAGCTCGGCATCGAACAAGTCTTCGACGCCAAATCGTACTGGCTTTGCGCAACCTGCTTCTC
Organism: Bathyarchaeia archaeon; assembly: GCA_050012535.1. Lineage (GTDB taxonomy): Archaea > Thermoproteota > Bathyarchaeia > 40CM-2-53-6 > 40CM-2-53-6 > CAVPLU01. The sequence goes on along the minus strand of JBEKGZ010000005.1, from coordinate 10,422 downwards.
CTGCGAGACGCAGTGCCCCAGAGGGCTAGACGTAAGCAAGATCTGCGAAGCCCTCCGTACGATCAAGCTCCGCAACGATCTGCGTGACCTGAAGATCGAGAAATTCCCGCCTGAGATGCCGCAGCAAGGATTGGTGAGCGCGTTCAGGAAACTCAGCCCATACTGAGTTGGAAAGAATGCAGTCCTACTTGTACTTCCCAGGATGTTCGCTCCGAACCGTAGCAAGAGACTTCGAAGACTCCGCACAAGCTTCCGCACGCGCCCTCGGACTAGAACTGAAGGAAATGCGGGGATGGCTTTGCTGCGGCGCAGTATTTCCGAATGTCGCAGACAACGTCATGACGAATGCCGGGCCGAACCGGATCCTAGCCAGAGCACGTGCTGAGAGCGACACGCTCGTGACCCTCTGCGCAGGATGCTACAACGTCCTCAAGCGAGCGAACCTCCAAGCCAAGCGGAACGCGATCAAACAGGAACAGATTAACGAATTCAACGAGGAGAGGTATGAAGGCGGGCTCGGCGTCTTACACTTCCTAGAAGTCCTAAGAGACCGTGTAGGTTTCGACGCGATCAGAGAGGCCGCAAAGGCGCCCTTGCGAGGCCTCCCGGTCGGAACATACTATGGCTGCCTGCTGCTGCGGCCTTTCGAGGAGATGAAGCTCGACGATCCGCATCGACCGTCGGTGCTGGAGGACCTCATGTTCAGCATCGGATGTATGTCGGTGGATTACCCGTCACGGACAGAATGCTGTGGATCTTTCCTAGGCGTCGGCGCTCCTGACGCCATGACGCTATTGTCTCGCAATGTTGTCGAGACTGCTCGCTCGCATGGAGCGAAACTGCTCACGGTCAGCTGCCCACTATGCAAATACAACTTGGAGGCATCCCAGAAGCAAGATCCTGCAGCATCTTCCGGCTCGCAACCGTTGCCTGTGGTCTATTTCACCCAGCTACTTGGTCTTGCGCTCGGAGTCAGTCCGGAAGATCTTCGACTAAGCGACGCGCAGTTTCGTGCGATTCGTGGCGGCATCAAGAGCGCTGTCGAGAACGTGAGTCGGCCATGAAACGTTTGGGAGTCTTCGTTTGCCATTGCGGCTTGAATATCGCCGGAACAGTCAACGTCAAGGAGGTCACTGATGCAGCCGGCAAGATTCCTGATGTCGTGATCGCGGCTGACCATCGATATCTGTGCTCGGAACCAGGACAAGCTCTGATCAAGGATAGCATAAAGCAGCAGAGACTGGACGCGATAGTTGTCGCTGCATGCTCACCTGCAATGCATGAGGTCACATTCAGAAACACCGCTCGGGCTGCGGGCGTCAACAGGTATCAATGTGAGATCGCAAACATACGCGAGCAATGTAGCTGGGTTCACGACAACATCGAGAAGGCGACTGAGAAAGCACACGTGATCATACGCCAGAGCATAGAGAAAGTCAAACTGAATGAGCCCCTCGACCCAATCACAGTCCCGGTCACTAGGAGAGCGCTCGTTGTCGGCGGCGGCGTCGCAGGTATCCGCGCAGCTCTTGACATCGCCAACAGTGGACACCAGGTCTACCTTGTGGAGAAGACAGGTTCCATTGGCGGAAGAATGGCACAACTCTCGGAAACATTCCCGACACTAGATTGCTCTATCTGTATCCTCGGGCCGCTCATGGTTGAGGCTTATAGAAATCCAAACATCAGGATTCTCCGACTCTCCGAAGTTGAGGATGTCAAAGGTTTCGTCGGAAACTTCAAAGTGAAAGTGCGACAGGCACCGGTCTACGTTGACGAGGCCAAATGCAATTCGTGCGCAGAATGCGTCAAGGTCTGTCCGGCTGAGGTTCCGAATGAGTTTGATTCGGGCCTGACTTGGAGAAAAGCGATCTACATCCCATTCGCGCAGGCCGTGCCTCCTGCATACGTCTTAGACGCGAAGACCTGCCTGAGCCTTCTGCCTCAAGCGTGTGGCGAATGCAAGAAAGCTTGCGACAAACTCGGGATGTCTTGCATTAACCTCGATGCTCACCCGCAGACCCATGAGATTGAAGTGGGCGCCATAATCTCGGCCACAGGCTACGAGATGTACGACGCAACGAGGCTCACCGAATATGGGTACGGAATCTATCCAGACGTAATGACCAGCTTGGAATTCGAGCGCATGCTATCAGCCTCAGGACCGACATCTGGCATTATCAGACGACCTTCCGACGGCCGAATCCCGAAGGAAGTGGTGTTCATTCAATGCGCAGGGCAGAGAGAGCCTGAGACAGCGCTGGCATACTGTTCGAAGATCTGTTGCATGTACACCGCGCGTCATGCGATGCTGTTCCATCACAAAGTCCCAGATGGGCAAGCATACGTCTTCTACATGGACATTCGAGCCGGCGGAAAAGGATACGAGGAGTTCGTCAAACGCTGCCAAGAAGAAGGGGGCGTATTGTACCTACGTGGCAGAGTGGCAAAGGTCCACGCAGAGAACGACAAATTGGTCGTCAAAGGTGTCGACACCCTCAGCGGGAAAACCGTGCAAATTCACGCTGATGCTGTTGTACTCGCGGTCGGGATGATTCCAAGTCAAGGATCCCGCGAACTCGCCAACACGCTGAAGGCGGCTGTAGATGAGAACGGTTTCTTCGCTGAGGCACATCCGAAGCTCCGCCCTCTAGAAAGTGCAACCGCCGGCATCTTCATCGCAGGTGCAGGACACTCGCCGAAGGACATCCCGGAAACGGTCGCTCAAGCTAGCGGCGCAGCCAGCAAAGCTCTGATCCTCTTGTCGAGCCCAACCCTGGAGCGCGAACCGACAGTAACTCGGATCGTGAACGAACTCTGCAGCGGCTGCGGTATCTGCGTGCCAGCCTGCCCCTTTGAAGCCCTGAGTATGAACACTGAGAGGAAGGTTGCAGAGGTGGCTGAAGCGCTCTGTGAAGGGTGTGGGACCTGCGTTGCATCCTGCCCATCTGGCGCCCTCTCGCTAAGGAACCTGACTGACACCCAGATCTTGGCAATGATACGAGCAGGAAGAGGCTGAGGCCTTGAGCGAACCTAGGATTGTCGCATTCCTCTGCAGATGGTGTGCCTACGCAGGCGCGGATCTTGCAGGAACCACTAGAAAACACTACGACCCGAACCTGATTTCGATCCGCGTAATTGAGGAAGGCTACGATGGCATCCTAATCGCAGGATGCCACCCTGGAACATGCCACTACATAAACGGCAACTACAAGGCCCTCAGACGGTTCACGTTGTTACGTAAGCTATTGAGGCAAATGTGCGTTCCAGACGAACGCGTGAGGCTCGAGTGGATCTCAGCATCCGAAAGCGACAAGTTCGTCACAATCGTGAACGAGATGATTGAGAACCTGCGCAAACTGGAACCAGCAATACAAATTCGACCACGGACATAGAGGCCGCTCGTCCATGATGGTTCAGATTCGGGCGTTCGCACCAGGCGACCCACACACACAAATCAATCAAATGACGACGAACGACGGTTCAAATCACGATGCTCGGACCAAGGTATCTGTGTGTGTCTATATCGTGCGAGCGTCGTAATTCGAACCATCCGCGTCGTTTGACTGTGTGTGTCCTGCTCTTGGTAACCTGCTGTGATCACTAGAGAGATGCGTCCTATTCTACAAAGTTCAAAAGCTTGAACGAATCCATGTCTGTCCTAAGACAGGCATTTGTGTATCATCTTAGTGAAGTCCTGAGGAGTTACGTATGTACGAATGAGAATGCGAAGATCTGGATGACATAGAATTCGTATGGGCGAAATTGAAGTCATCAAACCCTCAACTGTGTCATGGAGAGCTTTTGCATCTATTGGTTCTTCTTCTACTTCCGAGTATGTCTTCTCCTTGAGCTCTGGGACATACTTTAGCGGACGGTCGAACCCCATTTTCCTAGCCGGTAATGGGACATCAACAAGAATCGCCAGATTGTCATCAAATACCTTCAGGATTTTCTTGGGCAGCTTCGCATGAGTAGTCTTACGATAGCTCTTGCGCAACTCGCTCTTGATGGATTCCGAGAGCTTCTCGGACATTTGAATCCTTTCGGGCCAGCGAAGATCAGAGATATCATCGGCAAGATCCGACCCTTTTCCTCTCCGTTGAAGCGTGTGGATTCGCTTGTACGGTCTTCGTGTGGCGATCAAGTTCAGGAGAGAACGCACTTGTCCTCTTCTCTTGGTACGGCATAGTCGCCCTATCCATCCAAGCATCAGCCAATCGGTGTAGGATAGCCCTGCGGACCAGCCCTTCGCTATCCAGGACTCTCTTCTGGATGCATGAACGCGATTGAAAGGAGGAACCAACATTGAAATGAAGTCGCGCAGGCTACGTCTAATGCGTTGGATATCAGCGTCTGCACCCGAATCGTTCAGAGAACTACGTGCCATCGATAGAGCGGTGGCATATTGAAGCATGGACTTGAGGATGCGGGATGCATGATGCCAATAGACAGAGGCATATAGCAAATATCGCAACAGGCTGAGGGACTCGGCGCTTGCTTTTCCTTTCTGGTAGACTCCCACGGTAACGCTAGATCTCTCAGACTCGGGCTCTGTATCTTCTCTGTATACTGCGATGGTGAGCACTCTTAGCAGGCGTTCGATATCAAGACCATCGCCATAGGGGATCCTGCATGCCTCGGAGTCTCGTCGAATGTAGTCGGCCTTGTCGGCGTCTATTGGTCCATCTATCAAAGCAGAGAGCATTTCGACTTTGAAGTCACTGACATCTGCTTTGCCAGACAAATCGAATCGATGACGCCGAGCTTCGAGAATTCGTTTGAGATAATCCAGTTTGACTCCCCAACAGTCAGGACGATCCGATCGAGTGATTATGTCCACTAGGGAGAGCCCGTCTTCATCGATTGTCTCATCCTCTCTGACAGATCCTTCACGCTCGATCATGTCAATCGAGAGTCTGCCGTGCTCGAATATTCTCGGTTGTACTTCTTCTAGATCATGAGCAAGAGGATACTGTCCGAAGTCATGTAGAAGCGATGCCAGCAGAGCTGCCCTGATATCATGCTCACTGATCAGGTTCCTGAAGATTGGATTCTGTGAGTCGTTTATCAGAGCTCTGATGTAACTTGCTGTGTAGGAATATGTGCCCAGAATGTGATCATAGCGCGAATGGTCGGCAGTCGGATATACGAGGGAAATGAGACCGAGCTCCGAAACCATCTTGAGCCTGGCAAAGAGGGGGTGTCGTATGAGTTTCTGGAGCCTAGGAGACAAAACTGTGTTTGTTCCGCTTACGACTCGCACGGAATCTTTTGAATAAGTTGCTAGTTCTGGCACGATCACTTCAGGATTCCAGGTGCCTTCTTCCTTCTTGAGGTCAGTCAGAACATCATCCAGATTCCAATACCTGATCGTCTCATAGTCAATTGCCTTAAGGCCACGGAATGTCTCTTTTGCCTTGTATCGTCGCCCATTCCCATTTTCGACATGCTTCTGTGCATTTCTTTTCTTGGCATGCTTCTGCTCATTCCTACCGTTGAGTAGACGAGTGGCAAGAAACTGAAGAGATCTGAACAAAGGAAGTTGACGGAACTCCAGCTCATGCACATTGGCGATCTCTGTTAGCAATTCCAGTATCGACTGTCCCAACGCATAGTAGTCGAATTCGGGCTTGAGATCTCTTGGCGTTAGAATGCCCATAACCCTATCCATAGAATGAGGCCCCTCTTCATAGGCCCAAAGATCAGGGTCAGCGTACGCCCCACTGAAGTATACTGTCAATTCAGGTCTTTTCTTGTCGCTATGTTCTTGTGCTGAACCCAGATCTATTACCAGAAGATGACCGTCTTTGTCAACGATCGCGTTCTCAGGTTTCACATCAAGATGGACATAATTCATCGAATGTATGTATTTCAGTGCGCTAACCCATTGGACTAGAAGCTTCGTTAGTTTCTCTAGGACCTCGTGCAGCGAGGCAGGATTGACGGGTTTGTCAGGTTTGCTTGGGCATAGTCGTCGGGCTAGATCGATTACATAGCCTTGATATTGCTTCTTCTGACGACCGAGATCAATCCATTTTCCAAGCGGCTTCGCTTCGACTACAAGTGGTTCCACAACAAAGGAAAGTCGATCATTGCTCTCGCCAACGTTCACACTACCTACGTCAATTACTCGAATGATGTTGGCGTGATCAAAGAGAGGCAAAACCTTGCATTCATTCTCAACAATGGCCCTATCCTCAGGTTTCAAGCAGGGACGGGTGAACTTGATAACGAAGTCGCGATCTTGGAGGTGCTTGTGCTTGGCTATGAAGATTACGCCGGTGCCTCCCACGGAAAATGGTCTAACAAGCTCGTAGAGGCCACATCTGTTGGTGGCAAGTTCCTGTATGAGAGCGGTGATGTACTCTCTCAATGGCTCCTTCTCTTTTGCATATGCCTCTGACTTTCCACGTTCTTGGTATAGCTTCTTTAGGTCGAGAAGCCATGCGTCGACCTTTCTATAATCTTCGGATGAGTCCCCTGCGGAAGCAGACAACGGTCGAGACCAGTTGTAGGGCCCTGAGTTGTGGTTATAACGCTTTGCAGGAATTGGGCTTGCAGGTCGCGGAGGAAATCTTTTTTGCAAGGTAGTCACATAGCCCCAACAGTCAGGGGAAGGACCACGCAGTCAACTGAGTATGAACCGAAAACAAAGAAGAACTACTTTTGCCCGCTATGCGGTGAGCGGAACGTATGGTTGTGCATGTTCTCCGGCCGCTACGAATGTCTCAGCTGCAAGAAACTGTTCAGATTCCAAGAGATTACGAAATGAAACGAATTTCGATCTAGATATCTTAGTTGCCGAAAACGACGACAGATGTCACGATACTGACACAACTCCAGTCACTATGGATCACGACAATGGATTGTCCATGAGTTGGCACGCGGCATATGCTTGAGACCTGTCAAAGAGGAGCTCTCAAGTTGAAGGGCGATTCAACAAGCCATCTCTCCTTTCTGAGGAGGTTCGACTTCTTGAATTTCGCTGACATGATTGAGGTCCTCCCTGACCAATTTTTCCGTGTGGTCAGACGTTGTGCCTCTAGCTGTCGAAAAGGATCGCATACCAGACCGAGGTGCTTGGTGCAAGCGACTGAATTTGAACCATCGGTGGGCGTCGTTTTCGTCATTGTGTGTGCGCAGCAAGGTACCCACACACACACAAAAGTCACTTTGAAATTGTGGAAGCACGGATGACAACTCAACATTGACAATCATTGGGATCGACACTGTCGCAGTGCTAGTGTCTGACCGAAGAAAAGCCCTGCAATGGTTTAGAGACGTACTAGGTCCGCCAGTTGCATACATTGGACCGGCTGAACCAAATTCGAATCCCAGCCTACAAGGATCGCCTGATAATCCTGGTCACTGGATTGAGCTTGGATCGGGAAGCCCAATTACTAGGATCCCCTTTGCGAATTGGAGGATCACAGAGTCGAGCCGGGACCTACAATATCTTCGCTGAATATCAGAGGCTTAAGTTGAAGGGCGTACGTTCTATGTTGCAGGTGCAGGGTTGCCAAGTTTCAGTGTGTGATACCTGAGTGAAACTCATGGCTCTGAATAAAGCGAAGAGGAGAAAGGAATTTCTACTTATTCTGATTCCTGCAATACTCCCTGTTGTAGACGCTGCAGTGGTCAGTTTTGGGCTGGACATGAAACTGATCTGGGTTCCCTCATTTGTTCTGGTGGCATGGCCTATCTACCTACTTACCGAAAAGTTCCCGACAGAAGAGCCTGAACTTGCGTTTCTTCAGTCGGTGAGAGCCTCAATATATTTCTTCGACCTCTTGTGGCTGATTGCGGGAAACGGACTCCTCGTAACCCCGCTCAATCTAACAACCTTCGTCTTTACTCCACTAGTCGCTCTTGTGTCAGTTCTTATTGACGTAGGAATATTGCATAGTCACCGTGCCGAGGTGAAACTCTTCGATAATGAACAGTCTCGTCTGTTCACGAGTATGGTAATGGGAGCTGGTTTCGCAAGTGTTTGGTTGTCCGTAGCTGTTGTTCAAACAGATTTCGTGATCTGGACCAGCAAAGGCGAGGTCTTTTCGATTTTGATCGGCATCGCATTTTCGGGAGTCCTAGGATACTTCGCCTACAGACGTGAAGCCAAGTCTGCCAAGTTCGCAAGGGAGCTTGCCGATTCACTCAAGAGGTCTAGATGGCATCGGAAGTTGAGATTTCAAAGAAGACCATCCACTAGATAGGGACCATAGCTGGTTGTCATCCTCCCTAGAGCAATGCAGGCGAATGTGGCCCTCTGATTTCCAACTTACATCGGTGACTTCGCCATTTTTGTCCAGCCTAGCAGAAATGCCGGCTTTAGCCCACTTTGTGTCATCCAGGTATCCATCGTACTGTCCATCATCGCCTCTAGTGGTGCGAGCGTCCAGATTTCACGTTTTAGAGTGACTAGTGTGTGTGCGCACCAGCCTACCCGACGACGACGAAAAACGCTCCTCCCATAACGGTCTAAATCCGGTTGCCCGCAATGATAGGAAGTGCCAACGCGTGAAGGAGGTGAGTTCATAGATGGTCTTTATCGTAATACAAGCGTGGTATCCCGCGAAGATTGCCCGGCTCGTCGCGCAGAAATACCTTGAAGTAACGCAAAAGTACCCGCACGATAAATCTCTGGGCGAGATGGTTTTTGGTCCCATCCAAAAAGCTACCAAAGACGGCATCCACGTCCTATCCGGGTGGGAGTGCAAGGACGACAAAATCAAGGATAGCCTGATGGCGTTAGGGAAGGAGATGCTCATGTTAGCGGAAATAGAGGGATACCTGTTTTCGATGGATACCTACGTCGACGCCATCGAATCATTCGCCATGATAGGCATGAAAGGGCCACAGTGAAGTGGTTCTCACTTAATTCGCATCCTCTTTTTTTGCACTCTATTATTATTGAGAAGAACGGGCAAGCAGCGCTAAAGAATGGAAATTAGGTGGTGTGTCTCTTGGTGCGAGCGTCGTAATTCGTCCCGTGGTTCGTCGTCGTTTGAGGTACTTTGTGTGTGTGTGTGTGGGTACCTTGGTGCGGGCACCCGAATTTGAACCGTTCGGAGGGTGGTTCTGAACCCGAATGGGTATAGATCCCCGCGGGTCCGCCACAAATTTCATCCGAGTCTTTCCTTCCACCCGACAATAGGTTGACGGAGATTTCGTGGGTCCAGATCCCGCCCGGTCCTCCAATCTACAAGTTCAGGTGGCCCACGCCTGACTTGCCCCATATGTTCGCCAAGATGCTTCTAGGAGCGGTATATGCCCCTAGTTGGGGGCAAGTACCACCGGGCCCGCCATCAATTTCTGGCTGTTGGAGCAGATTTTGAGCCGATTATTGGCCCAAAACCGGCTTTTGCTCCATACTATTTCCATCATCGTTTTCCGTTTCGTGCCGACGTTTAAATCTGTCAACCGCACTTTCTAGTTACGAGTACCTCATGAAGGGTGAACTCCACAGCTTCTTATAGCAAGCCTGATTTCGCTTTTGGGGTCTTTCAAGGTGAATAGTGTGGCCGATGCCATGAAGTTTCGTTTTCTCGGTCCGAGTGGACTGCGTGTTTCTGAATTATGTCTGGGTACCATGACGTTTGGGGAGGATTGGGGTTGGGGTGCTTCGAAGGTAGAATCCCGAGCGATGTTCGATTGTTACGTGGAACGCGGTGGTAACTTCATCGATACAGCCAACAGTTGTTACACGAATGGAACTAGCGAGCGAATCGTTGGGGAGTTGATAAGTTCTGACCGTGACAAATTTGTCCTTGCTACGAAATACTCGTTCCCTACAGTGAGAGGTGACCCCAACAGTGGAGGTAACCATCGCAAAAGCATGATTCGTTCGCTGGAGGGAAGTCTGAAGCGGCTTGGGACGGATTACGTTGATCTATTCTGGTTGCATGCTTGGGATTTCTCGACGCCGATTGAGGAGGTTATGCGAGCCCTTGACGATCTGGTGCGGTCAGGGAAGGTACTCTATGTTGGTGTTTCGGATACTCCCGCGTGGATCGTGAGTCGAGCCAACATGTTGGCCGAGTTACGCGGGTGGTCACCTTTCATAGCGCTTCAAATCGAGTATAGTCTCATTGAACGGACCCCTGAACGAGATCTTCTACCTATGGCTCGCAGCCTCGGAATGACGGTGACTCCTTGGGCGGTGCTCGGAGCAGGCGTGCTCACTGGAAAGTATAACAATGCCCCACCTGCCACGAAGAACGGCGGGACGAGTGGAGGGCACGTTGAGAGGCGGCTAGATGCAGCCAATAGCCAGAAAGCGAACGATCGAAATCTCGCAATAGCACGTGTAGTGGTAGAAGTTGCCAAGCAGATTGGCTCCAGCCCATCCCAAGTCGCGCTAGCCTGGCTGCGTACGCGCCCGGGTTCGATTGTTCCGATACTTGGAGCTCGCCGATTGGA
>JBEKGZ010000004.1:0-37581 GCA_050012535.1 Bathyarchaeia archaeon | reverse complement strand
AATCATCGTCTGATCGGCCAAGTCCTACAGCTCTCCTCGTCGCGAGCGTCCACCGATCTTCACCGGACATGCTTTAGTGGTGGGTGCCAAGGTCGGGAACAGTGGTGAACCCGTCACGCGGTTGACGCTTGTGAAAGCAGCCCCTTTGGGAACTGCACTGCTCGCTTGTACAACGCACTCGGCGTTTCCATATTGTGACGTGACTTCCACTACGGTTCCGTTGGAAATGCCTAGTCGTGCGGCATCGTCCGAGTTCAGCCGCAGGGTTTCCTCGTTCTTGACGAGGTTCATTCCTTTGACTTGCTCTGTCAGACAAGCTCCATGATAGTAGAACAGATTACGTTCGGTGATCAAAGTGAAGGGAAACTCGTTGCTCACTAGCGGCTGGAGCCTCTCTAGGTCGAACGGCACGAATTGTGCCTTCACACCCGGTTCGAAACGGCGCAGTACACCGCTAACACCGAGTGTCTCATACTTCACGCCTCGGTAGGCCGGGACTAGCGACGCTATCTCAGCCATGACATCCGCCACTGAATTGTAGTTCCAGCGACCGGCTTCCATGAGATTTGCGGCATCGCGGAGAATCATCCAGCCGGGGCGCGAGATCCCTACTGGCGGTATCGCTTGATGAACGCGTTGAATACGGCCTTCCAAATTGGTTAGTGTTCCATCCATCTCAGCGAATGTCGTGGCCGGGAGCACCACGTGAGCATACTGGAGGTTCTCTGTTGATACAATGTCCTGCACGACGAGGAACGCAAGTTTGGCGAGGTCTTTCAGAGGCGGGACCTCACCGGCCAACCAGAGAGCCTTGATTTCTCCCTGACGGATTCCGGCCAAGATATCCTCGTAGGTTCGTCCCGGAGTCGGGCTGAGCGAGGTCTCCCATTTGGTCTCGAAATCTTTCCGCGCTTTCGGAATTGATATGGGTCGGTAACCCGGCAGGAGGGATGGGTGGACGCCCATGTCGTGGGCGCCGACGAAGTTGCCCTCGCCTGGCACGCTAATGAGTCCAACATTGCCGGCAACGAACGCCAGACTGCGAATTGCTTTGACAGCGTTCTGACCGGTGGGATAATGCGTCACGCCAGAACCATAGATTATGATCGCTGGAGCATGTTGCGCCAGCATGTTTGCTGCGTTCACAATAGCCTCTTCTTTCACTCCGGTTATTGAGGCGACCTCGGCGAGGTCTAGTTTGGCCAATTCCGGAACGCGTCGTTCCTTGGCCAATGCTTTGATCATTCCGGCCAGCAGGATATGGTCAGTTCCAATCCTCGGTTGCAGCCACACGGTCGAGACTTTCGCCATCTTGGTCTCGCACGTGTCCACCGTGATTAGCCGGGCGCCTTTGCTTAGGGCATGACGGATTTCGATTCCTATGATGGGGTGGGAGTCGAACACGTTGGTGCCGATTGCCATGATGCAAGCGGCCTTTCGAATGTCTGAGATGGGTGGTCCATTGATTGTCCTGAGAGTGTCCGTGAGTTCATCCGAGTTCTCGTGTTTGGGGAAGCTTGTGGCCAACGCAACGTTGTTGCTATCCATCACCGCTCGCGCGAATTTCTGCAAGGCATAACTTTCCTCGTTGGTTGCTGCTGCAGAGCCTATGGCGGCGAATTGTGTGCCTCTATGTTGGTTGAGGCCCTGCGCGACTACTTGCAATGCTTCATCCCATGAGACCTCCACCAACCGTCCGTTGCGCCGGACGAGTGGTGCCTTCAGCCGGGTTAGACTGTGAACGACATCTGTCACGCCAAAGCGGCCGCGGACACAGAGTTGTCCATCATTGGTCGCGCCATCATCGTGACCTATCATACGGATAACTCGGTCGTTCTTCACCTGTACATTCACTGCACAGTTTACGGAACAGTACGGACAGACGCTGGGGACTACGCTTGTCGGTACGCCTTCCCACTTGCCGCGTTTGTCATAGAGCGCTCCCGTTGGACAGGCATCCACGCATGCTCCACAGAACTGGCAATCTGCTTCCAAGTGCGACCGGCCGAATGCTGTGCCGACAATTGCCTGACTGCCACGATATGTGAAGGCAAGGACTCCAGCGTGTCGTACGTCCTGGCAGACACGCACACAGCGTCCGCAGAGAATGCACAGGTTATAATCCCGGTCAAAGAATGGGTCACCATTCTCCACCGATAATCCTCGGTAGGTGATGGGGTAGGGGATCTCCTGCAAGTCCAAGTAATCTACGAGTTTCGGGAGCTCGCACTGGCCATTTTTGGGGCAGTACTGACATCCCGTTGTTACGGCTGCCTTTCGTATGGTGCCTTGGAAGTCATCGCAATCGGCACGGCGCTCACACACCAAGCACGTGTACGGGTGCTCGGACAAGATGAGGGAGAGAATTTCCCGGCGCATGTTCTGCAACGTTTCCGTCTCGGTGCGTACCACCATGCCATCGGACACAGGAAGCGTGCAGGCCGTGGAGAAGCCGCGCATATGGTCGATTTCCACCACACAGAGTCGACAGGCGCCGACTGATGTGAGCTTGGGGTGATGGCAGAGAGTTGGGATGTAGATTCCGTTCGCTTGAGCGGCCTCAAGGACGGTCATTCCCGGTTCTGCTTTCACTTGGATTCCGTTGATCGTCATTGACAGGGACATTCTCTGATCCTCCAGCGCACCTCAATGGACCATAATGGCGTTGTAGTTGCAACAGTCGTAGCAAGCACCGCACCGGATACACGCCTTGGTATCGATGATGTGCTTCTGTTTCCTTTCCCCCGTGATGGCGTTGCTTGGGCACTGTCGAGCGCACAGGGTGCATCCGTTGCAGGCATCTGTGATCTCGTAGGTAATCAGAGCTCGGCATGCCGCTGCAGGACAGCGGTGCTCCGTGATATGGGCTAGGTATTCGTCTCGGAAGTAGCGCAGGGTAGTTAGTACCGGGTTGGGCGCCGTTTGGCCGAGTCCACACAGAGAGCCGTTCTTCACTGTGTAGGCCAGCCTTTCGAGCTGATCAATATCATCCGGCTTGCCTTCGCCGGCCTTGATACGTTCTAGGATTTCGAGCATGCGTTTGGTTCCAGCGCGGCAGGGCGGACATTTGCCGCATGATTCAGCTTGGGTGAACGAGAGGAAGTAGTGAGCAAGGTCCACGGCGCAGTTGCGTTCGTCCATAACCACCATGCCGCCTGAACCCATCATCGAGCCGGCGGCTTGGAGCGATTCGTAGTCAATCGGAGTGTCTAGGTACTCGGCCGGGAGGCAACCGCCCGAGGGTCCGCCGATCTGGACGGCCTTGAATTTCTTGTTGTCTCGGATGCCACCGCCGATGTCGAAGATGAGTTCGCGTAAGGTTGTGCCCATGGGCACCTCGACGAGGCCTGTGTTGTTGATCTTGCCGGTCAAGGCGAACGTCTTGTTGCCCTTGCTCGTCTCTGTGCCAATGCGTGCATACCATGCCCAGCCGTGGCGGATGATGAGGGGCACCCATGCCAAGGTTTCCACGTTGTTGATTGTGGTGGGCTGACCCCACAGTCCCTTCTCTGCCGGGAACGGAGGGCGAGGTCGTGGCATCCCACGTCGGCCCTCGATAGATTGCATCAGGGCGGTCTCCTCACCACAAACGAAAGCTCCGGCTCCCAAACGGATCTCGATGTCAAAATCGAAGCTGGTGCCGAGGATGTTCTTTCCCAGCAGGTTCCTCTGGCGGGATTCCTGCAGTGCTTTTTTGATACGTTCCACTGCTAGAGGATACTCGGCCCGCACGTACACAAAGCCCCGCTGAGCCCCAACAGCGTACCCGGCGACGGTCAATCCCTCAAGCATGCTATGGGGATCACCTTCCAACAGAGAGCGATTCATGAAGGCGCCAGGGTCTCCTTCGTCGGCGTTGCAGACGACGTACTTGGATGTTCCCGGCGCTTGGCGAGCAGTAGCCCACTTGCGGCCGGTGGGGAAGCCGGCGCCGCCGCGCCCCCTCAGACCAGACTTGGAGACCATTTCGATCACCTGCTCAGGCGTCATCTCGGTCACAACTTTTTGTAGGGCTTGGTAGCCATCTTTTGCCAAGTAGTGGTCAATGTTCTCCGGATCTATGATGCCGCAGTTGTGGAGGACTATGCGCTTCTGCTTCGCGTAGAAACTCATCTTGTGCCAGCTATCGGCAATGACTTTGGTAGCTGGATCACGAAACAGTAGTCGCTCCACGAGGCGGCCACCGAGGATATGCTCTTCGATGATGGCCTTGACGTCGCTAGGCTTGACTCGTGTGTAAAATGTTTCGCCTGGATACGCCACTACGATTGGGCCTTGCTCACAGAAGCCGAAGCAACCGGTGCGTCGTACCTCAACCTGACCGCTTAGGTTGTGCTTGTCGAGCTCCTCGCGTAGCGCTTCACGCAGCTGTGCGCTGGCAGACGACGTGCACCCAGTGCCCATGCACACTGCGATCCACTTGTGCTCTGAATTGTTAACGGCATCAACTACCTCGGCCGGGACAGCCAAATCTGCATACGTCGTCACGGTCAGAGCTCAATCCTCCGCATGTCGAGCATCATGCAGTCGCCTCGCAGGTTCTATGCTCCTCTACCGCCGTACTGGATGAGCAATCTTCGTGCCTTGGTTGAGCTCATCCGGCCGTGGACATCTTTGTCCACTACAACAACCGGTGCCAGAGCACAGCAACCGAAGCAGGCGATTCGTTCCAAGCTGAACAGTTCGTCTGCAGTTGTCTGGCCGGCTTTTACTTTGAGTTCACGCTCCACCAATTCTAGGATGCGTTCGCTGCCTCGCACGTGGCACGCTGTCCCGCGGCACACCTTGATAGTGTGCTTGCCGGGCTTTGTGAACCGGAAATGAGCGTAGAATGATGCGACGCCAAAGATTTCTCCGGGGGAAACTCCGGTGAATGCGCCGATCTCATCGATCACATCAGGTGAAACATAGCCCTGGGATTCCTGCACCTCTTGAAGGATCGGGATCAGATATCCACGATCACCTCTAGGGTACTTTGCCAGAATCTCAGTCAGAATCACGGTATCATCCTTCAAGGCAACGGATCTTTTTGACTATATTCGATCGTTGCCTGCGGTTCTCGTCCACTACTATATTTACTCTGAGCAACTGAGGTATTTACCGTAGGGATTTCGAACCAATGCCGTCCGTTTGACGTGAGGCAGACTGTATTGCAGTGCACACAAGATCACATAACGACTAGGCGAGTGTGCGGAGTTGCTTGACGGTCCCGAGGTAGGTACCATCCAAAAGCTGAACCTCCGCTTCACTCATGTTCACGATTCCACCTCTGAGTAGAGGACCGAAACGGTCAATTTTGGTCCATCTCGACCCAGGGTATTGCTTTACGTTGATTGGTCGACCGCCTAGAAAGTCGTTGAACGGGGGAACGAACAGGCAGCGAGTGACCCTTAGTTCGACTTTGTAACGTTCTCTAGGTGTATCCTCGATCTCCTTGAGCCTGCGTCGTTTCGAGCCTTTCAAGATCGCCTGAGCCAGTTTTGTAGCGTTGCATGGTGCTCGTACCCAGACTGGTCTTGTGATCCTGTAGCCTAGAGCGTCAGTGAATGCTACGACCGGATGCAGGTGACCTTGAATCAAGGATTCGCATCCGAGGAGTTCGGGAGCTGGCCATGCGTGCCCATGGAAGAGGCCGTATTTTCCCCACAGGGCAATCCCGCTCGGAGGAAGGATCTTGACTTGCCGGGGAGTCATCGGCTCGATATTCCCATCATGATTTCCTTGGATGATCTGGATGTCTGAAACATGCGGGACGATTTTCTCAAAGAACTCGGGTATGTCCCGCCATTCCTCTAACTCAGCTCCGACGACTGTGTGCTTCACATCGCCTAGGAATACGATCTTGGTTGGGCTTGACTTTTTCATTATGTCAATCAGTCGATCTGCAAGCTTGGATGTCTGTGAGGGGACGTGGATGCCTTGGTGTGCGAGGGTTATCTCCCATCCTATGTGCAAGTCTCCGACAACGAGAACGCGCTCGCCTTCGCCCTGCAGTAACAGAGAAGGAGAATCATCCACGGGTGCAAGACTGTATCCGACCAAGACGGACCGCCCTCTCTGTCTGCTCTAGGACCTTTCAGGGTGGGGTTCTTTCAACATATGCTTAATCAAAGGCTGGCAGTCCTCATGACTCAGCCCGCTCGGCCGGATGCGCCATGTCGCAAGAATACGACAAGGAACTGACAGTAATCGAGACCGCGTGTCAACGCATGGCATCCTCCCACAAGCTGGCAGATTCTCAACGAGCCGGGCTTGAGGAACAGTTGGGCGACCGATTCAAGAATGCTCTTGAGCTAGTTGAGAAGCGAAAGGTGCACAGATACAAGTTCAAGCCTAGCGGACGGACGATCTGGACTGTGAAGGGCAGAAAGGGAGTCTACCAAGTGATCTCTGAGACGAACTTCTGTAACTGTGACGACTACTACTTTCGAGTCATGGACGGCAAGAGGGCATTGTGCTACCACATAATCGCACAGAAGGTCGCATCTGCGCTTGGAAGATACGAAACCACCGATCTACGGGACACCCAGTACAGCAAGATCACTCAGCAGTGGAGGACTAGGCCTGAGACTGCGCCCTGATATGGCTTCGTAGCACTACAGAATTGTTTAAATCAGAACCTTCGGTCTACGCAGGCAAGATGGCGCTCAGCATTGACGGCCGATGAATTCTACACTCTTGCACAGATGGTAGTCGTTGTCCTCGCGTCTGTGGCCCTTATTCTTACCTTTGCCTACCTTGCATACGAGAAGAGCTGACCCCACAACTTTGCCGTCACCGTGACGCAGGTTACTGATCTCGAACGGGTCGGTCGCGCATCGAAGAAACCAATAAACCGAAGGCTGAGATTCGCCGAACGAACTTGGAGACGAGCGGCAACACAAGCTCGGCTGTAGTGTTCACGATTCCGCCATGTCGAGTTGGGAGCATTCATTCTTGTCCGATGACGCGTTTGCACTGCTGCAGAGTCCATTACAGGGGCAAATTGCGAAGCTTGAGATAGCTGAGGCTAGTGATATTCAGAAGCTGGCAATTCCACCAATTCTAGAAGGCAAGAATGCAGTTCTCATCGCCCCGACGGGAACGGGGAAGACCCTCGCCGCCGTCCTTCCTGTCTTTGATCTCTTTGTCGCAGCAAGAAGCAGAAACGAGACGCGAGGCATATCGATACTCTATGTTACGCCTCTTCGTGCGCTCAACAGGGATATCCTACGAAGGCTTTCTGATCTAGGCGCGGAGCTTGGCATCAAGGTTCAGGTCAGGCACGGGGACACACCGACGGCCACCCGCACTCTCCAAGCCAAGTCTCCGCCCAATATGCTAATCACTACGCCGGAGACGCTTCAAGCGATTCTGCCCGGCAGGCGCATGCGCCAGCATCTAAGCAGTGTCAGATGGGTGATCGTGGACGAGATTCACGAGCTCGCAACAGACAAACGCGGAGTCCAACTTGCACTTGGCCTCGAGCGTTTGCGGAACCTTACAAGCCAAGATTTCCAGAGAATTGGGCTCTCAGCAACTGTCGGAGACGAGGGCAGAATAGCCAAGTTCCTCGCCGGATCCGAAAGAGACGCAGTGATCGTGAAGTCGAAAGAGGGACGAGGGTTTGAGGTGCAAGTCGACTATGTTTCACCGACCTCCACGGATCGAGAGGACGGCGAGCGATTTGGCGTTCCACCGTCCACGATAGGCCGCGCGAGACGCATCGCAGAACTGATACGTGAAAAGAACTCTGTGCTTGTGTTCACAAACACCCGGGAGCATGCCGAAGCTGTGGGCTCCCAGCTAAGGGCTCTTGATCCAAACACACCAGCACGTGTTCACCACGGGTCGCTCTCAAAGGAGATTCGAGAAGAAGTAGAGCATGACTTTCTGACCGGCAAAGTCAAAGCGGTTGTTTGCACGTCCTCACTTGAGCTAGGAATCGATGTCGGCTCGGTGGACTTCATCATCCAGTACACGTCGCCTCGGCAAGCGGCTCGCCTGATCCAGAGAATAGGCAGAAGCGAGCATAGGCTGCGTGGAGTCGCGAAAGGTCTCATCATAGGCACATCCGTGGACGACATCCTTGAGTCAGCCGTCATCGCGCAAGACGCAAGGAACGAGAAGCTCGAACCGACGGTCATCCACGAGAACGCCCTTGACGTGTTAGCGCATCAAATAGCAGGCTTAGTCCTAGACTTGCGTAGACTCACCGTTGGAGAAGCGCTTGAGATCGTCAAACGTGCGTACCCATATCGTGACCTGTCGCCCGAGGCTTTCATGTCAGTTGTGAAGCAGCTCGGAAGTGGCAGGGTTGTCACCGTTCAGGAGGATGTGCTGAGAGCACGGTTTCCGAACACGTTCAGGTACTACTACCAGAATCTGTCGATGATACCTGACATGAAGAGGTATCTCGTTTTCGATTTCTTCCGCAAGCGAAAGATTGGCACGCTCGATCAAGACTTCGTCGCACGCAAATGCAGATCTGGAACCGAGCTGATCATGCACGGTCAAACATGGAAAGTGATAGCCGTCAACGAGGATCAACTATCAGTCGAAGTTGAACCAACTGCTCCTACTCTGAACGCGATTCCATCGTGGGAAGGCGAGATAATACCCGTCAGCTACGAAGTTGCCAGCGAAGTCGGACGACTAAGAGGCGTGATCTCCACTGAGCTCGACGACCCTGCAAAGATCGCTGCGCTCGGAGACAATCTCCACGTGACAAAAGAAGCGATGCAGAAATCCATTGAATCGATCCGATCCCAGACGGAAAGCTATCTTGTCCCGACTAATGCTGTCGCGGCTGTGGAGAAGTTCGAAAACTGCATCATCGTGCATACGTGCCTCGGAACTCTAGCGAACGAAACCATATCATTGGCGCTGACCTCGCTACTTAGCGCGAGACTCGGAGTGAGTATTGCGGCGCAGACGGATTCCTACAGAATCGCGCTCGTCTTTCCGTTCAAAATAGAGCCAACGCTCGTTGAAAGGGAGCTACAGCAGTTGAGTCCGGACGAGCTTGAGAAAGTGGTTGCGAGCGCGCTGGAGACTTCTAACACGTTTGCGTGGAGGCATTGGCACATCGCGAAGAGGTTCGGCGCAGTCGAACGGACCGCAGAATACAAAGCAACTAGAGCTAGGCTCCTTGTGAAGATCTTCAAGGGCACACCGCTCGAGGAAGAAACGAGAAGAGAAGTCTTTCTTGAGAAACTCGACTTGGAACATGCAAAGAAGTTCATCGAGCACGTCAGAGACGGCGCAGTCTCGCTTCAGATCGTGGAGGAGATGGAGGTGAGTTGTTCTCCGCTCGCCCTACCCATTGTGGACAAAATCATTCCACACGATCTTCTTCGGCCTGCAATCCCGAGCAAAAGTCTCACTCAGATCATCAAAGAGAGGCTGTTCGCAAGCCGTGTTCGGCTCGTCTGTCTGTACAAAGGCGACTGGGACGGAATCAGGGTAGTCGGCGACCTTCCCGAGGCGATAAAGTGTCCGCACTGCAAGTCGACGTTAATCGCGGCAACGTACTTGGGCGATGATGGACTCGTCAAGATTGTGAAAAGACGGATTCACCATCAGAAGGTCACTGATGAGGAAGAGCAAGCGTACAAGCGGGCATGGCTGAGCGCGAGCCTAATGCAGACAAACGGCAAGAAGGCCGCAATCGTAATGAGTGGAAGAGGAGTCGGACCAGCCACCGCCATCAGAGTACTGAGGAAGTTGCACCGCACTGAGGAGGACTTCTACGTTGACATACTCAAAGCCGAACGCGAATACGCGCGGACGAGACTCTTCTGGGACTAGTGCACTCTCAACTTGGAATGGTTCCTGACATCAAGGGCCTTCGTATCCTTGCCAGTATCCTTGTCAGTGGGGATGTATCGTTTCACGCGAAGACTACTAATGCAAGGTAGTTTAGGACGGTCATTAATATGAAGCCTATCATGAAGCTTGCAGTTGCTGCCCTCTCGAATCCATGACTGTGGCTTTCGGGGACCATCTCATCGAAGATGACGTATAGCATAGCGCCTGCAGCAAAGGCGAGTGCGTACGGAAGAAGCATCTGGAATAGGCCTACAACGACGAGGGCCGTGATCGAGCAGACCGGCTCTATGAAACCTGATAGGGCTCCCACAATGAAGCTGCCTCGCGTAGAGTAGCCTTGGCTTTTCAGAGGAACGGAGACAAGGAAGCCCTCCGGGACATTTTGTAGAGCTATTCCCAGCGCGACTGTGTTTCCGAAGACCGTTACTCCTCCGGCGTAGGCTGTTCCGGTGGCAAAGCCCTCAGGGAAGTTGTGAATGACCAGTGCGGTCACGAGCATGAGGGTCGTCTTCATCCCTTTGGTAAGCGGCCTGTCCGGAGCCAGGAACCCGTGAATGTGAGGCATATACGTGTCAGCGATGAATAGGGCTGTGGCTCCTAGGGCGATCCCTATGACGACTTGTAGTAAGTTCTGATCATTCGGCCCTAGTGCCTTTGGCAAGAGATTGAGTGCCGTGACTGAGAGCATAAGCCCGGCCGATAACCCGACTAGGGCGTCTCTCGTTCTGTGGCTGGTCTTCTTAACTAGGAAAACGAGTGCCGCACCGAGGCTGGTGGTCATGCTCGCTAGGACGCTAAGGACGACAGCCTGAGGATCAAGCAACTACATGACCACACGAGAGATGCGCAATGTCTCAAACTCTCTCCTCGTCTATGAAGATGACTCTTCCCAGAACAGATGGTACATGAGATAAAATGCCGCAATCCCACTGTATGGGGCGAACTTGCGCGTTAGGGTAACTCTTACGTCTTCTGCAGAAACTCTTCTGCTCTTGAAATAGGCTTGTGATACAGCTCGCCGTATTCCAAGGTCGTCGGCTGGAAGGGAATTCACTCGACCCATTCCACGGACGAGCACGTATTCTGCAGTCCATTTCCCGATCCCCCGGAACTTCGTCAACTCGGTCACAACCTGACTATTATCCATCTGAGTCAATCGATTCAAATTGAATTCGTGACTTGCGATCCTCCTCGAGAATTCGGTTATGCATCGTGCCTTTGTGGCACTTAGACCGACTTTTCTTAATCCGGCGAGTCTAGCTTTGGTGAGTGATTCCGGCGTCGGGAAGGCATGGAAGACTCTTGCGTCGCGAGCTACCGTGTCTCCATATCTCTCCACTAATCGTGAGCGAATCGCGATCGCGGCATGGAGCGAGATCTGCTGCTCGGTTATTGCGATGATTACCGATTCAAAGATCGTCGGAGGCCGTACAGGCCGAAGGCCTCTAAGCTTCCTCGCGATCGTCCTCATGGTCGCGTCTCTCTTCGCTATTGCGTAGAAGTGATCAAAGTCAAATGTAGGTTCGAACATGGATCGGAGTGTCTTTTTCAGCGAGCCGATCTCGGCCTTGTTGCTCACTGGAGGATACGTGTCAACAAGCAATCTCGGTCTTCCTACGGTTCCCTTGGATGTGATTGAAACGAGAACTGGCTTGCGGCCTGCGTGTAGGACTCGCACGTAGGCTCCGTCTTCGTAGAGATCTGGCAGACTGTTCTTGAAACGTGAGTGCATCTGGACGCTCTTTTCAAAGTCAAATGGGGATTCAGGGCGTATGATAAAGTGCATGCGCATTTCGCTCAAGTTTTCAGTGGCGGGTCGCGCGACATTCTTCGATAGGTCAGGGTACGTAGTTGGTTCTCGTTTGTTTCCCAAACGCTTGCTAGATAGTCCGCGTGAACAGCCTATATTTTCCTTCCCTGCTTAGCTCGTCAACGATTCTCTTCGCGAGAACCTTCACTGGGTCCGAAGTGTTAGTTCTCTCTTGAATGTCCTTGAAGCTGGTGAATTGTTTCTTCTCTCGAGCGTTCACGATCTGCCACATGGACTTCTTTCCGATTCCAGGCAGCAACTCTAAGGCGTGCATCCTTGGCGTAACGGGCTGCGAGACGTTGAAGAAACCGACGAATCTCTCCTCCTGACGTCTGATGAGTGTCTCGAGCACAAGCTGCAGCTCCGCCTTTGCGCTCGCTGTCAGCTCTTGATAGCTGATTCTTCCCATTACACGTTCGATCTTTTCGCGTCGCTCTCGACCAACATATATCCGTTCATGCGGTGTTGCAGTTGCCCCTTGCTTCAATTCTGCCTCAAGAAGCGTAAAGTACGTCTCTCCGACGACCTGAACAGTGGGTGCGGCCACACGTCTCGGTCTCTCGGCTGAGGGCCTGCCGTAGCTCAAGAAATCAATCACGTACGCGTATTCCTCGTATAACCTGGGTCGTAGAGAATCATCTCTGCCTTGACGAGCATTTAGATTGTCGTATCTCTCATGACTGGCTCTTGATTCCATCAAGAATCACTTCGTGACTGCTTACTGCGTCCTCAGAAACTAACAATCGAGGAGAATCGTCTCTGCAACATGGTCACTCATTGGCAGAGTTGGGAACTTCTTCCGGGACGCAGACATAGGTTGCTCTTCCTGAGAGTGTGTCATGTCGTCGCGGTCAAAAGTCTTTCGGGAATCGTCAATCGAGGTGTTTGAAATGGCTCGGTCACATACAGGAGCTGTACAAACTGGAGTTAGCTTAGGCGCAGTAATTCACACGTCTAGGGTGACCTGTATGGCGCCAGTGTCTTCAGGATGTCTTCTAGCTGTTCCGTAGTGAATACGCGCCCCTTTACGGAGAGTACTGTCCTGATCTCTTCGATAGATGAGGGCATGCAGTTTGCGATTTGTATCGCGTCCTTGCGCTCTAGTTGGTGTTTCTCGGAGAGGTCTCGAAGCAGTTTCTCGGTCTTGCCTGGTTGGATCTTGGAGAATTTGACAGTGTAATCACGGGTCCTTCGCTGGAATTCGCCCAGCTCGTCTTCACTTGCTTTTTCAAGAATTCTTCTGGCCTCGGCTGTAGCGATTGGCTTGGTATCTATCAGTTTTCGTGGCAATACCGGGTCAACTACTCTATGTGCTCAGGTCTAGCGATCAAGGTGCGTGTTTGTTTTCCCTCAGCGACTTCGATGACGTAACTTCGTCCCCTACGCGCCTTGACTATACCCACTCGACCATGGTATCGACGGTGCGGCATGCCTTTGTGCACGCTGGAGTCGATTCTTATCTTGACTTTGTCTCCTGGGTTGTAAGTCCTGAGTAGGCGACTGAGACCCACTTTGCCTTTCTCTCGAGCTTGCTTTCGGAAAAGAGTTCTCGTTCTTGATCTGTAGCCTTTTGACCGTCTGACCAAGGGTACTACTGCTCCTGAGCATTTCCTTTAGATGGTTCTGCTAGCAGACCCCAAATGGGCTATTTAAGCATCCCAGACCTGCGGTGACTACAATTGGAATGGCAGCCGTCTCATCATCGCGCCCTGTCGGCGCTTCATACTCTTCATCATCTTCTTCATCATGGAGTACTGGTTCACAAGTTCCTTGACTTCTTTCTCAGTTCTTCCCGACCCTCTTGCGATTCTACGCGCTCTTGAGGAATCTATGATCTTAGGTTCCTCAACTTCGTCTTTAGTCATCGATTGGATCATGACACGCCACGCGTCCATTTTCTCTTCGGCGTTTTCCATCGCGTCATCTGGGAGATTGGCGGCTCCCGGTAGCATTCCGAGGACTTTCTTGAGGGGGCCCATCTTACGTACAGCCTCGAGCTGATCGTACATGTCCTTCAGGTTGAAACGCCCTTCAAGCATCGCGCGTGCTTTCTTCTCGGGTATCTTGATCTCGGCTTCTCGAACCTTCTCGACCAGCGAGGCGACATCGCCAATGCCGAGGATGCGGCCGACGTAATTGGACGGAACAAATTGCTCGAGATCATCAGTTCCCTCACCTACACTGATGAATTTGATCTTCGCCCCGGTGGCGGCTACAGCGGATAATGCGCCACCACCTTTTGCTGTTCCGTCAAGCTTCGTGACCAAAATGGATCCGATATTGGTTGCTTCATTGAACGCTCTCGCTTGCGCCATTGCAGCTTGCCCTATCGACCCATCTACTGCAAGGACAATCTCGTCTGGTTTCGCCAATTTGGCAAGCCGGTTCATCTCATCCATGAGTCCAGCTTCATTCTTGTGCCTGCCCGCGGTGTCGACGATGATGAGATTCTCTTTCTCCTTCTCGAAGTGAGAGAAGCCTTCTTTGACGAGTTTCTCAGGAGATGGATTCTTTGGATCGCCATATACTGGAACCGAAACCTTGTCTGCCAACTGTGCGAGTTGTTCGTATGCTCCCGGTCGGAAGTTGTCAGCACAAATGATCCCAACACGCAGTCCCCGCTTCTGGTAGAACCGGGCGAGCTTCACGGCGGCTGTTGTCTTCCCGGTTCCCTGGATTCCCACGAGCATGACGACGTAAGTTTTTCCCGGCGGTATAGTCGTCTTCGGCGCTTCTTCTCCGAGGAATCGAGTCAGTTCCTCGTAGAGGACCTTTATCACATGTTCTCGGCGTGAGATGCCTGGCGGAAGTCTCTCCTCGATCGCCCTCTTCTCGACACTGCGTGAGATCTGGAGCACTAGCTCCACGTTCACGTCTGCTTGCAGCAACGCTCGCTGGAGATCTTTGACGAGCTCCCTGATCGCTTTCTCGTCGACAATTGGCAGTCTCAGCAGTTTTCGTACGGCGTCGCCGAGTGACTTGCTGAGATCTCCTAGCGCGCTCAAGCGTGCAATCTCTCCGAGAGGTCAGGGTTGTTTGCTTCTGAACTCAGGTCACTTATAGCCTCTTCATCTATGCAATGACCCTGTCGTTCATGTCTGTGATCCTTCCTATCGTTGAATTGGCCGGAGCATGGATAGATTCATTATTTGGTCAAGTAACTTCCCACTAGATCTTGTCACAGGGCGAATACTCTTGCCAGACGATGTGAGGGTTGTAGAGAAAGGGAACATTCCGAAGAAGTTCACTCTCATCAACGGCTTACCCGACGTGGGTCTGGTGGGCCTCGTGGCAGCATCGCACATCGTATCTTCACTGAAGATGGAAGAAGTAGGCTCCGTTGAGTCGGACCTATTCCCGCCGATGATCGTGCTTCATAACGGCCTTCCGAAATCGCCTATCAGATTGTTTGGGAACCAATCGCTAGTTGTGATAATGGGAGAGACCGCAATTCCTGCGTCGCTGACACGATCGCTGGCCGATGCCATTGTGAATTGGGCCGCTTCACGTAACGCAGAGCTAGTGGTCTCGATCGGCGGGATGGCTGTACAGAACCGTCAGGACATAGACGTGCCAAAGGTCTTCGCAGCGCTCTCCAGCAAGGATCTTGAGAAGAAACTGGGCGACGCCGCCGAAGTGCTCGACGAGGGATACATCGTCGGGGCTTATGCACTAATGCTGAGAAAGTGCGCGGAGATCAACCTACCCGCGATCACGTTGCTCACTCAATCATTTTACAACTATCCTGATCCGGAAGCGGCTGCTGCCGCGCTTAACGCGTTGAACAAGATACTTGGCTTGAAGGTTGAAGTCTCTGACCTACTCCAGAAGGGCGAGGAGATTCGTCTCCGAGCCAGAGACGTGATGAAGAGGACTCAAACTGAGATGGCTAAGATGGGCAAGTCACAGGAATACGAGGTTCCAGCACTATACGGGTGAGATAGAGAATGTCGCATGATAGGAAGAAGCACATCTTCGAGGCAATGGATGAGTACTTCAAGCGAGCCGAATTCATGGTGGAACGCGTCTTCATCTCCAGCTGGGACGAGACCGCGGAAAGTATCGAGCCACTTTACAACATAACCGTAGGCTCAAGCGAAGTCATCGTGACCGTGGATCTCCCCTATGTGAATCGTGAGGAAGTTACTCTGAAACTACCCGCAGATGATATGGTTGAGATCTACGCAAACACGAAGCGTCGAATAACGTTTGCCGACATGGGTGTGAGGCATAGAGGCGGTCAGTTCAAGTCCTATCACACTAGGATCCATATGCCAGTCTCGGTCGTCGAATCAGGGATGACCTCGAAATTCAAGCGTGGCGTGCTCGAAATCCGCCTGCCGCGACTCGTTTAGGCCGCTTTCTCCAGAGCAGCGACACAGGCAAGGGGGAACAGTGTTGTTGCGTCTCCTATCACTGTCGCCGTTCGGCTACCGGGCTTGATCTTTCCCCAGCTGACTGCCTCATCGAGTGGTGCGCCACTGAGCCCTCCCGGCTCGGGCCGGTCCATCGTGAACTGGACTGCCGCTTCTAGTCCTCCGCGAAACGTGTTGGCCAGCAGGCTGAAGTGCTTTGGCATGCCACCGCCCAAGATGATGAGTCCGATCTTCTTGCTCTCGTAGGTCATTTCAACAATCTTGCTGAAATCTCTCATTGGATTGAGCTGAAGAGTATTGAGCTGTCCGAATGTCCAAAGGTTGGTGCCAAACATCGAATCGTGTAGGCCCGGGCAGAACACTGGGACATTTCGCCTTGAGGCGTTTCGCAGAATCGATGATGGGTCACGTAATTGACTTCCAATTTCACGAAGCAGTTCCCAAGGTGCGATATTGCGTCGCTTTTCTTCATCGATCTTGGATACTGACTTGTAGGCGAATTTCTCGACTGCTTCAATAGCTCTTTGAGAGATGTAGATGTCATAGATCCGATGCTTGCCCCGTTTGCTGAGTTTCTCGTCGTCGGAAGCTTCAACTCCGATCTCATGTCTATGTCCCAAGGCCTCGACGAGATCATGTGTCACGTTGGCTCCCGTCATGATCAGTGCGTGGATTCGTCTGTCCGAGACTAGGTCGCTCACGAGTTGACGCAATCCGCCCGGAACCATGGGCCCAGCAATTGCCATCATGTTCGTGTATCTATCATCGCTAAACATAGTTGCCAGAATCTCGACCGCGTCGGCGAATCTTCTAGGCCCAAGCACACCTGACTGGCGCATCTGATCTGATATTCTGCTCAGTCTCATGCCTGGCTTGAGTTTCATCTGCTTGACATAGGGCATGCAGACGCCTCGTTCAGTAAGTTACCCACAGGCCAGTCTGATCCTAGCCTTTAGTTCTCACAATTTTCTTCTTGCCGAGCATTTCCCAGTATTCTATCTCGACACCGGCCGCGAGTTTGGATTTGACTTCCTCGTCGTCGGGCAGGGGCGTTTCGAAAGTCTCGTATGACTGCATATCCATGATCTGGACGGTGTCCGGCTGCATTGAAATCACTTGCCCAGTCTTCTTGTCTATCATCGGGACCTCCAGTTTCCCATCGACCGGGCTGATCACATTGCGCTTCTGGCCAGTCAGAACACCGATTGCCACGATCCTTGCTTTCGCGGATCCGTGCTTGCCGGGTTTGCTCTTCTCGAACTCGACGATTTTGCAAGGCTCATTTTCGATTACAACATATTGTCCGATCTTCAGAGAACCCACGTCGACTGGCTTACTCAATGCTCGTTCCTCAATTCTGCAAAGGCTGACTAGAGAAGGCGATTCTAAAAAGCTTGCGAGAATTAGCCCGTCGTCAGGTCGTAGCATCCTGCGAATCGTTCAGGAATCAGTTGCATTCCACACGAGCGATAATGTCTCTTCCAGAAGGGCTTTTGCATACCATAAATAGTGGATTCAGACTCCTAAGACGTGCGAGCGATCCAGTCTTGGCCACGAAGGTTGGTCTAGTTTCAAGGCTTGATGGAGACGCGGCCCTAAAGGTCGCGATAAGACTCCACAAAGACATGACCAAGAAGGGCCTGAAAGTCCTTCCGGAGGAGCAGCTTTCTCAGGCTGCAAAGTTGGCCGGAGGCGTCCCTTTTTCAAAGATGGATGCGGACCTGATCGTCACCGTTGGCGGAGACGGCACTGTCCTCAAGACTTGTATGTCAATTCCGAAACCCGAGACTCCGATATTGGCAGTCAACATGGGCAGAAGGGGATACCTCACTGAAGTCGACCCTGAGAATGCTATGCATGCGATTGAGAGTTACATCAAGGGCACATGCAAGACAGAGGAGCGAGCAAAACTCTCTGTGGCTGTTGAAGGGGAGAGCCCCATTGACGGCTTGAACGAGGTTGTGATAGCGTCTGGCACGCCGTCGAAGATGCTTCACTTCATGGTGTCGATCGACAAGTCGCAGCTATTGGAGTTTCGTGGCGATGGTCTCATCGTTTCGACTCCAACGGGATCGACTGCATATGCGTTGTCAGCAAACGGCCCGATCGTGGATAATTCTGTGGACGCTTTTGTTGTGACGTTCATATGTCCGCTAGAGCATTTGACACCTCTAGTTGTGTCCATGGACAATAGGATCAAGGTTGAGCTCGTCGCTCCGAAACTGAAAGGAACCCTGGTGGTGGACGGACGGGTTCAAAGGGAGCTGCAGCCTCAAACATCAGTCACAATGGCTCGATCATCTCACAAGGCCGTATTTGTCCGCCTGGGACCGATTCGCTCCCTCAGAGGCTTGATGCGTCTTCGCCCGATGCAACGAAACACTCAATGACAGATTGCTGTGAAGGCGCAGGTGAGACGCAGAAGACGACTGCCTGAAGGTCAACCGGATAGGGCTCAGATGAAGGTTCTCGTGCTTGACACCTCCGCGTTTGTTATGGGCATTAATCCTTCCGCGTTTGATCTGCCCACTTATTCGGTCATGAGTGTATTGGATGAGTTAATCCCAAACAGTCTTCCACATACTCGATTTTGTACATCGCGAGATTCAGGTCATCTGACTGTGAAGAAACCAACCTCACTTTCAATGAAGACTGTCGAGGAGACATCATCTAGAGTCGGTGATGTTGGCGTGCTCTCAAGAGCGGATATTGAGGTTCTTGCTCTCGCTCTTGATCTGCAGAACGATAATCTATCGCCAGCCATCGTTAGTGATGATTATGCAATACAGAATGTGTCCGAAACACTAAGCATAGAGCACGCTTCGCTCGCAACTTTCGGGATATCGCAGAAGTTCGACTGGATCTACTATTGCCCAGCTTGCTTCAGGAGATACACAGCCGAAGACGCTGGTCAGCCTTGTCGAGTGTGCGGAACTCCCCTGAGAAGAAAGGTCGTCAGAAAAGGAAAAGCGACGAGAAAGATCGGCCGTAGCTGAGAACGACAGTTCGATTCGCTGGTCCGATCAGACGAGCCGTGTCTTGCGTGCGTAGTGGAACAGATACAATTGAACGTACCCGGCCCAAGGTCCGTATCGTTCTCGAAGGAACCTAGCCACTTTCTCGGTGCTGACGCTTGCACCGTGAAAATAGAGTTTGCGAACTATCCTGTGTATCCAGATATCCACAGGAGCCGCTTCCGTTTTTCCGAGTCCATAGAGGAGAAAGCAATCAGCGACCTTCGGTCCAATCCCAGGCAGCTCCACCAGTTTTGTCTTTGCCGTCTCGTAGTCTTGGCGTTGAAGCTCTTCCAGGTTCAGTTCTCCATCTCGGACTCTGCGCGCTGCTTCGATGATGTATTTGGTGCGATACGTCAGTCCTGTTCTCTCAAGATCTTGTTCTCCAGCAGATGCGAGTGCATCGGGTTTTGGAAAGAGATGGATCGTCGAGCCATCAGACAGGCGGACAGGAGGGCCAAAGGTGTCTCTGATCAGTTTCACCGATTTCGTCCAAAGCACTATCGAGTTGTGCTGTGTTGAGATCGAGCTGATCAAGCTCTCGAATGGGTTGTTACCTCGCATCAGTCTCAGACCAATGAGTTGCGGGATAGTCTTGGAGATGATGTCTCCTTTCGTCGGATCGAAGGCCTGGTAGAATGCATTTAGATCATCACGGAGCGTCAGGACATTGACTATGTGATCAGTCACGGTTCTCGCGAGACTTGAGTTCTCATCGTTTGATGTTATCGTGATCTTGAGGTTAGGTTCTTCTTTGGTTCCGGTTTGGCGAACGCGATATCTCGCTGCTCTTCCTTTGAAATCTTCTGCGTCCGAGTAGCCTCCATCTACGAAATCCCATTGGGGTTCACTGGTTTGGCCGCTTAGCAGAGTCGCCTCGAGGTCAAGTGGCCCCGAGATCTGTTCTCGCGAGATCTCGATTTCCTCGTGCAAGGCGCATCACCGGAAGAGCTGGATGGAGTCTGAATCGTTTGCGTGATAGACGCGGTGATTCAAAGCTCTTCTTCCTGTTGGGTCTGCTCGTTCCAGACCCTTCTATTCTTCTCCTCACCTTCAGCCTTTACGAGGAGCGATCTTCTCGGGTCTTTTAGCGGTATGATGAAGTATTCTTCGACGGTTCCATCTTGTCGTTTCACGGTCAGCTTCGTCTTCTTGTCGACCAGCTTCAGTGTCTCCGGATCCAGGTACTTGCACATTACGAAGGATCCACGTGAATGGAGTGTTCTGAGTTCGAGTTTTCCGGATTTACCTCTTGTGAGGACTTCATCTGAGAAGCCCATGTAGATCAAGAGACGCCGGTCTCGTTGTTGCCCCGGTTAAGTCTTGCTGTTGTCCCCACGCTCATTATGCGCGTCTCTCAAAGCACGCTATGAAAAAGCCAGCGGCGTGCTTGTGAGGGTGAAATCTCTGGCATTGCTCAGTAGATCCGTTGTCGATCGAGATCGCCTTGTCGCCGAGCATGGGTGACTGCGCTTTGATGGATAGATTGCAGGTTGTGGCGGCATAAAGTGCGTTCCGTTCGCATTCCTGTAAGGTCAGCGTGCAGACGCTATAGACGATTTTTCCGCTACGCTTTACGATCTTGGACGCGTCTTCGAGGAACTGTTTCTGGTACCTGGCGAGTGCCTCGATCTCGCTTTTTGGGGCGTACTCGTAAACCTTGGGCATTATTCCGATCGCGCTGCAAGGTGGGTCGACAAGAATCCTGTCCGGTTTGAGCGTCGTGAAGTCGGCCGAGAGGTATCTACTATCGTGAACGAAGAGAGTCACATTAGAGCAACCCAGACGCGTGCAAGTCTCCATTGTCCCCTCAGTCTTGCGCCTATTACGATCCACACCGATGACGCGACCTTGATTTTTCATTAGTTGAGAGATATGTGAGAGTTTGCCCCCTGGCGCGCAAGTCATGTCAAGAACGACTTCGCCCGGCTTCGGATCAAGCACGCGGCTTGTAACAATGGCTGGCAGTGACTGTGGATAGATGAGGCCTTCCAGATACTCACGCGTCTCTCGAAAGCTGGGAACTCTATATTTCGATTCAGTAACTTCTATCGCGAGTCCTTTTCTGAAGGTGAGTATCTGAGTCTCATTCATTCGAGCGATTCCGGATGCGAGCGTTTCTCCCTCATCATCAATTATGTTCACATTGTCACCCATTTTGATTCTATTGCATCTCGCGATCCCGGGCGCATACACATTGGCCCCTTGTAGAACCGATTCAGCTGTGAATTTGTCAACCATCACTTTCTTCAAACATTCTGGAACTTCGAACGGCCCCTCAATGGGAACCCACAACGCTTCAGGAATCGACTCGTGCTGTGAAACGTCGAATCCTCTCTCGGCAAGCCTCATCTTCACGTTTTCAGGTGTTGCCTTGAGTGTGTTTACTCTCACGAAGTAACGTTTTCCAGGCGACTTGAGGGCTCTGACTACAGCCTCAAGCTCAGAACCGTATACTGGGAGAAGCTCTCCGAGTGTCTCCTCTGAGAACCTGTAAATCTCAGAAAGCTCACGAAGATTCAGGGGTCGGTCAGAGGCTGTTTTCAATAGTTTTTCGCATCCTCGTCAGCTGATGAATCGCTCAGAATGAACACAGACGCACCTTTCTATCCGCAGTGTTCAATATTGCAAACGTGCTCTTCCCGGTCAAGTAGCCGCAGATTTCTCCGGGGTTGATAACGAGCGTTTGTCCTCCCTCGACTACTTTGGCCTCGTGAGTGTGTCCGTATACAAGCACGTCGTAGCCTCCGTACTTGGTTAGCGATCTTAGCAGCTCTTCTTCGTCTCCGTGAGTAAGCGCGATTCTCATTTTGCCTGCCTGAACCTCTGCAAATCTGCCTTTGATCTCGTGTCCAGCCTTTGCAAACCTGTCTCTCAGCTTTTCCTTCTCAGCGTCATTGTTACCGAAGACCCCGATCATGTGAGCCTTCAGCGCCCTGTATTGGTCAGTGACGAAGGGAGCAGAGTAGTCACCAGCATGAAGGACAAGTCCGATCGGTTCAGAGTTCAGTCGATCAATCGCGTCCTTGATTCTCGGCAGACAATCATGAGAGTCCGCGAGTATTCCAACCTGCAATTCTCAGCCGCCCCCGATTCTGACTGAGTTCATGATGCGTAGCTGCTAATCTCGCATTCGGTCGGTCATAGTCAGACTGGTTAGTACCTGACAAGTTCGACGGTTTTCCGAGCCAGTTTGAGATGCGAGGATGCCTCCGATAGGAGCGGTTCGCCGTGTCCCGGCAGCATGACTCGAACCTCCAAACGGGATAACTTGTCAAGTGAGTCCACGAGCTTTCTCCAGTCTCCCGACGGGAGGTCGGTTCTTCCGAAGTATCCGCCCGGAAAAGCGGTGTCCCCAGTGAGAATGATTTCCTTGTCGTGCAGGCACACACTTCCCTCTGTATGGCCAGGAGAATGGATTACTCGTAGTTCTCGTCGGCCCAGTCGGATATCGTCGCCATCCTCCATGTAGACGACCGATTTGATCCCTATGGATTTCAAGTCGTCCGCATCGTTCTGATGGACGAAGATCTCCGGTGAGCAATGCTCGCATATCTCGGGGAGCCCTCCGATGTGATCCATGTGCCCATGAGTAATGACCACTCTGGTAACCGCTTCGATCTCTAAGCCAAGCCGTTCCATCTGAGGACCGACCGCGTTGGGCTCCGTTCCCGACCCGGTGTCGACAAGCGAGATACTTTCGCCGTCAGCGAAAATGAAAATGTTCGAGCATAGTCCGATTCCTTCGATAAAGCAGATGTCCCTCAAAGAGGGATCATACTTACCTAAGCTTTCTGGCATTTGCCCCTCCACTCTCGTCGTTTTCCCCGTAGATTGATCATGCGGAAAAGACAAGAATAGCGGTGCATTGCTTACGTGCAACTTGGAACTACCGCCTAGGATGAATTTGCCTTTGGTTCAGAATTACCCTGAAGCCACCGTTGGCGCGCTCATCATCAACGAGAAAGAGGAGATACTGCTCGTGCGGTCATACAAATGGGGAACAAAATACACGGTGCCCGGGGGCCACATCGAACTTGGTGAACGTTCCGAGACGGCTGTCAAGAGAGAGATCAAGGAGGAAGTCGGACTTGATGTCGAACCCGTCAAGTTGCTACTGGTCCAGGAAGCGATTTTCCCCGAGGACTACACCAAGCACGAACACTACATTTTCTTGGACTATCTCTGTCGAACCAACTCGTCAGAAGTGAAGTTGGATGGCAAGGAGATTCAAGAATACGTTTGGACGAGCCTGTCTGGCGCATTTAAGCTCGACCTGGAATCGTTTACCAGGAATCTGGTGGAAGCATATCTGAGAGATACAAGCGTCGAGAAGACCCGCTAAGAGGTGGGTTTGTTCTTTGGTCGTCTTTGGCCGTTCACACCTAAGGTCTTCGCCAGTTTCTTATGTTCCTTCTTGGTTATCCACTCTACGTAGAGGTAGTCCTCGATCTCTTCTTCGGTCATGCCGATCTTGCGTGCTTCGTCGAGCGTGATCTTGTAGGCTTCGAGCTCTGTCGGTCGGTCCACGTATGAGTAGTTTGAATCGAAGAGGTCTCGCCCTTCGTGATACTGCTTAACGTGAACAAGCTCGTGAATGATATCAAGATAGAGAAGCTTCTCGCTGGCAGATCGCAAGTACTCTCCTCTAACGATGATACTTCCGTCCGCATCGTTCACGTACATGTACTCAGCCGAATCATCTAGCTTCACACGTAGGTTCCGCAAGGTCTCAGCCGCTCGTTCCTTCCCTCCGAATAATGATTGGATGACCTCAGAGTCCTCAAGGCCGATGAATATTCGAGATAGTGGGAATTCCCCCTGAGACTCAGTGCGGTTGACCTCGAAGCTTTTCATCCAAAATCCACTTGCGTTCACTTTGAGCGGTTCACGCCTAATTGGTGTATCTAAGATTGTTCCTTTGCGATCCTCTTGCGGCTTCTAGAATTCGTTGACAATAATACACGTTGGTCTTGGACGCACTTGTTACAAGTTGACGGGTAGAACGGAGAATTCTCTGTATCCTGTTATGGTCTTCAAGTATCCGCTCAACTCTTTGTCGAGTTCCTGATCACCTGTGTCGACCAGTAACCGTTTGGTCTTCAGAGAGTGGATCTTGTTCTTCGTGGCGATGACGATGATGTTCTCTCTGCCAACTCGTCTTATGACTTGTGCGCTGATCTGAGGATTGCCTCGGCCGAAAACGAAACCCTGTCCGCCGATCGGGGTCACTACTATCGATGCTGGACCCTGAGTCAGCAGTTGCATTATACCTTGCTCGGAAAGGTCTTTTCCGATGACAGTCCTCCCATGAATGGCGTCAACGCCTAGCATCGTCTTCTCGAATCCAAGACGTCTGCCGAGTGCTGCGGTTGTGGATCCTGGGCCAATAATGTAAGTCCGGTCATCCTTGAGTTCCTCCTCAAAGAACTTCGCTACGGCGTCTTGGGCAGACACCTCATCCTCATCCATGGGGGAACAGGTCTTTGAGTTCTGAAGATTCGCCGAGTGGAATGGAACTCGAAGATATCCGTAGAGGCGAACCGATATTCTGTGCGTTCTGAGCTCGGATTCATCAACATCCAGTACTTCGGCGTCCGCAAGTCCGGATTCACCATCAATGTAGCTGGCGACCAAGTCGCCACCTGTCCGTGGATTAGTTGAGAACACAGAAGAGTAGACTTTGACTCCGGCTGGAATGCCCAGGCATGGGGTTTTCCGGTCGATTGCATCGCAGATGTCTCGGGCAGTGCCGTCGCCGCCTACGAAGAGAAGCAAGTCAACCTTGCGCGTCTGCAAAACCTCTGCTGCTCTCTTTGTGTCATCGGAGGTTGTTCGTTCACTGGGTGTCCTGTTAACGACTTTTGGATTGAGACCAGCCTCTCTCGCGGACTCCTCGCCCATCCCCTGGGAACATGTCATCAGCTCAAAGGATGACTTGGTGCAGGCGTGAAGAGTTCGTAAAGCTTCGACAGCTCGCTGGGGCGCGACGGGTATTGCACCGAGCCTAATTGCACGTTCGAGGATTTCCGGACCGTCGGTACCCTTTAGGCCGACTTTTCCTCCCATACCTGCGATCGGGTTGACGATTAATCCGAGACGTTTCACGGCGACCGTGGTAGCTCGTCTCCGTTCTCGAAGCTATGTCTTTCTCTGCCAGCCATACTTGTCGGTGGGGTAGAATGGAAACTTCGTGACAACGGCATCTAGTCTTCTTCCGCGGATCATGATTCCAAGCGTTTGGTCCTCGGTTATGTGTTCACGAGGAACGTATCCCATCGCGATGCCCAAGTTGAGGGTCGGCGAGTACGTTCCGCTCGTCAACTTCCCAATGACGCTAGCATCCTTCAGGATCTCATATCCGGGTCTTGGTATGCCTTGGGTTGCAGCCTTTAGGCCTATTCGTAGGAGTTTCGTTCCTTCGGCTTTCTGTTTCTCAAGGGCCTGTTTGCCGATGAAGTCAGATTTCGTAAGCTTCACGGTGAATCCAAGACGCGCCTCGTACGGACTGATATTTTCGTCAATGTCGTTTCCGTAAAGGCACATTCCTGCCTCTAATCTCAGAGCGTCCCTGGAGCCCAGTCCACATGGTTCTATCCCGAATTCCTTGCCACCTGCAATCAACGAGTTCCAAACATGTTCAGCCTTTCCGGGATTGGAGATCGGGCATTCCCACACCAATATCTCAAACCCATCTTCGCCAGTGTAGCCTGTTCGAGAGACAAGGCAGCTAATGCCATTGACCTCTGTCTCTACGCACCCAAACCGCGGAACCTTTGATGGTTCTATCTTCGACAGTTTTCCAAGCGTCATTTGAGCCTTAGGGCCTTGCAATGAGATCAGAGCAGTCTCATCTGATACGTCTGACAGGTCTGCGTGGCTTCGCGCAGCTTGTGTCCTCAGCCAGTCATGATCCTTCTTCCGGTTGCCAGCGTTGAAGATAACGACGAATCGCTCGGGCTTGACTCGAAGGACGATGATGTCGTCTTTGATGCCTCCTTTCTCGTTGCACAGTAACGTGTAGTGTGCTTGTCCGGGCCTAAGTGCGCTGACATCGTTGGTCGTTATGAAGTTGAGGAATGTCTCAGCATTCGCGCCTTGCGCTATCGCTCTGCCCATGTGCGAGACATCGAAAATACCAACCTGATTTCTGACCGCCAGCGTCTCAGGGACTATTCCTTTGTACCATATTGGCATCTCGAATCCTGCGAAATCGACAACCTTGCCGTTCTTTAGATGGTAACTATGTAGTTGGGTCTTCAGTGGCATAGGAACAGACTCCCACAACAGTCGCCTCGGTTCGCACTCTTGTCAGGGGCGTACTTGGAGCCGCCTGTTTCTGGACTCTCATGTTTTCTCTTCGGTCGGGATTATCTTTACCGATTCAGGCTCGAATGAGAGCTTCTTCTGGCACTTGGGGCAGGTCCCGTTGTATCGCTGGATTATCTCAGTGGGTGATTCAAGCTCAAGTCCATCGTAGAGGGTAGCGCCGCATGCGTGACAGAAGACGCGTTGTGGCATCCAAGTAGCCTCGCTAGAGCATCGGGAAGTGAGGCAACATATTTTAACTTCTTGCCATTATCCGCGTGCGACGAACGATGTCCGTAGAGCTCAAGAATTGGCTTAGGCGTGCGCCGTGGAGAATCCGGCGAGGCCTTGGAAACGTCGCATATAGGCTTCGCCTAGTTCGCACCCCAGGAGCAGCTGGAATCAAAGGTTCATGGACGATCCTGTTTTTCATAGCGATTGGCCTAGCCACGTTCTTTCTGGCCGGGGGGATCTATGATCTCCTCGAGAAACCCATTTCTCTTTATCCAACAGGGAGCCAGCAATGGACGTTCATCTATCCTGGCGGAATCGGGAACCAGACGCTGAACGAGAGCGTTCTGTCGGCCGTACTCTATCTTCTCGGCCTCTCAGGCTTCTACATGCTGTACAGGAGCACGAGTTTTGCTTATCGGCCGAGAAATGCGTACATTCTCCTAATCGTCGGGATCTTGACCACGGCAATCGTGCTCTACTACTCAGCGCAACTCATTGCTCTGAAGGGCGGTTAGGTCGACCTAGAACCTACCAAAGACGCTTTTTCAATCGTAGCATGTACGCTACCGCATTAGAGAGCAAGTGAATCGGGACAGTTGCTATCACTAGAATCAAGACTGCACCCATTGTGATATTGAGCAATGGAGAAGCCAAGACAAGCGCACCCAAGATGAAATCCAACTGATCGACCACGGGCAGAGGGTGTCCAGGCAGGATGTCAAGCCTCCTCTTCAGGAAGGCTCCGGAAAGATCTCCGAGCAATGCTCCAAGACTGACTAGAATTCCTGCAAGTACAAGCAGGTAGTTCCTGAATAAGATGGCCTCTGCCAGAGCGGCCACACTCCCAAACAGAAGCCCATACGCGAATCCTTTCCCTGTCTTATTGGATCCAAGTATCCGGCGGCCATCAGCGAACTCTCTCCCTCGATCAATGGGGGCTCCTCCTCCCAGTACGACTGGAGTGGAGTTCGCGACATACGCCGGAACCGCGACGTAGATCGCGATCAGTAGATCGTTCAGGTCAAACATTCGGTCTTCGCTCTCGTGCGCTCTCTGTCTCTCAAAATCTCTGTGAAGAGAGAGGATGTAATAAAGGTCAGATCGGCTCGAATCCTCGAGCTGTCAGTCTCGCTGAACACCTCAGTGAGCCGGCTTGTCTCCCTTTTCGACGTTCCACAATGATATCTTTCCTTGAATGCTCTGAGGTGTTCTTCAACCTTACAATTGTGCGAGGCCAATGTGCGAGTGTTCGACGCGCGACCGGTTCAATCCGCCCGAAAGGAAAGTCCATCCTTGCATGTACTTGGCTTGTCAAGAGCACAACGAGTTTGCCGCTCACTGCAACTTCACTAAGATAGGCAAGTTGTCTGTTCAGCTCTCTATTGAGAGCGAATGTCTGTTGTGCAGGGCCGAGGCTGACTCTGTACAGTGACGTGATCGAATCAACGACGATCAGCCGCGTGGACTTTGTCAAGTAGTTCTCAACGCTTTCCACGAGACTAGTTTGGGACGAAAAGGTATCCGGGAAGAACAGAAGTATCCGTTCGCTTACGGCATCGGAGTCTTCTCCTGTCAACTGCGCGAACCGTTGATGAGTGAAAGAGTGGTCAGTGTCGATGTAGAGAACCTTTGAACCACGACGCGCAGCTTCTATGGCGGTCTGGATCGTGAGGGTCGTCTTGCCAGTCCCTGCCTCACCGTAGACGACGGCGATCTCTCCAAGCGTGAAACCACCATCCAACAGGGCGTCAAGTGGTTCGCATCGGGAAGGGATCACATCCTCGACCAGCGTCAATCACGTTTCCCTACCGGGTAGCGTAATCGAATCTATCGACTATCTAGCGCGTAAAAGGTGAACTGATACCATGCCGGAAACCAGCACAATCAAGTAGATGATGCCGAGAGATGCGGTTCTTCCAGTTCATCATCTGGCTCTATTGGCGAGCGCCACAGGTCTCGCAGCAACTCGAATCAGGGGGAAGAGGTGCTGCGCGCTTGATTCAGAAAGGTTAAACTATGCTGGAGTCGGGGCATACAAATTCCCTCTCGCAGGGATCTCATTCCTGGCTCGAGAGTAGTTCTCTGACCTGGGCTCTGGGTTTTGCGGCGTCGAATATTCTACTGAATCGCTTCAGCCACAACGGGTATAGGAAGATCTTGCCGTAGAAGAACTCCTCGAAGATTGCGTTCTCGACCTTGATGAGTGCGCTGCGCACTTTGGCGTAGCCATATAAGAGGCATAGATGGTGAACGTTCTCAAGTGATGGGAATTCCATGAATCTCGACGCTATCTCCCAATCCCAGAAGTTTGCGTTCGGTTCACTAGCCCTTCCCTTTGCGATTCTCCTCAGAACGAATCGTTTCAGGTACCGTGTCTGCGCATGTCTGTTCGCGAAGAGATCTGCCGCGTCTGCTTCCATCTTGGTCTCTCGTCCTGATCGACCAGGGCTTTGCTTTTTATGTTTTGTCCTGACAATGGATGTACTCGGGCTTCTACGATGTGGCGTAATTCTACTTTTCTTTCGAGAGTTTCTCGAGGAGTTCTCCATACTCTCTCGCGGACATGAGTGGGCTGAGTTCTTCTCTTAGCCTCGAAGGCTTCATCAAGATGAGCCATCCATCTCCGTAGGGTTGCTGGTTGACGAGTTCTGGAGCGTCAACGAGTTTCTGGTTTATCTCTACGACATCGCCTGACAGAGGAGAGTAGACTTCAGAGACCGCTTTCACCGATTCTACCGTGCCGAATGACTCTCCTTTGCCGAGCGCTCTTCCGATCTTGGGCAGATCAGCGTACACGACTTCATGAAGGGAATTCTGTGCGTAGTCTGTGATTCCGACTCTGCAGCGCTCGCCTTCGACCCGAACCCATTCATGTTCCTTCGTGTATTTCAGGTCGCCCGGGATTTCTCGTCCCTCAACCATTCGGATCTCACCAATCACTACAGCTCTCGTCGTCCTGTATCTCGCATGGATATATAGAACCATGCGGTGGGAACTCGCCCTTTCATTCAAACATCTCAGAACGGGTTCTATGAGATCTGTTTCTCGCGGATGGAAAGCTTAACGAGCGATGGAGTGGATGATCTTCGCTCGCTGTGTATGAGGGCGCCGCTCTCTTTGATTGGAACCGCGAGGACTATCCGCGCCGAGGCTGGGAAAACACTCGTGATGGTGGGTCCAGCCTCATTTGAGCTGACCGAAGGTGAAGCAAGCGTACTCGGCGCCCGATTAGATTCCCGTAAGAACATTGTACCACATGGAAAACAAACTCCAATCGAGATCCATTCCCCCTCGTCATTCAGGATCAGTTTAGGCGAGGACGCTAGCGTCGAAGAGCTCGACGGAAGCACGATCCCGCTATCGTGGCGTGAAGCAGGTTCAGCCCTCGTCGAACTTGGAGAAGGCATAGCAGTCGTGATAGGTGGGGCGGACACCGGAAAGACAACCCTGTCCACCTTCCTTTCCAACCACCTCCTCTTCGAAAACAGGCAGGTCGCAGTTGTCGATGCAGACATAGGTCAGACTGACCTAGGTCCGCCAACAACGATGGCGGCGGGAGAGGTCAAGGCGAACGTGACGAACCTCTCGCAGATCAAGCCATCTGAGCGCCTGTTCATCGGTCTCACTAGTCCCGGCTATGCCAAAGGCAAAGTGATTCGCAGCATCAAAAGACTCGTCGGCTGCCACGCCAACCCTGGAAAGACTGTAATCGTAAACACGGACGGATGGGTTTCAGGAAGCGAAGCGGTTTTGTACAAGCTCCAGATGCTCGACGAGCTTCATCCAGACATCACGGTGGGTATTGGAGGTAGTGAGATCTCCCCTATTCTTCAGGCAGGAAACCGCACGGCGTTGCTTGTAGCCTCTCCTGATACGATCAAGGAAAGAACTCGTATTGACCGGAAAGAGTTGAGATCGCTAGGATATCGAAAGTATCTCGCCGGAGCTTCGCTCAAGACCTTCCGCGTCGACGGAGTGAAGATACGCCGTTGTCTGACAACAGAGAATCTGGATCTGGACCGTGTACCGCGAGCACAGGTCGGGAATCTGAAGGACGCGATCGTCGGCTTCTTGGATACGGATGACTCTCTTCAGGAGATTGGCATCCTGAAGGAGGTTGTTCCTTCCGCGAGAACGGTCAGAATATGGTCGAGAATCTTGAATGCCCCCAGCAAGATCGAGATTGGAGATGTAAAACTGAGCAACGACGGTAGGGAATTAGGCCACTTGGGGCAATAACGGCAGCGCAAAAGGAAGTCGTACATACTAGTAGAAACCAAGATTGTGGCAAGACGCAGATGGGGGTGGTCACGCGTTGAAGAGGAAGCCAGCGACCAATGAGAAGGAACTTGCGCTCATCGAGAAATCCATAATCAACACCATGAGGAAGTTCAGAGAAAGCTCAAAGTCCTTTTGGTCAACAGACGACATTCGAAGTCACCTGAAAGTGCTCCTCCTCAAAGGTAGGCTATTCAAGAGTGGGCGACTTGGTAATGTCTTCCTCAGCTTCCCCACAAGGAACACGTATGAGCGCCGCGAGGACGGCTCGTTGCTGCCCTCTCCTACGGGAAAGAATGATCATTTCGCCTTGGCAGGTTGGGCAACCTCAATTCCAACAACTTGGAATCACGTCACTCAACAACTCTCCTTCGCAATCGAGATGGAATACCTCCGGACCATGCCCGAGAAATGGACGGTCCCGATCAGGAACGACCTGTTGAAACTGAGCGACGAGAAAAACGAGGTTCCGCTGAGAGGGAGGTTTTTCCTGCTCCTGACGACCCAGCCGACTTCACTATTCAGAGGTCAACTGAACGCCCTATTCGAGGAGTTCCCGTCCGTCAGGTGCTATCAACAGATCGCCCAATAGAAGCGTTCGAACGATCGATACACGCTACGCCAGTCAAGAATAGACTCCCGTGTCTCCGCATACAAAGTGCGGAAGCTCTCTATGCTGAGCGTTTCCTGTTTGCCCGACGATTTCGGTAGATTAGATGCACACCTAGTAGGCCTAACCCGAGCCCCGCCAGGATCGATTCCAGTGGAAAACCAGGAATGGGCGGAGCAGTAGGCTGGGCAACTCCCGTCGCAGTATACATGATTGTGGTCGTTTCGCTTGTTGTCGTGTGTGCTGTTTGGGTTTCTGTAGCTGTGGTTGTGAGAG
This sequence comes from Bathyarchaeia archaeon, assembly GCA_050012535.1. GTDB lineage: Archaea > Thermoproteota > Bathyarchaeia > 40CM-2-53-6 > 40CM-2-53-6 > CAVPLU01. The sequence continues at coordinate 5,865 of JBEKGZ010000004.1, read as the reverse complement.
TCCGTGCGGTTGTGGTCTCTGTCCCTGTCACTGTTGACAAGGTCGTAGATGTGACCGGAACGGTCGTGGTACCGCTTGTCTTTGTCACCGAGGCAACTGTAACTGTCGCCCCGGTACTCGTTGTCGTAGCCGTCGTTGTCGCGGATTCCGTCGTGACATATGTTGTAGACGTCTCGAACGCTGTGGCGCTCGACGTAGAAACAAAGGATGTGAGGGTCGCGGTCGTAAACTCCTCAAGCGTGTAGACGAATGATGTCGTGGTGACTGTAGTGGTTGGGCTGAAGAGGGTTGATGTCGCGGTCGTGATCGCGCCTACCGTTTGGGTGTAGCTTGTTGACACCTGAGTCGTGGTTATCGTGGTAGTCGCGGTTGTCGTTGGACTGAAGACCGTTGACGTTGACGTTACCGTGCTGACTTGGAATACGGTTGGGCTAAAGCTTGTTGAGGTCATGGTCGTCACAACGGTCGAAGTGATCGTCGTCGGTACTATGACCGTTGAAGTGCTTGTCGTCGTTTGTTCAGGCGCCAGCGCAGGTGCCTGTATGGGAAGGAGAACCGCCACCGTTGCGAGGATCAAGCAGGCCGCAACCAGCGTTCCGACGGTGATAGGTTTCCTCAAGAGTGTTCTATCCAAACATTCGGCCTGATGTAGCATATAACCCTGAGGCTCCATCAATCCTAATAGGCCTGCCTCACAAAGCGCCAATGCGCCGGGGCGGGAGCGTCTCGTCCTGCAAAGATCGAGCAGTCACGTTCTCGGTCAAGGTTTCGGTGTTTCGTCTTTCTTGTCCTCGATCTTGAACCAAATGATCATACCAACAACGTTAGCCAACACCAGTGTGAGGATAAACGGCGATTTCGGGGATATGTTGTCCCACATCCAGCCTCCTAGCGCAGGCGAGGCTGCCGAGGCGAGGCCGGCGACGAGGCTCAGGGTTCCCAAGGTCTGCCCGAATCTCTCGCTCCCGAAGTGGTCCACCACGTACGCGTTGAGGGCTGGTACGTAGAGGCTGTAGACAAGGCCCCAGAACACTGCGGAGATGTACGCGAACTCAGGTCGCGAGCTCAACAGTAGCGGGAGGAATGCTCCGATGGAGCTCCATTCGCTCAAGGCTAGGAATGGTTTTCTGCCTGCCTTGTCGAGTTTCTTCCCCAGCGTCAGTCCGGTCAGCGCGGGGATACCTGCCGAAATTGCTAGGGCGATTCCAAGCTGTTCTTGAGTCGCGTTCATCTCTTTGAAGATGTAGAGTGCCCAGAACGGGAACGAGATTCTCCACGCGACTGCGTCGAGTGCCACAACGACAAGCAAGGGAAGAATACGCTTGTCGACGCGGACAAATTCCTTCCATGAACCTACACTTCTCGCTTGCGTTTGTTGCACTGGCACGGGCCTGCAAAAGATTGAGACTATTGTGATCGCGATTAGGACCAAGACTGCCGATGCGGCGAAAATGAAACGCGATGGGACCACCATCACGGTCGCGATATATCCGCCCACGATCGGGGCGATCGTGCCGGCGGATTCCGTTACGCCTAGGTCGAGGCTGAACACTCGGCCGATTCTTCCGGCTTTAGTAGCGTCGCCTAAGGACGCTGAGGAAGCAGTTCCGCGAATTGTGTAGTCAAGGGCTACGAGCACTATTCCTGAACCCAGCAGGAGCCAGAATGTTGCGAACGAGTATGAGACGAATCCAAGTAGCGTCACTAGGCCGCCAAGAATGATGAAGGGTTTTCTCCCTATCCTGTCCATCGCGACACCTATCGGGAGACGTAAGAATGTCGTCCCCAACCCGCCGACAGTCTGTGCTTGACCCACGAAGGATATGCTTACTCCAAGAGCGACTATGAGCGGAGCTACAGACGGCGAGCTGAACCCAATAGCGAAACCGAAGAGAGCGTTCACCGCGATCAAGAGAAGTATTTGACTTTCCGCGTCGGAGCGACTGCCCTGCCGTGTGTGACTCATCGCCCACCTCGTCCGTCTATTGTAGTCTCGATGAAAGGTTGGCGACACTATTTCTATGTGTAAGACGTGATGTAGACTATTCGCCAGAATACAGGAGTCGACCATGGGAAACCGAACAAATGGAGGCCTTCTGCCTGGACTGGTCTTCACATTCCTCTGCTTCGTCTGGGGGTCGACATGGCTGGCAATAAAGGTAGGATTGGGTTCTCTTCCGCCCATCACATTTGCAGGGATTCGATTTGTCGTAGCTTCATGCCTACTCGCCAGCTACGTGATTGCAAAGAGGGTCGAGTTTCCCAAAGACGCAAACAGTTGGCGAGTCATGCTCTTTCTCAGCCTATCCCAGATCGCGCTGCCCTATGCCCTTGCATTCTGGGGAGAACAGTACATGACAGCAGGCCTAACCTCCCTCCTCTTCGCCACACTGCCCTTCTTCGTGGTCGTCTTCGCTCATTTCATGATACCCGGCGAGCGCGTGACGGCTAGAAAGATGTCGGCCATGTTGCTGTGTTTCATCGGTGTCGCAGTGATCTTCTCCAGAGAATTGATGTTCACAGTCAATTCCTTCTGGGGGGGCATCGCTGTGGTCGCAAGTGCTGGAATTGCCGGATGCGCGAACGTCGTCGGCAAGAAGTACTCTCAGTCCATCAACTCCACAGTCAACGTCTTTGTTCAGATGGGCGTCGGCTCCATCCTCCTGGTTACAGCTGGGCTCCTTTTGGAGCACGGAGTGCCGTTGAACTTTGATTACACGTCAGTATTCGCGATTGTCTATCTTGCCGTGTTAGGGTCGACTTTCGCCTTTGTCGCTCTCTACTGGCTCTTTACTCGCATGGAGGTTACACGGATCTCGCTTTTCACATTCATCACCCCGATCGTCGCAGTGCTCTTGGGATGGCTTGTTCTCGGAGAAAGTGTCGATATCAGCGTCGCCGCTGGTGGTTCTTTGATTCTGGTAGGAGTTGTGTTACTGAGTCGATTGCCCGCGACTGGCTAAGATTTGGTTCAGCGTTACTTGGTCGGTGGGCTCAAGCCAGCGTGCGTCTTGTCTCTGGCTTTTCTCAGCACCCCTATGATCAACGATACTTCCCTTCTAGAGATGATCGATTTTGCAAGAACGTTCCTGAAGGCCCGGTCCGCTAAGCGTTTCCTGTGCGATGGAAGATCCGCAACATCCGCAAGCTGGCTGAAGACGGACACTAGACGATCTAGCGATAGTTGGGAGGGTTCGAGCGACGGTGGGCGCATTTGCCTAACCTTGTAGAGTTCATAAAAGACGATTGATGCCGCGGTCGCAACATTGAGCACATTGTATTCTTCGCTGCCGGGGATACTGACGATCATGTGACACTGCTGCAGCTCTCTGTTGCTAAGCCCCGTGCTTTCTCTCCCGAAAAGTAGCGCGACAGAACCTGTCGTCCCTGCTACACGCGAGGCAAGTTGTGACGGATCGATTACTAGTCTGAGTATGTTCCTACTACTTGTGCCCACAATCGCGGTCGTGCCGACGATGCGATCGATTCCTCTCACAGCGTCAGAGAGTGTCTCAACTATTCGGGCTTTTCTAAGAATCTCCTTGCCCTTTGTGGCATATCGATAGGCCTCGTCTCCGACAGATGTCTTCGGCGAGACAATCCAGAGATCTGTCAGACCAAAGTTCCTCATTGACCGAGCAATAGAGCCGATGTTTCCCTCCTTCTCGGGCTGCACAAGCACTACACGAAAATGTGTACCAAGCTTTCCTGTGCTTGATGGTTTACCCTTCATTGGAACTAGATCACTCAAGGTGTTTGCGTTCCATCGTCGAGATCTCGTTTGACAACTGCTCGAAATCACTGACGCTCAACTGAAACACTCGCACGTCGGGCGGAAATGAAAATGCTTGATTCGTCAGATTCGTGTCTCCGCGGGACGTCTCAAGGTATTGACGAAGAACCTTCTTGACTTTCCTTCTTCTCTGGGTAAACATGAACCGAACCAGCTCACCAAAAATCCGCTCGCTTCTGACGGGCACTTTGGGTTTCTCCCTTCTGATCACAACAACGGCGGAATCCACTTTCGGTGCGGGCTTGAACGAACCCCTCTGAATCGTTCCAACCACCTCAACCGAGGACTTGTGCTGTACCATGACGCTAATCCTGCCGTAGTCTGACGAGCCTGGCTTCGCCGCCAGTCGCTCAGCAAACTCCTTCTGCAGAGTCAGAACTGCGCAACGAAATCTCTTGGAAACCAGCAGCAGAACTAGCCTTGAAGAAATGTAGTAGGGAGGAGTACAAACGACTTTGTTGAAGCGAGGAATCTTCACTTTCAGTACGTCACCTTGGATGATACGCAGCTTTCGATTCCGTCCATACTTGTTTCTCAGAATGATTACGAGCCTTGGATCCTTCTCAATCGCGATCACTTTTCCAGCGAGGGCAAGAAGCGCTTCGGTCAGAAATCCCTTCCCGGGCCCAACCTCAAGGACAACATCCGATCGTTGCAGATCAGATGAGTTGACGATCAGATCACGTGCCGTCCTGTCAACAAGGAAGTTCTGACCCAGCCTCCGAAGCGGCGGGCCACCTACGTATGTACGGAAATCTGGTGGTTCCATTTTCATTCCCACGTGACAAGATCCGTGTCGTAGGACCCCGGGCACCATCGCTGGGAATGTCCTAGGACGAGACAGCTCTCTTAATCATTTCATTGGAGCCACAATACCACAGGCGCAGGGTGTGAGGGATAGGAGAGTCTACCATGCGCGGTCCCTTATCCTATGCTTTTGAATCAAAACTCTGAATTGGTAGTCACGTGACTTTCTCCGTGTGGATATCAATGTCGAGAATGTACACGCGGACCGGGGACAGGGGAGAAACTGGTCTTTTCTCAGGCGAGAGGGTTCTGAAGGACTCCGTCAGAGTTGAGGCGTACGGCGCCGTTGACGAGTTGTCATGCTGGATAGGATACACGCGATCACTGATTAAGGGCGATGAGATCGACGCTATGCTGGAGAAAATTCAGCAGGATCTCTTTATCGTTGGCGCAGAACTCGCCACACGTCAAAAGGAGTCCCATGTACAGAAGGTCCAAATCACCGAAGATATGGTGAAGCATCTTGAGCAAGAGATCGATAGACTCGACGCCGAACTGTCGCCACTGTCAACGTTCATAATTCCGAATGGAACTGGCCCTGCCGCCGCATTACATGTCGCTAGGGCGGTCGCTAGGCGCGCAGAACGCAGAACCACTACGCTCGCGCAGGAAGAGGGACTGAATCCACAGCTTGTTCCGTACTTGAATCGCCTTTCTTCCTTGCTGTTTGTATTGGCTAGGATCATGGACAAACGCGCGGGCGTTGACGAAAAGAAATGGGCGTCACGGCCGCTGTCGAGTTGACTTGGACTCCATCGAAGGTGGCATCAAGGCTTGCGCTTCTGTTCTTGAGCCTTTCTTCTTCTGCGAAGAAGAACTACAACCACAAGTGCGAGCAAGACGATGGCTACTGCGATCAATGGCAGTGGGAGCTCGGCAGGGACTACTTGCAGTTCTACTGGGAGAGTGTTGTCGAGGCTGTTGTCTGCTTGAGTCCAGTCGAGGCGCAGGTCCATCTTGTATGTTTGGGAAGTGGCCTTTGAGTCCACGTCAACCGTTAGGTATGCTGTCTTTGATTCGCCTGGCTGCATCGTCCCAAGAAAGTCCGTGAGCGTTCCGGAGAAGTAGTTGCCGACCAGCAGCTGCGCCCTAACTGAATCTGCGGCGAGGGTTCCAGTGTTCTTGATGGTTACTTTTATGCTGACGCCGGAATCGCCAGCGTGAACAATCTTAGGTTCGACTTGGACGACCTCGAATATCACTTTCTCGCTCACATAGATCGGGACCTGTCCGATCTCCACCTGCCCGCTGGACCCAGCTGAGAC
>JBEKGZ010000003.1:0-49368 GCA_050012535.1 Bathyarchaeia archaeon | reverse complement strand
TTCTACCCGTGTCCGGTTCCCGATTTGTTGAGGCTTGTTTTCTAGAGGAAACATCAGCATACGACCTAGACAATCACTCCCCTGAAACACATATAAACGGATGTATGAAATCAACCATACAACTGCGTGTTTTAGAAATTACGGCTGGAGGTTGACGGAGTCGTCAGCACTAATAGAGAAGCTCAAGACACTCGGCCTCACCGAGAACGAATGCAAGGCCTACTTCGCCCTCCTCAAACTACGCGCCGGCACAATCCAACAGCTGTCACGCGAAGCACACCTACAAAGAACTGAGATCTACCCTCTGATGACGAGACTTGTGTCAAAAGGCCTCGTCGAAGAGACCATCGACAGACCGAGAAGATACGTACCGGTCGACGTCAAGGTTGCATTACCTCGTCTTGCATGGAGGATCAGAGACCGCCTTGACAAGATCGCGAAAGAATCCGAGAAGCTGGCAACGAAACTGCAAGGACTCTCGATGAAAAACAACCAGCGGGAGCAAGAGGAGATCCGCGTTATTTATGGCTCCCACGCCTCCCGAACCCACCTGTTGGAATCTGCGAGGTCAGCCAAAGGCGAGTTCTGGGCAATGGCGGGGCGTAGACGGCCGCCTCAATTTTCAGCACGCGCTTTCGCTGAAGCCTTGCGACTCATCACATCGAACAAAGTAAAAACCAGATTCATCCTTGAGGTCGACAGAGAGAACCTTAATCGTGTCAAGAAGATCGCTCACATCACTGAAGTCCGTCACTTCGAACCGATCCCAGTCTACATGTATGGCTCTGACACGAGGGTCGCGGTATCTCTAGTCGAGGAGCCGATCATTCGCGCATCTCAGGCAGCTCAACTTGTTAGCACATACCGCCCCACGGTACAGGTCATGCGTCAGCTCTTCAACATCCTTTGGAGGGAATCAGTGCCTTTCGCCGCTCGCGAGGCCGTCTTGCGTGGACAACGACCGGCAGGCGAGGAAAGCCACATCATTCGCGGACGCAAAGAGACCTACATTCACTCCGGACCCATGATCGACTCCGCAAAGCACACGCTCAGGGCCTACATCCCGAGCCTTCATGCGCCGAGTAGGCTCCTGAAAGGGTTGGGCGAAGAATTCCTTCATGCTCATGAGCGAGGGGTGAAGACCCGACTGATTTGCAGACTGTCAGACGCAAACGCGAACGAAGTCAAGGCGCTCGCCAAATTTGCTGAGGTTCGTCACACGGAGAACCCAATCGGATTCAGTATGGGAATAATGGACAGCACAGACGCAGCCATTTACTATCTGGGGCAAGACTCGCCCGACCTGGAGAGCCGCGTCGACCAAGCGATCCGAATCACCAGCGAGGAGGCGATACGGCATCTAGGCAACTTATTCGAAGCTCTCTGGGCAGAAGCGACGCCCATGGAGGATGCGATGCGGAAACTCGAAGCGCCAAAGGGCGCAAAGGGCGCAGCTTTCAACTCGCCTGCTTGACCCGCAGCAGTTTGCCGTGCATTTGTCGAACAAGCCTTCCCTGGCAGGCTAGAACTTGCTGCAAGCGGACAGCAAGATTCAAGGCTGTCGTGACGTGCAATCTTTAGCGTGTGGGAGACGCCGTTGCGTGGGTTGCCCGAAGAGACTAGGCTACGCGACATCGTCTTCTATGTCGCTGCAATGGTGGTTCTCTCGGCCGGTTTCTACTATCTTCCGAACTACTTCATTCTTGAGAAGATTACGGCCGATCACTCGGCGATGCTGCTGAACTGGATTGGGATTCCTGCAGCATCACGGGCCATAGACGGTCGAGCTTTTGTCAACGAGTTCGAGATAGAACGTATGTGCACGGGCATACAGGTCACAGCGATCTTCGCTGGCATTCTGATTCCTTTTCCTAAGATAGCTTGGAGAAGGAAGGCTATGGCGATCGTGAGCGTCGCCGTCCTCATCTACTTTGCGAATATTGGAAGAATCGCTTTGGAAGTTTGGCTACTGTACGCCGGGATCTTGCCTTGGTACCTAGCGCACTACCCCACAGGCTTGGTCCTCGGCATCTTCTCAGTGGCGTTTCTCGTGATAGTCCAAGGCGAACGAGTGCCGCTAGCCTGAACTGACTACTGGCTTTTTCCGCATTTTGAGCAGAACTTGGCGCCCGGATCAATATTGGCTCCACAGAACAAGCAGAACCTTCGCACAGTCGGAGCCGCCATCTCTTCTGCTGGTTTTTCCGATGGTTCTTCTGATGGTTTTTCTGGTGGCTGTTCTGGTGGGTGCTCTGGTGGCTGCTCTAGTGGCTGTTCTGATGGTTTCCTAGTTATTCGGAGTACAAGGAAGGCTGCTGCTGCAGCGACAATAAGGACGGCAGCTCCAATGATGAAGTAGTCGAGTTGCTCGTAGTCCGTAACATAGTTCGCAACGACCCTGTATGGGCGGTTCATGACTACGGACTCGCTGTGATCAGTGCTGGTGATGTCGCCGCTCCAGCTCGTGAACTTCCAGCGTATCCCGACCAATCCTCCTATGCCCTGCTGAGGAACGAGCAACGGCGCAGAGAAGTTCGCGACAGTACCGGCATCGTACCAGCCTGTTCCCGAGACCTGACCTATCTCCGAGACTGCATCGAGCCTGAATTCGTCCTGGTAGTCTACAGTCAGTGAAAGATCATTCCTGAGGAGTATGGTCTTCGGGTTCTCGTGATCGGTTCCGTTCCAGCTTAGGAACAAGGCTCGCCAGCCCTCTGTCATCGATACATTCTCAGGAGCTTCAATTGAGTGAGGGATCAATATCTTGAGCTCGCTAACGAGGACGCCATTCTGATCAGTCGTGAAGCTGGTTCCATCCACAGACACGACCATATTGCCGTGTGGGGTTTGTAAGGTGAGCTTCGCGTTGTCGGCGACTTTGATGTTCATCTCAACGAATCCTGGTCCACGTTCCTGATCAGTGAAGTAGACTGGGGTGGATGCGTTGTGGGAGAACGCGTAGCCAGTTAGCAGCCACTGCCCTTCCTCGGCGGGAGATTTCAGCTGAACGTTGTATGTCTTCTCGCCTACGTCTATGAGGCGCTCAATCTGACCTTCCCATAATGCGCTGCCAAAGGTTCCCCTCGGTCCTTGATAGATTGCCGCGCTGATCTCATAGTAATCGCGAAAGGCATACTCCACCGTGACGTTAACTTGGAATGTGTAGGAGCGAGGAACCTGAACTGGATATTGTGCCGTGACCCTTAGATATCCAAGTTTCTCGATCTGAGCTGTCGATGGTTGAACGAAACCCGCCGCGATGAGAACCACGAGAAGACAGATAACCACGTTATTTGTCTGCAGTTTTCGCACGCTCAGATTTGAGATTCTTTGTCCTGCCAAGATGACTGGCGGGATATATGGATGATGAGCATCCCCCGCGGCGGCTCGAGAACGATGCGAGCGGGAATCTGATGTCGTGCCATTATCCATCAAACCTAAGACATACCTTGGTGAGAACTGAAAGGCGTTCCTAGGGGCAGCTGGGACTCGCACGTGGTGAGAACAGGATGCACAAGCTAGTACTTGTTAGACATGGCGAGAGCACATGGAACAGAGAGAACAGGTTCACAGGCTGGACCGACGTTGATCTCTCCGAAAGGGGGGCAAGGGAGGCTCATGAGGCAGGGCGAACGCTTCGCAAGGACCTGTATGTCTTTGACGTTGCTTTCACTTCGGTCCTGAAACGCGCGATACGTACACTCTGGATCATGCTTGACGAGCTTGACCAGATGTGGATACCGGTTCACAATCACTGGCGCTTGAACGAGCGCCACTACGGTGCACTGCAGGGGCTCAACAAAGCCGAGATGGCATCCAAGTACGGTGAAGAGCAGGTGCTCATTTGGAGAAGAAGTTACGACGTACGCCCGCCTGCGCTTGAGAAGACTGATGAACGGTACCCGGGGTCCGACCCACGCTACCAAGACATGAACGAGAAAGAGATCCCGCTGTGTGAATCACTCAAGGACACGGTGAACCGATTCCTACCCTATTGGCACGACGTGCTCGCCCCAACCGTAAGGTCGGGAAAGAGAGTTCTCATCTCAGCGCACGGCAACAGCCTAAGGGCACTCGTGAAGTACCTCGATAACGTTTCCGAAGAGGCGATTGTGAACCTCAACATTCCGACCGGTATCCCGCTCATATACGAGCTCAGCGATGACCTCAAGCCCATCAGGCACTATTACCTAGGTGACGAGGAGAGCATCAGAAAAGCGATAGAGTCGGTTGTCTCCCAAGGAAAGGCAGAGAAAAAAGTCTGAGATCAAGGCCAGCCTGGTTCGAGTGATTAAGGGCTATCTTTTCCCCGACTTCTTATGAGATACTCGGTGGTTCTACTCAGCAGTTCGAGCGGTTCACGTGCCACGAAGACGAAGGTGCCTGACTCATCTGATGCGAGTTGAGAGCCGGGTGCAAAAGCTATCGCATGGAGTTTGTTGCGAAATCCTCCGGACTGGTATTCGTTCACAAACTCCTTCATTAGATCGGCTGTCTGGTCGCTGAAACTCACAACCAGGAACTCGGCGCCGTTTTGCTCGGCATTTCTAAGCAGTTCCTTGGCGGTCGTGGCCCTCGATATGTCTGTTGCCTCACATCCAGCAGCAGTGAGCATTGCGGCCATGATTGCGCTCATCATATCGTTCCCACCTGTTATGGGACCGACACAGATCTTTGCACTGAAGCGTGTCTGCTTTGGAGTGAGGTTCAATTTGAGAACGTTTAGAGCTGCACGCGTCGCACTAACGGATAAGGCAAACCGTTCGTCACTATATCCTCCTACCACGTGGAGGCTCTCAGCTGTTCTAAACGCGTCGTAGAGATCGTCCAGCGTCTCTGTGGGATCCTTTGCGTACTGGGCGATGACTTTGGCCTTCGCCTCAGCCGTCTCCGAGTCTCCTTTCACGATCGCATCTGCAAGCTGTTTCTGTATTACCTCATCCTTCAACGCGGGTCTTCCATAGGTGGATGATCGGCCATGATTAAGTGTTCTTGCTGGTGAGATGCAAATGGAAGTACCCAAATATAGTGCGGCGATTTCAACTAGAGCTCGGTGCCGGTTGGAAGCCTACTCGACCATCATGTCCATCGCACACGAGATCAAGCACGCAAGAAGAGCCGTGGCGTTCACGGGTGCTGGAATCTCTGCTGAGAGCGGACTCGGGACTTTCCGAGGCAAGGATGGACTGTGGAGCAGATATGATCTTGCCGTAGTGGCTTCTATAGAATCGTTCACGCGGGACCCCAGCAAGTTCTGGGAGTTCGCAAGAGAGATCGGCTGGATATTCCTCACAGCAAAACCTAACGCTGCACACACCGCCCTCGCGGAGTTGGAGACGATGAAACGCCTGGACTCGGTGATAACTCAGAACGTGGATGGCCTTCACCAACGCGCCGGCAGCAAGCATGTCATTGAGATTCACGGCAATGCCGGGCGTATCATTTGCACACGATGCTCAGCAACTTACGCGACCGAGAAGATTGTTGATCGCATAGCCCAGCAAGACGTGCCGAGATGTGACAAGTGCGGTGGTTCATTGAAGCCGGATGTTGTACTGTTCGGAGAGCCCCTCCCGGAGAGGGCGTTCGATCAGGCGCTCAAGAAAGTGAGATCAGCCGATCTGCTGCTTGCCGTTGGAACTTCGCTTGAGGTCTACCCGGCGGCGTCACTTCCGGAGATAGCCAAGAAGGGCGGGGCTAAGGTCATCTCAATTGACAGCGAAAGGACCGGGTGGGATCATCTGTGCGACTACAAGGTGAACGGTTCTGCGGGAGAGATTCTTCCAAGGATCGTTCAGGCGATCAAGATCACTTTCTAGGGTGGCAGATAGGCAGAGAGTGTCGGATCCCAGCCTCTGAGCGCGTAGTACTCCTTCAGCTGCCTGCTCAGGTCCGGCACTTTCCCTCCAGTGGGTCCATCGGCGAGTGGCTTTAGCGCATGCTTCGGGAGAGTGTCATCCTTCGGTGTAAGGCCTAGACGTAGGTTCATGACGCGTTTTGCCATGATGATCCTTTCGCCGATCTTGAGCAGGTCCTGCTGGGCGAGCTTCTGGCCGGTACAGTGCGACAACATGCTGACAATGTCTTCCACTGGCGGGTTGGCGAACATGCACATCTGCATCGCGCTGTAGACCGCGCGAAAGTTCTCACTATTGAAGGCGAGTTCAGCCTTTCCGTCATTTGACATCCTGTCCTCAGATACGAGTCCGAGCTCTGGAACGGTTTGGCCCATCTCGACTAGGTAGAGGACGGAGAAGTTGTGGCAAGCGCCTCTTGGGGAGACCGCGTAGGAAACCGCAAGGCCGCTTACCCCTCTTATGTCATGAAACGGGAACTCTAGGCCTTTGGCCTGCATGGCCTCTTCTTCAACTCCGAACTTCTTCGCCACCTCTCGGGATCCCTCAGCGAGGAGGTCTCCGATGCCTCGTCTCTCAGCGATCATCTTGACCAACTCGATTGCTGGATCGATCTCTCCCCACTTGAGCGCGAGACCTCCCGTGTCTTTCTCCGTCAGTACACCCTTCTCGTACAAGTAGTACACCAGCCCGATGGTGACAGAGCAGCTGATCGTATCGATTCCGAACCTATTACAGAGTTCGTTTGCGTATGAGATCGCTTCCATCGATGTGCACATCAGGTTTGATCCGAAACCAACGAGGGTTTCTAACTCTGGACCGTCAGTCTTGCCTGTTGCGTACTTGCCTTCCTTGATCGTTATCACTCGTCCGCAGCGGATTGGGCACCCGAAACAAGCGCTTGTCCCGGTAAGAATCGTCTGCTTCATCTCTGTACCGTCGATCTTGTCCACCTCAGGGAAATTTCCGCAAGTGAAGTACTTGCTTGGCAATTCTCCAAGCTCGTTCATGTATGAAATAGCGCCTGCGGTGCCCAAGGCTCGGAAAGTCTCAGCCAGGCCTGATTCCTTGATGTACTTGAACGCGCTGCTCGAAACCTTCATGAACTCTTCGGGTTCTGCGATCGGAACTCTCTCTTGCCCGGAGACCGCGATCGCCTTCAGTTCCAGTCATTCATGATAGCCGCATACTTGACAAGGTTCTCTCCTCCCTTGCCGATGCATGAGACACTCGCCGTCCTGTCGTTGAGTTCTTCTTTGATGAGCGCCTGAGTGGACTGCGTGTCCTCGCCCATGAGTTGTTTGGCGTTTCTAAGTTCAGCTTTGCCATCCTTCACCGAGATGTAGGTCGGTTTCGCCGCCCTACCTTTCACCACAACAGCATCGAAACCTGCGAACTTCATCTTCGCGCCGAAGATCCCGCCGGAGCTTGATTCTCCCCAGAGCCGTGTCAGTGGCGACCTTGCGCACACAACATGCCTCCCCATGTTTGGGGCTGCCGTGCCTACCAGCGGGCCCGTAGCGAAGATCAGCACATTCTCTGGACCCAAGGGTTCCGTTGATGCTGTGAGATGATCTAAAGCGAGCCTACAGGCGTATCCGCTCCCTCCAATGTATGTTGCGGCAAACTCTTCGTTTGTAGGCTCTGTGATGATTTTGTCGCGACTCAGGTCGACGAGCAGCGTCTTACCTGTGTTTCCTCCGATCAGTTGCTGCACCAGATGTTAGAAGTCGACCGGTTGTCCTTCGTACATGCACACGAACAGTTTGCGTACCTCTTCGGGGTCGGGGACTCGAGGGTTGACGAATGTGCATGTGGATCTGTTCGTTTGCTCGATCAGGTTGTCCAAGCTCTCTAGGAAGGCGCTATGAGAGATGCCCGCCTCGCGCAAAGACAACGGGGTCTCAATGTGATTCATGAGTTTCTTGATCGATTTCACAAGCATGGCGGTGGCTTTCTGATCCGATTGCTCTTCTATTCCGATTACGTGGGCGATGTCTCTGTACAATTGTGCTGCGTCACGACTTGAGAACTGGATAACGTAGGGGTTCGAAATTCCGACGGCAAGACCATGCGGCATGTGGAATATTGCGCCCAGCGCGTGGCCTGTGGCGTGTGCTAGGCCAACCTGCGAGTTACCGAAAGCAAGCCCTGACATCGTTGCTGCGTTCTGAGTCTTTTGTCGGGCGAGTAGGTCATCAGGATTGTCAAAGGCTTTCGGCAGGTACTCGAAGAGGATTTGGATGGATCTCAATGCAAGGCCATCAGCGAAATCGTTTCGCCACTGGTTCACGTACGCTTCAATTGCTTGGTCGATGGCATCCAGACCAGTGTAGGCAGTAGTTTGCTTCGGCAGCTTAAGCAAGAATTTGGGATTGAGTATCGAATAGTCAGGGACAAGTTCTCGTGAGGCGAAATAGTCGAGCTTCATGTTTTGACTTCTGTCAGTGAGCACGGCAACCCAGGTTGCATCTGAACCCGTTCCGGCTGTTGTCGGGATGGCGACGAGTCTTGCCTTCTTTCGCAGATCAAGTTTGGTCATGGGATTGACAGCGTCAAGCTTGAGATCCGGTCTCTCGTAGAGAACCCAAGCCCCTTTCGCAGCGTCGATGCACGAACCTCCGCCGAGGGCCACTATGAGGTCTGGCTGAAAGCTGCGCAGAGCGGCTGCTACTTTCTCAACGTTCTCGAAGGATGGTTCCGCTTCGACTTGGTCAAAGACTTCAACGGTTCGCGGTTCCTTCTTGAGTTCATTTGTGACTACTTGGAGCATTCCAAGTTTGCTGACGATCGGGTCGGTGATCACTAGAGCCCGCTTGCCCTCAATGGCACTCAATTGCTCTAGAGAGTCCTCGCCGAAAGCGATCTTGGGACTGGTGAAAAACCACAATCCAGACCAGACCTACGAGGCTCGGAGATCAGATGAACTCTGTGGGAACCTTGCTCGCAGTCTCAACTAGTTCCTTTGCAGCCCTGACTGCGCGCATGACCTTGGCCATGTCTCCTTGGAGCTTGAACTTTCCGGTCAGTAGGCCCTGAATCGGATCGATCTGCTTGTTTATCAGCTTCTTCCAGTTCCCGTAAGGTCCAGAATAGACGAACGCTGCTTTCTTGTCTTCTCCCGGCTTCACCAGTGCAACGCCTCTACATTTCCCATGCCATAAGTCCATGTACATGGTTGACGGCTCCTTCAGTTCGGCATCGGGTTGGACGACGAAGAGAAAATCGCCTTCCCACGTCTTTGCTGCGTCTTCGTAGCTTTTGTTCGCGTTCAATTGCTCCATGTAGACCTTGACCCATTCCTCAGAAGGAAACTTCGCCAAATCTATCACCGCAATAGCAATGGTCTGTCATAGGAGATAGAAAAGACCTCTGATCTGCACGACTACTCACCTCGATTAGGCTCAAGCCTGCACTCGGCAAGCGGGTTGGCAATTTCCTTAAGAAAGTCGCTTCTTCCTCTTTGACAAGAGCTTTAAGCGGGCCGCTGGCTAGCTTCGTTCGCATATTTGCTTCGGAGTGAGATTCTTGTCTCGAAGAGTTGCTGTCGTAGGGATAGGGCATTCCGTCTTCGGTGACCGCCGCGACGCCAACCTTCCGGAACTGGCGTTCGAAGCCATAAAGCCAGCAATCCAAGACGCTGGCATCACGCAGAAGGATGTAGGCTTCGTGAGCGTGGGAACTGCGGGCGGATGGTACGAGGAATTCCTTCCAGCCGTTGTAGTTGCTGAATATGCAGGCCTGACGGGCGCGGGGCTCGTCAGATGCGAAGCCGCATGTGCATCAGGAAGCGCCGCTGTCCATTCAGCTCATAATGCGATCGCGAGCGGCCAAGCTGACATAGCGATGGCTGTGGGAGTCGAGAAGATGACCGAAGTCGACATCCTGACTTCCGTTGAGTTGATCGGGAGGGCTGGGTACTACCTCTGGGAGTTCCATAATTTCGGCATGACTTTTCCCGCATACTATGCACTCCACGCGACTGCTCACATGAAGAAATACGGAACCACAGAAGAAGACCTTGCCAAAGTCGCCGTGAAGAACCACAAGTACGGCGCCATGAACCCGTACGCTCACCTGCAAAGGACGATGAAAGTTGAGGACGTCCTCTCATCAAGGGTGATAGCGTGGCCATTGAAGATCTTCGACTGCTGCCCCGTCAGTGACGGAGCCGCCGCGATCGTTCTGGCCGCTGAAGACAAGGCGAAGAAGCTCACTGACACACCGATTTGGATTAAGGGGTTTGGGGTGTCCTCAGGCACGGCTAACATAAGCAAACGCGAAGATTGCACGTCTTTGCGTTCCGGCACTGTCGCCGGACAGAGCGCTTACGCCGCTGCCAAGCTCAAACCGAACCAGCTGGATGTCGCCACAGTTCATGACTGCTTCACGATCGCAGAGCTAATTGCGTATGAAGACTTGGGATTCTGCGAGCGAGGAGGAGCAGGCAAGATGATCCGTGAAGGCCAAACCGAAATCGGCGGCAAGATACCGGTAAACGTTGACGGCGGCCTTAAGGCCAAGGGGCATCCGATTGGGGCGACAGGAGTGTCTATGGCTGCAGAGGCTACTCGCCAGCTACGAGGACAAGCGGGCAAGAGACAGGTGCCCGTCAAACACGGTAACGCCCTCACCCACAACATCGGGGGAACCGGGCATTACGCCTACGTGACAGTCTTTGGGAGGGATTGAGATGGCATTTGGTCCTCCAACAAGAGCCCTAAAGTCCAGACCAGTCACGTTCATCTTCGATATCCCAACAAACAAGACATCAAAGTTCTGGGATGAGCTCGAGAATGGAAGAGTCTACGCCACGAAATGCAAGAAATGCGGACACAAATACTTCCCACCTGCCGCGGACTGCTCAGAATGCCTCACATCAGACATGGAATGGATCGACCTCACCGGCGATGAGGGAGAGATCGAGACCTTCACCCATGTGATCGTTCGACCTCCAAGCTTCGCAGATCACGAAACATACACGGTCGCTGTGGCCAAGATGAAGCAGGGAGTGAAGGTGCTTGCTTGGCTTTCAGGTGTGAAACTGGGTCAGGCCAAGGTGGGCATGAAAGTGAAGCTTGCCGGTAAACCCTCGCCTGAAGGATCCAGCTACGAGCTCGTGCCAATCCAATAAGTGAAATACTTAGACGTGGACGACAATAGTCGATGTGATCTTGATGAGCACGCAATCTCTCAAGAAGGCGGCAGTTATCGGAGCCGGATCGATGGGCCACGGAATAGCACAGTTACTCATCATGACTGGCACCGAGGTCACCCTAGTCGACGTCAACGATGAAATTCTCGCGAAAGCCCGACAGAAGATCGGGTGGAGTATCGACAAGTTTGTGGAGAAAAGAACGGTCAACAAGGCAGATGCAGACGCAGCAAAGGCGCGCCTCCACACGACCACGAACATGAACGAGGCCTTCAAAGATGCAGATCTAATCGTAGAGGCGGCTCCTGAGAATCTTGAGATGAAGAAGAAACTCTTTGCACAGATCGAGAAGATAGCACCGAAGCACGCGATACTCGGATCCAACACGTCAACGCTGAGCATCACCGAGCTTGGAAAGGTAACGAGTAGACCTGACAAGGTCGTCGGGCTGCATTTCTTCAACCCACCACAGATGATGCCGCTCCTTGAGATAATTAAGGGCGCACAGACCAGCGACGAGACAACGAAGTTCGCTCTGGACCTTGCCAAGAAACTCGGAAAGACACCAGTCTTGGTGAAGAAGGACGTCAGAGGATTCATCGTGAACGGAATTCTCGCTGCCGTTTTCAACGAAGCATTCTGGGCCGTGGAGCGAAAGGAAGCGACTAGGGATGAGATCGACGCGGCGATGAAGTATCAAGCAGGCTTGCCGATGGGGATATTTGAACTGGCGGACTTCGTCGGTCTCGACATACTCAATAGCGTGGCCAAGGAAATGGAGGACGCCTTTGGCGCACGAGCCAAGGCATGTCCGATCTATCAACCGCTCGTCAAAGCCGGCAAACTCGGTCAGAAAACGGGAGAAGGCTTCTATTCGTGGAGTGCCGGGCGACCCAGGATACCGTTCGAGCTAGCCGACAAATTCGATCCGAACAGGCTCTACACGATGGCCGCGAACGCCGCTGCATGGCTTGTCCAAGATGATGTGGCTACCCCGGCTGACATTGATACCGCAATGAAGTTCGGAACTGGATGGCCATCAGGTCCGTGTGAACTCGCCGACAAAATGGGGATTGACACAGTAGTCAAGAATCTGAATGAGCTACACGCGAAGCACGCAGAACCGATGTATGAACCCTGCCCACTTCTCCTGGAATACACGAAGAATGGGTGGCTTGGCAGGAAGTCCGGACGAGGATTCCACAAGTACAAGTGAGACCTACCAACCCGCAGTCAGCAAAGCTTGCAGAGGGTTTCTTATACTGGATAGTGTGACTGCTCATCCACCAGAGGTTTTCAATATTGAGCGAAGTTAAGACCTACCAGGATATCATAGTGAAGAAGGAAGACGGGATAGGCTGGATCACACTCAATCGACCTCACAGACTCAACACCATGACGCTTGACATGATGAACGAGTTCATCTCAGCGCTGAACGATTTCGAGTCGGACAAAGAAGTGAAGTGTATCGTCGTTACGGGGGCCGGAGAGAAAGCCTTCAGCGCAGGAGCAGACGTCACGTCATTCACAGGCGTAACCCCATCGATGGCAGTGGACGCCTCGATGAAAGGCCACGAACTTACGGCTCGAATAGAGGGAATTGGCAAGCCAGTGATAGCATGCATCAACGGTTACGCGCTAGGCGGCGGCCTAGAGGTCTCTCTAGCCTGCGACTTCAGGATCGCGTCTGAAAGTGCACAGGTCGGACCGACCGAGATCAAACTCGGCCTGATACCAGGTTGGGGAGGAACGCAAAGGCTTACTCGTATTGTCGGTTTGGCGAAGGCGAAGGAATTGGTCATGCTCGGTGACCGAATCACAGCTGAGCAGGCGCTCAAGATTGGCCTAGTCACTAAAGTTGTGCCTCTGGCCAAACTCGTCGAGGAAACCAAGGCTTTCGCAAAGAACTTCGTGGAGGGTCCTCCGGTAGCTCTGAAAGCCGCCAAGTACGCCCTGAACTACGCCACGCAGGTGCCCCTCGACATAGGACTTAAGTTCGAATCCGAGGCATTTGGAATAGTGCTTTCGACGAAGGACGTGATGGAAGGCGTATCGGCCTTTATGTCCAAGCGAAGGCCGGAATTCAAGGGAAAGTGACCTATCATGCCGTTAGATTTTGGCTTTACTGAGGAACAGGAGCTTTTCAGGCGGACGCTCAAAGACTACTATGCAAAGAACCTGACACCAAAATCCAAAGAGATACTGAAGAGTCGAATGATCATACCCGAAGTCCACAAAGCGATAACAAGTCAGGGCCTATTCGGACTACTGCTCCCCAAAGAGTGGGGCGGAAGTGAGGCTGACTATGTTACATTCACGATCGCTGTGGAGGAACTCACTAAGGCTGACCCAAGTGGTGTTGCAGGAATTCCAGTCTGGTACGGGGCAGCGTGCGCGCGCGTTATCGCCGTTTACGGAAACGCGGAACTGAAAGAAGAGATCCTCCCAAAGGTGGTGAAGGATGGGTGGATAACTCCGCTTCACAATACTGAGCCTGGCTGCGGAACGGATTTCACAGCCATCACAACCACCGCGAAGAAAAGCAACGGAGAGTACATCATCAACGGGGAGAAGCAGATACTTAGTTGCGTCCCGGAAGCGATGAAGTACGGGGGAGGGTTCATCACATCAGTAAAGACAAAACCCGAACTCGGCTCAAAAGGTATGAGTCTGATCTACATCCCCACGACTTCGAATGGCGTCACAACGTCGCTCTATGAAGGGATGGGGATAGACCTCGGCGGCGTCAGGTACGAGAACACGAAGGTCCCTGAGCATTGTCTTGTTGGATTTGAGGGAACAGGCTACCAAATGACGTACGAATGCTTCGTCCACGCGCGAGTTCCAACTACGATGGCAATCGTGGCCGGGGCTGAGAAATGCCTCGAGGCAGGAATGGAGCATGTCAAGCAACGACGGGCCTTCGGCAGACCAATAGGCGGCTTCGAAGGCATTCAGTTCGAGCTAGCCGAGGACTACGCGAACGTACTGGCGGCCCGATGGCTATGCTACCGTGCCGCGTGGCTTGTAGACAGGTACCATGACGGCAGAGCATCCTTCTACGACGCAATGATGGCTGCCTCATGCGCGAAACTCGTAGCCTCCGAAGTCTGCATGAAAGCGATCAGCGACGCAGTAGAGTGGTTCGGCGGAATGGGAACAACCACCGACTACGACGTGCAACAGGCGTTCAGAACAACCAGACAGGCGGTCGTGGCGGAAGGAACAAGAAACGCCCAGAAGAGCGTAATCGCACTTCAATTGCTCGGATCAGATTTCGCAGCTTGGAAAAGATGGGACGAAGCAGGAAAATAGTACGATCTGTTACGGTCGCCTGGGCCTCTACACCTTTTTTTTCTCTTTCTTCTTCCTTGAGCAGTAAACGCATTTCTCAGGCAAGCCTTCAAACGACACGACGCTCCACTTGATTGGTAGCTCACGCTTGTCATCCCTGCCTGCCACCGCAGGCAACGATAGCTTGCCTAATCGAAGCAGGCCATCCAACCGCCTGGCTTGTCGAGATCCAAGAACCGAACCCTTTGAAACCTTGCAGAGGACATTTGATCGCGACGTAGGCAGCGTTTTATACATTCAACCGGCCTACCAAGATTGGTGCCTGTTACTTGGAGAAACCTTGGTTTGCGTTCTATCCGAAACAAGTCCCGAGATCAATTGATTATCCGAATATTACTTTGAGTGAAGCGCTCAAACAATCGGCAAAGAATTTCCCCGACATTCCGGCAATCATCTACTTCGGAAGGAGCATCTCGTACCGTGAGCTTGACGAAATGGTGGATAGGTTCGCTGCAGCCCTCCAGGACTTGGGAGTGAAGAAAGGTGACAGAGTAGGGATCCAATTACCAAATATCCCGCAATTCGTTATCGCCTTCTACGGAGCTCTTCGCGCGGGAGCGATATGTGTCGCATGCAGCCCTCTTTACAAGGCAAGGGAACTTGAGCATCAGCTCAATGACGCCGGAGTGGAGAACCTCGTCTGCATGGACACGCTATACCCGATAGTTCAGGAGATTCGAGAACGATCTAAACTGCGAAACGTGATCGCCACTAGCCCGCGCGACTATCTTCCACCACTACTGAGAACACTGTCTCCCCTGAAAGGAGTCAAATCGTACAAGTGTCCCGGAGCGATTGACTTCCTTTCTATCATGAAGCATGAACCCAATCCGAAACCGGTTCTAGTCAAGCCGGACGAGCTCGCTCTTCTCCAGTACACTGGAGGAACAACAGGTGTGCCGAAAGGGGCTATGATTACTCATAGGAACCTAGTTGTGAATGCAGCGCAATGTGAGGTGGAGTTGCCGATCCGTCGAGGAATCGACGTGAACGTCACCGCACTGCCTCTCTTCCACATATTCGGAATGACATGTGCCATGAATGCACCTGTACTGACTGGCACAACTATGCTCATGATTCCTGATCCACGCGATCCCAAAGGCATACTGAACACGATTAGCAAATACAAAGCAACCACCTTCTGCAGCGTCCCGACCATGTACGTCGCCCTCATCAACATGCCGGACATCAAGAAGTACGACTTGAGTACGGTCCGTGCATGTATGTCCGGAGCGGCACCACTTCCAGTCGAGATTCAGAAGAAGTTCGAGCAGCTGACTGGGGGTCGCCTAGTCGAGGGATATGGTCTTACAGAGTCAAGTCCCGTCTCGCACGTTAACCCTCTTGACGATCCCAAGAAGAATAGACCGGGATCAATTGGAATTCCCGTTCCGGATACCGACGCAAAGATAGTGGATCTCGAGACCGGCACAAAGGACCTTAAGCCGAACGAAGTGGGCGAGTTAGTAATCAAAGGGCCACAGGTCATGCAGGGTTACTGGAACAAACCGGACGAAACCAAGAACACGTTAAGGGACGGATGGCTGTTCACGGGTGACATCGCCAAAATGGACGAGGACGGCTACTTCTACATCGTCGACCGAAAGAAGGACATGATCGACGTCTCAGGCCTGAAGGTGTGGCCGCGTGAAGTGGAGGAAGTACTCTACGAACATCCCGCCGTCAACGAAGCAGCGGTCGTAGGAATCCCGGATGCATACAGGGGCGAGACTGTCAAAGCGTACGTAAGCCTGAAACCGGGATACCAAGGAAAGGTTACAGAAGAAGACATAATCAAGTTCTGCAGGGAGAAGATCGCTACTTACAAGGCTCCCAGGTCGGTCGAATTCAGAGACTCCTTGCCAAAGACACTAGTTGGCAAGATCCTGAGACGGACGCTGAGAGAAGAACTGGAGTCGAAGAAGTAGGATCGACGACCTAAGAGACCAGAAGCGCCTGCGAACGCACTGAAGCATCAACGAAGCGTAGCCGCTCATCCCATGGGCTAACCTGGCACAGGAAGTCCCTTAGACGGAGGGCAGAGACAATCGGCACGCCATCAACTAGCTTTGAGGACAGGTCAGCGAGCGTCAGTACAATTGGAAGGAACCGCGCTAGTGGCCACCCGGCGATGCGAAGCTTCCTCCCGTAGAATGCGTATCCCTCAGATAGACATTGAACGCGCATCATCTGGTTCCTTGCTGCCGTCATGATTCTGCTTGGAGCCCAACCGTGATGCCAGTGTTTACAGTCAACACAAAGCACCATCGGCTCCTTTGCACCTAGAACATCGATCTCGTATTTGCGTGCAGAATTCCTGAAAATGAAATGCTTCGCAGTGGCATATCCCCCCACGTCCAAGATGTGTGCGGCGAGCCCTTCGAATTCTTGCCACCGAAGTTCTCTGGCAACCCTCTCGGAGTCCGCTCCTGCCGAGATCGCAAGCTCTGCAATTCGCATTCTCTGTTCAGATGTGATGTGTATCTCGTCATCTGTAAGGGTGATCACGCCCGCTTCTTTGAGTTCACCCAGGAAGCGCTCCACAGCAGACGGACAGGTCTTGCTCTTTGTGGGAATTTCACCTGCCTTGCACACAGGATTCTGCCTTGTCTCATGTAGTAACGTGATGTGCACGTTGGCACTCATCTTGACAACGACCTACGCATTCGACGATGCGTACGTTGTCTAGCTCGTGCCGCGCGAAATGTAAATCAGAGAGACGAGTATCAGTATTCCCTTGTGCCTTCAGAACATCATGAAGCAGAGGACAAGTACTGCGATCGCCAAGGCAAATAGGATCTTTCTGCTCTTGGAGAGTGATGAGACATCGTCCAAGGGCTCGACGCCCGCCAATCCGCCACGTGTGAACATCATGACAAGAATCAGTAGCGCGAAAGGCCAGAATCCTGCGAGAGCCAGACCAACGAGTCCTATGACAGTTGCGATTCGGTGTCCCTGGGGACCGAGGGCAGCCCTCATAATGTGGCCACCATCAAGCTGCCACGCCGGGATTATGTTTAGAAAAGTAATCAATGCTCCAATTTCAGCCGCGAAAGCCACCTGAGTGAGCACTAGTGTCTGCCCCGGCGGGACAGCTCGGATATCGAGGTAGCTGAGAAGAATCATTAGCAATGGAGTCTTCGGCCATGCTTGAACAGAAAGCAACCCCTGACTCACGAGACTTTCCACCTGCACCTCTGGAACGAGTGGTGCAGTAAGTATGCTGATAATCGCAACCGCTATTGTAACGATGAATCCAACCGCAGGTCCACTGAATCCGAGATCGAACAGTTGGTCTCGATTTGCGGGAGGACTCTTCAAGGAAATCACCGCGCCGAATGTTCCAAACGGGGGCGGGCCAGGAATGAAGTATGGAAAAGTGGAATCCATCCGATGGTTCCAGGCTGCCAGCTTGTGCCCTGATTCGTGGAGTGCAATTATCCCGAAGATCGATCCTGCGAACATCGCGACCTGCACATTGAGGTCGAGATGCCCGAAGACCGTCTTGAGGACTTGCGGATCCATGGAGTAGGTGAGACTGTAGCTTGCGAAGAGTATGGTTCCGATCGTCGCAACCATCAACACGACATTAATGAGCGGGTTCGAGCGCCGCGCCTGGATTCTCTGAAAGATCCTTATTAGAAGTCTGTCCGAGTCAGAACGAACTGATGCACTCAGCTGAAGCGGCTTCAGATCGCCTATCAGGGCTTGGAATTTGTCCTTGGCAGCTTCCCTGTCTACGCGAAAACTCGGAATTCCGTGCTCATCAACATAAGCATCAGTCACATTGAACCTGAGCTGAACAATTCTTCTTAGCTCTGTCAGGTCAGGATGGGTACTATCCCTAGTCGAGAAGCTCCATGAAACCGATGACAAATTGTGATTCCTACCGTTGAGGCCATTGGATCGAAAGGCGATTTTACTTAAACGTATTGATTCCATCCAGAAGCTGCGGTCCAAATGCCTTATAGTATCCCTGCAGTCACATGTGGCGCTAGAATTGCGATGCTGACGGAAACGAAGTTCTCCTTGCGACAGTTCAATACTAAAGATCTTGAATCCGTCATCGAGATCAATAGGACATGTCTTCCTGAGAACTATGCATCATTCTTCTTTATGGACACATTCCAGAACTGCCCCAGTGCCTTCAAAGTAGCCCAGGTTGGAACTCAGATAGTCGGCTACATAATGTGCCGAATCGAGCACGGATTCTCGGATATCAAGCGATTGAAGTTCGTGCGAAAAGGGCACATCATCTCCGTAGCCGTGATGCCCGAATACAGGAGAGCCGGCATTGCCTCAGAGCTTGTGAAGCAGGCACTTGACGCACTGCAGGAGATGAGGGCCGATGAATGTTACCTAGAGGTGCGGGCGACGAACGAAACGGGGATCAAGTTGTACGAGAAACTGGAATTCTCACTAGCAAGGCGAGTGTCCCACTATTATGCCGATGGAGCAGAGGCATTGGTGATGGTAGCCCCCCTCGGGGGCAATGACCTGCCCTCACAGAGCACTCTGGCTTGAGCGATCTATTCGGGTATTCGGTCTCGTTCCGTGCGTAAATGCTATGTATGATAGATGCTCCGCAATGCCATGTGTTCATTCCATGGACTGGCTCGAGGCAATAAGGGAGGACCTTCGGAAAGCAACGATTGTCCGCATCCCGTCAAAAGAGGGCTACTATGAATACGTCGTGAACCCACTCAGCTCAGGCGTTCCTGAGATCCCAACCGAGGCGCTCTGGGGCTGCGCGTTCGAAGTTGCGAGGATCAGTGATGTCAAGCGCTCGAACAAAATCATTACGCCTGAGGCGATGGGGATTCAGATTGCAGCAGCGCTCAGCCTCGTTACGGGTGTTCCGATGCTCGTTATCAGGAAGAAATCCTACATGTTGCCCAGTGAAATCAAGATCGTGAAGAGGACTGGATATGCGGAGGAGACGATGTACGCGAACGGTCTGCAGTCAGGAGACTCGGTGCTACTGGTTGATTCCATAATCGCTACGGGCGGAACCTATGTTGCGATCATCAAGGAACTCCTCTCTCATGGGATCAAGATGGCGGACGCTGTATCAGTCATTGAGAGAGTGGAGTTCAGAGGCGTCGAACGCGTGAAGAAGGAAACGGGAGTGAAGGTCAAGACGCTCATAAGACTCCGACTTGAGGACGGTAAGCCTGTCATAGAGTGAGAACCTGCAGCAACAAGGCTTCGCACGACCAACCGAGCAGCAAAGGTTAACTGCTCAGAGAAAGAAAATGAAGATGATGATTATGGTGATAGAGTGTCCCAGCTGTGAACATGAGAACCGAGACGAGGCGAACTACTGTTCGAAGTGCGGAGTCAAGATCTTCTCTCCTTCAACCGAGGTTGAATCTGAGACAGTGACAACTGAGCCGCCAATGACAGCTGAGCCTGAAGTGCACGTTGGATGCTCCTTCCATCCACAAGCAATGGCCTCGCACCTCTGTGGACGGTGCGGTCGCACACTCTGCAGATCATGCGTGCGCTTCTCATCCGGGATAGTGTTTTGCCCGCTCTGTTGGGCTGGCCCGGTTCAGCCGCGCCTGTCTGTTCAGGAGCAGGTGACACGCCCTCTGTATCCGCTTGTCATGCCACAGCGTTACTTTGGATAGAAGTGCGCGCCCCTCACCGTTGAATCATGTGGCGAATCGTATTCGCATAGACCAGGGCAGAGACGAGAGTTGGCAAGTAGATGACGAGTATCTCGAATTCTACGACCGTTAAGGCTCGGCCTGAGAACCTGAGTACCAGGAAGAACGATGAGACTATGATCAGTATTATGAGCGCGTAGCGCCAGTACTTGCTCTCTTCTGCTTCTGTGACGCTTTCGCGCGTGACTTCTGTCATCCTAGCTTTCCTGTTTCAGGATTGATTTCAAGGGGATGTTCTGGCTCGTTCCGTCTGGTAGGGTCCTTCTAATGCTGATCGGAAGCGCGCCGGCCTCTAGTTCCTGCATGGCTATGTCTACGGCGGACATGGTTCCAGGATCAACGTCGATCAGAACAGGAGCTCCCAATGCAATCTGGAGAGCACGAGCGCCAACCACTCTCGCCCTCTCGAAACGCGTGAGTTTGCGAGGGCCGATCAGAGCGGACTGTTGGCGCCTAGTACTCGCCCGCTTCTTCACCACTCTCTTCTGGCCCCTTTGGTGGCCCTTTCATTTCCTTCTTTGACGCAGCGATAACGTCGTCTATTTTCAGAATCATCCCTGCTGCTTCGCTGGCTGACTGGACGAGTTGGATCTTAACTGCCAGAGGCTCGTATACGTTCTGCTTCGCCATATCTGCAACCTTTCCCTTGAATGGGTCGACGCCCGCCCATATGGCTCCTTTCCCGTGTTTTGTTCTCAACTCAACTTGAGTGTCGATCGGGTCCATTCCGGCATTCTCTGCAAGTGCCATGGGTATTGATTCTAGAGCTTCGGCAAACGCTTGGACGGCGAGCTGTTCTCTGCCTGAGAACTTGTCAGCGTATGCTCGTAGTCGCTTTGCCATTTCTGCTTCGGGAGCTCCCCCGCCTGCGACGACTTTGGGGTTGACTACGACGTCTCTGACCACGCAGAGCGCGTCGTGGATGGCTCGCTCTGCTTCGTCAACAATTCGCTGGGTGCCGCCTCTAACCAGCACTGTCACAGCTTTCGGGTTCTTACAGCCTTCTACGAAAGTCATCTTGTCATCGCCAACCTTTCTTTCCTCGACGAGCTGCGCGCTGCCCAGATCCCTACTTCCTAGGTCTTCAAGGTTGGTGACCACATGTGCGCCGGTCGCTTTCACAAGTTTCTCCATATCGGACTGCTTGACTCGGCGTACTGCGAGAACGCCCTTCTTAGCAAGGAAGTGCTGTGCGACATCGTCGATTCCCTTCTCGCATATGGCAACGTTCGCACCCGCGGACGCAATCTTGTCGACCATGTCACGCAACATCTTCTCCTCTTCGTCTAGGAACGCCTTCATCTGATCCGGATTCTTTATGTTGAGTTTCGCATCGAATTCCGTCTTCTCAACTTCTAGCGGGCAGTTCAGAAGCACGATCTTTGCGTTCTCTACGCGTTTGGGCATTCCGGGATGAACGACCTCTTTGTCCAATAGCACACCTTGGATCAGTGTGGTATCCGATATCGATTGGCCGGGCTTCTTCTCGACCTTGATATTGTCTATGTCGACCTTGTAGCCTTTCGCATCTTTCTCCGCTACTTCCAAGACCGCTCGGACAACGAAATCGCTCACTTCGTCGGCGTACTCCGACAGCATCTTGGTGGCTAGAGCGATGCTTGCGACTTTCTTGAGCATAGACTTGTCCATGGGGTCGACTTTGATTGCAATGTCCTCAAGGATCTCAAGAGCCTTCTCAGCCGCGAGCTTGTACCCATCCACCACTATCATCGGGTGAACATCTTTGTCGAGCATCTGTTCGCCTTTGCCAAGAAGCTCTCCAGCCAACAGGACAACTGTTGTCGTTCCGTCTCCAACCTCGTCATCCTGGGTCTTCGCCACTTCTACCAACATCTTTGCCGATGGGTGTTGAACCTCCATTTCATCGAGGATTGTCGCACCGTCGTTTGTGATCGTGACATCTCCGAAACCGTCGACTAGCATCTTATCCATTCCTTTGGGACCCAAAGAGGACTTTACGGACTCTGCAACGATACGAGCTGCAGCGATGCTAGCGTGTTGTGCATCCCGGCCGGTTGCACGTGATGTCCCTTCCCTCAGGATCAAGATAGGTTGCCCCGCAAATTGAGCGGCCAAACATCATAACCTCAGTTTTCAAAGAACACCGAAACCAAAAATCGGTCTTTATATAAGTGTTGCGTCCGAATGCGCCCTCCGAACAGGTCACGTTTGGACTCGCTTGCACATTTTCGGATCTCCCCTAACTTGTAACACCGTGGAAGACGACGTTCGATTCTCCCTCGATCACGAATCAACTGCACCGAGACGCTGACTTGATCTTCGCTGATCTGCACTCGCATTGAAGAATCGGTGCGACGCGTGCAACGGACCGCTTCTATCTGATAGCTTTCTGACGGGAAACACTTAGATTTTCGATCATGATACGAGAAGCCTGGGCAGTGAACTCAATGCGCGACATGATACCCATCAATCAGCCCTCCATGGGAAAAGAGGAGATCGAGGCAGTCGTCGAGGTTCTCAAGAGCGGGATCCTCACTGAGAAGAGTGGACGAGGACCTAGGGTACTGCAGTTCGAGAAGGAGTTCGCCAAATTCGTTGGAGCAAAACACGCGATCGCCGTCTCCTCGGGCACCGCCGCTTTGCACTCCTCTCTCTTGGCAGCTGGGATCCAGCCGGGGGATGAGGTAGTAGTTCCTTCTTTCACATTCTCTGCCACCGCAGGTGCTGTTGTTCTGGCAGGCGGCAAGCCGGCATTCGCAGACATTGATGCAGATACTTACTGCATTACGCGTGAATCAATTGAGGCAGTGCTCACTCGTGCGACGAAGGTCATAATGCCAGTGCACATGTACGGTCTCTGTGCCGACATGGATCCGATAACCGAATTGGCACGCAATCGCGGAATCGTCGTCATCGAAGACGCGGCCCAAGCACATGGAGCAGAATACAACGGCCGAAAGGCCGGCTCCCTTGGCGATGCTGCCTGCTTCAGCTTCTACGCCGGGAAGAACATGACCACAGGAGAGGGAGGGATGATCACGACGAATGATGACGACTTAGCCGAACAAATCAAGAGGATCAGAACCCATGGAGAAGAACGCCCGTATTGGGTTGCTAGGCAAGGGCACAACTACCGCATGCCTGAGATGGCCGCGGCGATAGGCACTGTCCAACTGAAGAGACTGCCCGGTTTTCTGCAGGACCGCAGGAAGAACGCGGAATACCTTTCAGAGAAACTAGGCGTCTTGGGAAAATTGGTCATGCCCAAGGAACCAGCGGGTAGAAAGCACGCATGGTACCTCTTCACGTCACGACTACGTGGAGCCAACGCAGGCAAGCGAAACAAACTCGTTGAGAAGCTTCGCTCAAAGAACATTGGCTGCTCAGTGTACTACGAGTCACCTGTTCACATACTCCCGTACTACCGTGACCTACAGTCGACACGAAGAAGCGCTTTGCCCGAGACAGAACGAGCGTGTCGGCAAGTATTTTCCCTGCCGGTGCACCCGATGCTGAAACAGACAGAACTCCAGTACGTCACCGATTCTGTCAAACGCGCGATCTAAGAAGAAGACGCCGCCCCGCTATGCCTTCTTCAATTGCTTGAAGAACTTGTCCAGAAGCTCCTCTAGACTGGGCTTTGTGACTTCGCGTATCTCGTATCGGACCCTGGCAGCCGGCTTGTTAACTTTCATGATTCGACGGAGATCTATCGGTGTTCCGAAGAGCACGGAGTCGCACCGGGTCTTCTCTATTGTCTGTTCCAGCTCTTTGATTTGCTCGGTTCCATACCCCATTGCGGGCAGAACATCACCGATATGAGGATACTTCTCGTATATTCTCTTGATCGAACCGACAGCAAATGGTCTCGGATTCACCAATTCGTGCGCTCCGTATTGGTGCGCTGCGATCGCGCCAACTGCTTCTCTCATCTGCCCATGAGTGACTGTGGGACCGTCTTCGACAACCAGAACGTTCTTACCCTTAATGAGGGATGGATCATCAACGTGGATCGTGGACGCCGCTTCAACGATCGTGGCGGTCGGGTTTAGCTGCTTTATGTTTTCGCGGACTTGTCGCACACCCTCAGGTGGGGCACTATCCACCTTGTTGATAACCACCACATCTGCCATCCTGACGTTCGTTTCACCAGGGTAGTATGAGAGTTCGTTTCCAGCCCTGTGAGGATCTGCAACGACCACGTTGAAGTCTGGCTTGTAGAACGGCAGGTCATTATTTCCTCCGTCCCACAGGACTACATCAGCTTCATTCTCGGCAGCGAGAAGGATCTTCTCGTAGTCTACGCCAGCGTAGACGACGTTTCCCTGGTCAATGTGCGGCTCGTATTCTTCTCTCTCTTCGATTGTACATTTCTCCTTGTCCATGTCATCATAGGTCGCGAATCTTTGGACGGTTTCAGTTTCGAGGTCGCCGTAGGGCATTGGATGACGAACGACGACGACCCTTTTTCCACGTGCTTTGATGACTCTCGCCACGGCTCTGGAGACGGTGCTCTTGCCCGCTCCGGTCCTGACTGCACAGACAGATACTACTGGCACTTTGGCCTTGAGCATCGTGTTCTTGGGACCCATGAGGATGAAGTCCGGCCCATTTGCGCCCACAACGGATGCCTTGTGCATGACATCGTCATATGAGAGATCGCTGTAGGCAAGAACCACAAGCTCGACATCCTTCTCTCTGATTAGTGTCGGAAGCTGCTCTTCCGGCATGATAGGGATTCCCTTCGGATAGAGCGACCCCGCAAGAACCGACGGATAGTCCCTCTTCTCAATGCCGGGTATCTGAGCTGCAGTGAACACTACCACTTCATACTCCGGCCGTTTCCTGAAGAATACGTTGAAGTTGTGAAAATCTCTTCCCGCAGCGCCCATGATGACAGTCTTTATCCTGTGCGCCATTTCGGACCCTCGCAATTGACAGAGCGTAGGCAGTTGCATCAAACCTATATCTGTTCTTGGGATCGACACAACCTGAATGGTCATGGCAAGCGTCTCCCGGATACCAGTGCTTCTTGTGCTCGAAGACGGAAGGCATGCGGAAGGTGAACTGGTGAGGTTTCAGGCCCCGAAGACCACGGATGCCCTGCTCAGACGCATGCCGATCGAAGGAAGGATCGCTCGTTGGAAAGAGGAAGTCTACTTTGAGACTGATATCGCAATAGGACTTGAGAAACCAAGATCCAAGGTTGAGACCGGAACCATTGCCTTTTGGCCCATGGGATCCGCAGTGTGCGTCTTCTACGGGCAGACTCAGCCGTACAGCCCGGTGAACATCATTGGCGTTGTCAAGAGCGGAATCGATATCTTCAGAGACGTCGCTGCTGGAACCAAAATACGATTAGAAAAGGGTTAGGCAGCGGCCATCTTGTAGATTCGTATCCTAGCGTTCCCGCCGACCGCTGTGACGAGCCTTTTTCTCTCCAGTTCCTCCAACATGTCCTTCGCGACGCTTATCCGCAGATTGAACTGGGAGGCGAGTGCATATGGAGTAATGGCTCCCATCTTGGAGAGTTCCGAAAGGAACCTTGTATCCTCCAAATTCGGGAGGTCGACACCACGCGATTTCTTCTCGGCAGGTGGCTTGCCCTTCGACTTCTTCGGAGCCTCTGGCTTCTTGTCCTGCTGGTCCTGAGTCCTCTCCATCTGTGCTAGGCTCTTCTTTTTCGCTCCGCCCATTGGCATCACTTGCCCCTGAGACCGAATCGAGTTCAATAAAATCTTTCCGTATAATATCGACTGTATGGGAAAGAGTCATATCGCCTCTTCCGGAATACCATTTGATCGGCGGAGCCCTAGGTTTTGAAATTGGTCACGGTCAAACTGCCTGAGGCGATACTCGAAGGGCTAGACGAACTGGTCAAGGCAGGAATGTACCAGAGCAGAAGCGCAGCAATCCGAGCTGCGGTACGTGACATGCTCAAGAAGGAATTGTGGAGAACGGAAGAAACCTAGTCAGAGGCGACAGCTGACCGGCGCAGATTCTCTGCCGATTTTGCCGGATCATCGCTTTCGTATATTGATCGACCTACGATGGCATACTTTGCACCAGCCGCCAAGGCTCTGCTCAGGCTTCCGCCCTGGACCCCTACTCCAGGAGAGTATATCGGAACATCGGTACCAAGGATGGAGCGAACTCTTGCGATCGTCTCTGGAAAAGTCGCCCCTACAATCGCTCCATCAGCTCCCCACTGAAGCGCTCTCTGAGCGAAGACTTCAAACTGGGAAATTCTCTGACCCTTCTCGTCCAAGACAATTTGCCCATAGCCTTCGCTTGCACCGCTATGGCTCATGTGCACGAGCACGAGCACCCCTTTTTGCTGGGCCTTGGCAATCCTGAAGACCGGCTCCAGTCCATCCTTGAAACCGGCAAATGGGTTCGCTATGACCGCATCAAAGCCCGCGGAGAAATACTGAGAAGCAATGAACTCATTCGTATGCCCGATATCGTTGATCTTTGCGTCCATAATCACCGGGATCTTGTGCTCGTGGACTTCATCGACCAATGTTGCTACTCGGTCATACAACCCGAGCGGAAGAACCATCTGGTGATTGAATTTCACTGCGCATACTGAGCGAGAGACTGACGTGATCACTTTCAGTGTGCGCTTGAATAGCTCATCTCTGTCTTCACGTGTTAGGTCAAGGGCCAACACAATAGGTGACTTGTTGCGTCTTGCTGCATCCTCGATGAATTGTTTGAATTCCAACTGTGTGCGCTCCGTCTTCCTCGAGTTCTAACAGCGATCCCAAGGCCCTATGGGAATATCGGGAAATCCTTCACGTCCACTATCTTCGCGTAGAAACCCTTCGCGTCTGATGTGTTGCTTGTGTAATCGATACGTTCTCCTGCGGGTTTTGAGGCGACGTACTTGACAAATGGGTGGGAAGGTGGTTTCTCCTGGGTAATATAGAAGAAGACTGGAAGCGCATCCGCCTCATAGTAGTGTTCAAAGGGTATACAGGTTCCAACTATGTGCTTACCATTTCGTAAGAAGTGCCAGAGAGGAAAAACTGTGCCTTCACGCATTGAGAGAGGAACAAGAGTTCGCATTATCGAATTGATGCTCTCGACCTCGGCGAGCATCGGCAGTGGCGGTGAAGGAAACTGCCCATCCAAACACTCAAGGAATTTCTCAGGCAGGCTCTTCACCTGCACGAATGACCCATATCGGTATTTGCTGTCATCAGCGTCATCGGTGAACATCCATTCCTCACCCTTTGCAGAGTCACTCCTGTAAGCAAGGAACGCCTTAGGGGGAGAATCGACGTAGGTGTAGGCGAGTATCGGCAGGTCGCCGTCCCAATACATGTAAGCAGTAAACATACCGAGCAATTGCCTTCCCTTATGTTTGAGATACCAGAGTATCTGCGATCCCTCAGTAAGAGCAAGTGCGAGCCTCGAGAAGCCGAGAACGTCATTGACCTCTACCGGCACTGGCGGTTTTATCGAATTCAAGAACAGCGCTTCCTTGACGGCTTAGACAACATCGGAGCGATAGTTAAGTTTGCTGTGATTTTCCTGCGACCCTGAGTTATCCAGAGTTAGTGAGTGACGAGCGGAAATGCCATAGTCCACGTAGCCCCCAAACCCAGCACTGTGTTCGATGACGTGTGGACCCTTGGCCGAATAAAGCACGAGATCAAAGAACGCTTCTATCGAAAGAGGTCCTGCTTAGCGGGTCGTATCAACTGTCGCGCACTCCCTCGACCCCGAGGATGCGAATAGCCCCTGATGATGGCAACGGGCACGCCGTCAACTTTGTTCATGACGAGTTCGGCTGCCCCCGCAAGTTCATCTACTGCGGCAATCCTAGTCACCGACAACTCGTATCCAAACTTGTCCCTAGTCCCTCTGTAGTCGACCCACGGCCTCATGCCTGAGAGGCCGATGGCAACATTCGTCTGCCCAAGTCTCCAGGGCCTACCAAAAGTGTCCGATACTATGACTGAAACGTTCTTGCCCGTTCTCTTCATGATCTGCTTTCGTATTCGCCGTGCTGATCTGTCCACATCTTTCGGGAGTAGCGTGACAAGGTCCTCGCCTTCAACGTTTGATTTGTCCACACCCGCGTTGGCGCATACGAGACCATGCCGAGTTTCCACGATTAGATGCGGCCCCCTTCGCCTCACCACACGCTTTGTCTCACGTAAGATGACCTCGACATGTCGCGGATCCTTCCTCATTGCCCTTGCCATTCCTCTAGCCAACGCAGACGCTTTGATATTGCAAAGAGACACAACCCGCCCTTCAGCTTTCGAAACAATCTTTTGGGCCACGACGACTATGTCGCCACGTTCCAGCTGCAGCCCTTGCCTGTTCGCCGCTGCGACGATCATTCTTCCAAGATTGTCTCTATGCTTGACCTCCCGAATGTATCGTAGCCCGACTAGGGTGAGACCGTTTTCCCTCAATGTCTGTTTCAACTTCTGTCTAATGCGTCATTTCGCAGTAGAGAAGAATGACTCAAGCTTCTTGACTCCGACTAGATCCTCAAATTCGATTTCGAGCGAATCAAGCACCTGTTCGAAAGTTGACCGCAGATAGTCCATGTACTTCTGAATGTCGATGTCATCTATCTTGGCTAGCTGTACGGGTTTCACACCCTGTTCTCCAATCACTTTGACATATGCTATGAGTTCACCGGACTTCACTTCGACACCTGTGCTCTCAAGCTGTTTTGCGGCTTTCACATGTTGAGGGGTCGTCTTTTTGTAGCTTCCAGTGTCACGACCCATCATCACTGAGAATGCCAATTCCTCAAGGGCGTACTGACGGTTTCGCAGTTTGAGGTAACATCCTTTCACGATCTCGGTTATCCTCACTTTCGCGTTCTCAAATTCGTCAGGAGTCTCCACGTCGCTCAGGATGTGGACCATTTCGTAGAACGCTTTCGTTAGGAATTCAGGAATGTGTCTCTTCTTTCCGGTCAGCCCCTTTATGTCCACGCTTCCGTCAGGCTTGACTCCGAGATAGTTCTTCTTTCTGGAACTCAAAGCCAAATATCGATAGTTCTTGTCGACTTCGAGTTCCATACGTAGCGATGACTTGGACCAGTCAACGAGCTTCTTTAATGCACTCTGATCAGGACTTTCAAGAAAGAGCGAATCTGTATCGCCGTACAGGACTTCGATACCGAGTTCCCGTGCTTTTTCCAGCGTTTGGGAGATTGCGTATCGACCTATCGCTGCTGTGGCCTCGGCCACCGG
This sequence comes from Bathyarchaeia archaeon, assembly GCA_050012535.1. Taxonomy (GTDB): domain Archaea; phylum Thermoproteota; class Bathyarchaeia; order 40CM-2-53-6; family 40CM-2-53-6; genus CAVPLU01. The sequence continues at coordinate 20,123 of JBEKGZ010000003.1, read as the reverse complement.
TGGACAATAGAGAGCGAATCTGTCAGCTCCGAAGACGCCGTAACTGGCATTCAGCACCACCTTCAGCGCATCAGCGACAACCTTGTACCAGCTCAGCTGAATCTTCGAGAGACTGGAATCCCTAGAACGTGGTTTGTACCAGTTCACGCGGATGTCTCTCAAAGAGCCGATCAAGAGACTCTCAAGAGCCCTCGTCTTCTTACAAACCCAATGCGATGTTCCAGGCACGAGGTTCTGCTTGCATTCCTCATCAGTGTGTGGGCAACGAACTGTCTCGTATCCCAAGTTCCAGTTTCTGATAATTGAGGGATACAGCGACGCAAAGTCTAGGACAGCCACCTTGAAGTGGACACCAGGACGAGGCTCGACGACGGTGGCCCCTTTGTACTTCTTGCCTTTTATGATCGCCTCGGTTGTTGTGCCTCCTTTGAGCTCCTGGATCTCGTCTGCTCGCGGGATGAAGTAGTTTCGTTTTCGATGGTGGCAGTACATTATGCTGCGTATCCAACTGGACACACCTTGTCGCGATACGTCTTCTAGGCTCATGTAGCTGATCCGTGAGAGAGCTGTGATGAGTTTCATTACTAGGTCATCGTCGATTCTCGTCAGCTCCAAGGTGATCTCGGAATCATTGAGACAGTAGGCAGCGAGTTCACCGTAATCGAGCTCAGAAACGGATGCGGATGTGTCGATTTTTCCTCTGCCGAGAATCGCCTCACTAACCTCGCCAAGCGTGTTCTCACGGTATTTCTGGCCAAACGCGTAGATCTGAATCGATCGATTGAAGAAAAACTTGTAGAGATCGATGTGTACACCGTTTCTCAGGTACCCAACGTCCCGACCCATCTCGATGGGCATTTCCTCTTTTGCGAAACCCAGATTCAGCGCACGATGAAACAGATACCTGAGGTCGAAGGCATCGCCATTGAACGTGAGGATGACGGGGTACACGACTGTGGCCTTGAAGAATTCGGCGAGCAGCGCTCTTTCCGTGGCGTAGAATTCAATTGACGCATTTGGGGGATAGGGGGTCGTTCCTTGCTTCTTGCCATCCTTGGTTAGAAGAAAGACACGCGCCTTCCCGTCTGACCCGGCGAGACTGGCGCATATCACTTCTTGATCGGCAATCTCTGCATCTGGAATTCTATTAATTACAGGAGAGAATACCTCGATGTCAATCGCTGCTCTTAGATAAGTCGGCACAGGACACTCAAGGAGACGCATCCATTCGAGTGCCAGTTTCCTGTATTCGTCTGATTCCTCCCTGAGCAGCTGCGCCACTTGGACGGTCGCTTCTTTGGCGAGCGAATACTCGATTCTCTTGAGAACGCCTTCTCTAACCTCATACATCATTCCAGGCTCAAGGCTATTGTCGTAGATGTAATTCTCCACGTACTTTATGTCGGCCTCCCACGCGCGAATTGCATCTCGTATCGAACCTACGGGCTTGCCTCCGATGGTCAGCGGATCCTTGGCAACAATCATAGTGCGTGTCGCTTGCTTGCAGCGGAGTGCATCGTATTTCTCCACTGAATCGAACCTCTCAAATCCGGGATTCTTCGAAATGGCGTCGATGGATTCGAGTTCGTCCTTTGGCTTGTCTGAAAAACAGTAGGGCCTATGACTAGAGACGTCGTACCAATCATAGAGTCTATGACTCTTTGGCTCGTACAGTCGGACATAGCAGCTACGCTTCTGACCATCATAGCCGATCGAGACAAAATACGAGGGCGGGATCTCACGCGGAGCTGCAGGGGATCTCAGCTCGACCAATTCCGAAGATGCCGGCTTGGATTTCTGTCCTGACGCCGGAGAAACGAACTGGTCGAGCGTCTGCATGCAGCGAAATACTCCAACGTACTTGGGACAGTGCTCCGATAGAAATCGTTTGTGTCCTGTGCTTCCTTCTGGCCCAATACCAGGGCATAGATTCTTCTCTCCGTATTCCATCACAGGTGGATGTCTACTGATTCGGTTGCCTGGCGGACACTGTCAGAATCAGGAAATACATATAGTGATGGAGATCAATTGCCACGAATGAAATCCGAGGCGATCGGGGCCATTTCCTGAGTGGATGAGAATCGTGCAAGATGCTGTTGCCCTAGCCATCGAATCCCTGAGCTGGATGGAACTTGAAGGACTGAGTGAACGGACAGCATTCGCAAGAAGTTCGAAACAACTGGGAGTCACCAGAAGCCACCAGTTGAGAACAGCCCAGTTGCTCATCCTGGAGACGACTCGCCGTCGAAATCTTATAGACTACCTCATCATGAGGGCAAGTGACGGGAAGCTTGATCTTGCCTCTCTTCAGCATGGCATAGCGAGCCTTCTCAGACTGTTCTGCTATTGGACGAGATTGCACGGAGCGGACGATCATGACACAGTCCGCTTTCTGCACGCCGCACGCTCCGCACTTGGCTGGAGGACTCTACAGCCGATCGAGCCCATTTTCGGACGGATCCTTGCCCTAGAAATCCCTGAGGAGATGAGGAAAGTCACCCATGATCAAGCAGCGGCTCTAAGCCTCTTTCACCCTGCCTGGTTCGTATCTGCGTCCACATTACTACTCGGGAGACCCGTGGCTCTGGAGTTGATGCAACGGAACGCGTACCGAGCCCCGTCCTACATTCGGATCAACACGCTGCTGGCGAACGAAGCGGCATGTCTCCGCGAGATCGAGGAGACAGGGACAGAATTGGAACCAGTCCAGAACCTCCCGCTGACTTTCAAGGTTCTGTCTTTCAAGCGACCTATCACGCAGACCGAGGCCTACAGGCAAGGAAGGATAGCGATCCAAGACAAGGCCAGTGTTCTCGCGGGCGCCATAGCCGCTCCAAGGCCGGGAGATTCAGTCCTCGACGTGTGCGCAGCACCTGGGGCAAAGACCGCGCACTTAACCGAACTGATGGAGAACAAAGGCACGATCTGCTCAATCGACAAGTCCTCTCCAAGAATGAGTTTCTGGAAGCGAGAAACTGCTCGGCTTGGAGTCAAGATCGCGTATCCACTGCTCGCGGATGCCGGAAAATCACTTCCGCTGATCACACAGGTCGATGTCGTTCTCCTAGATCCTCCTTGTAGCAATACTGGAACCTTCTGGAAGTCTCCTGCTGAAAAGTGGACAACTACACCGGAGCGGATACACGTGCTCTCACGGGCTCAGCGAGTAATGCTGGAGAACGTGTCACGATTTGTGCGCGAAGGAGGCACACTTGTCTACAGCACTTGCAGTATTCTGGCTGAGGAGAATGAACATGTTGTCAACAGTTTTCTGGCAGCGAATCCCGACTTCAGAGCTGTTGACTCAAGCCCAAGGATCGGCCTCCCGGGTCTCTATGGCTCAGATATGAGCCAGCGTCTATATCCTCACACCCACGATTGCAACGGCCATTTTCTTTCAAAGATGACACGGACCGATTGAACCTATTTTCCCGCGGTCTTGCCCTTTGCCGACTCGACTGCACAGATCGCTTCGAAGAGCACTTTCGCAGCAAGCGGCGCAGTCACTCCATTGTCGCAGTTCGGAGAAAGCTCGACAAGGTCTAGTCCAGCCACCCTTTCATCGCAGAGTCCTGTCAGAATGGTGAAGAAGAGGTCAGGCCACATGCCGTCCGGCTCTGGATTTCCAACTCCTGGAGCAAACCCTGGATCGAAAGCGTCCATGTCAATTGTTACATACAGCTTCTCGAATTCAGAGACCGCCCGTCGAATATTCCTGGCATCTTCCTCTTGGCCATGGCCTTTGAGCTCCTGCATAGAAAAGTGCCTTACATGGTTCTTCTCAATGAAGGCAAGTTCTTCCCTGCACACCGCCCTTAGCCCGATGTGTACAATCCTATCCGAGCCAACGCTTTCGATGATTCTCCTGAGGAACGTTGCGTGCATTAGCTTCTCGCCCATGTATTCATCTCGCATGTCCGCGTGAGCATCGAAACATACGATGCCGACATCTCTTGGGAAAGAGCGAATTGCACCGAACGTGATTGTGTGCTCGCCACCAATGGCAATAGGGATCTTTGACGCCTTGAGGATCTCGTGTTCCACAACCGATAAACGACGCAACGTTTCATCGACGGAATCGACAACGTGCAGATCACCTATGTCGCAGATGCGCACATCCTCAAGATCGAGTTTGGAACGGAAACTGTACGTCTCTATGTTCAATGAAGCCTCTCGAATGGCTGCCGGGGCATACTTGGAGCCAGCCCGGTAGGTGCTCGTCTTGTCGAAGGGCACTCCGAAAAGAACGAATTCCGCCTCGTCAAACGATCTCGTGAATCCCGAGAAGATCTGAGATCGGGAAACATGCAATTCAATTTGGTCCGGAACCAACGGTACCAGCTCGCATGGTGCGACATTGCACAACTCTGCACATCATCGCGCTATTTGTTCATTTTTGAAGGGAGTTACACACTGGAGGAAGAAGCTTGCCCACCTCCAGCCGGTCGTGCCTATGAGTGAAAATGATATACGTGACCCTGTGTTATGCGTCCGACCGTGAGTTGAAAGCGTTGGCTGGAAAAGCGGGTCTAGAGCGTACTCATGCGACAGGACTGCTCGTCGCCAGTGCGATATTTTTCGTATTAGGCGCCTACGGACTTGTCTTCTCTGCCCTTTACGACATGGGACTGATTCCTCTCATAGCACTGAGCGTGGTCTCACTTGCTACTGGAATTGGAGTCCTTCTTGGACGCCGCTTTGGATTGTGGCTAACGCTGCTGCTCTTTCCGCTCGGCATCGTTGAAGCAATTGCGACACTGTTCTACTCGGTGACACTGGCCGGCTGGTATTCGAACGACATGGTTGCGGCCTTCAACGCCTCACTCGTACTGTACGCAGCGGGCTTAATCATATCGCTTCTCTTGGTAATAGACAAACGAAGCCAGCTCAAGTAGCAAGCTTCAGAAACTGAAGCGAAGCCGAAGGACTGTCTTCAAGAAATCGAACATGTCACCGCTTGATAGCTTCGACTTGCCCAGCTGACGCTCATAGAACGTGATGGGTACTTCTTCGATCGAGAAGCTTTCTCGTCGACATCTGTAAAGAATTTCGACTTGGAAAGCGTAGGCCTTTGTGCCGGCATCTGCATACCCGATCTTACTAAGAGCATCTCTTGTGAACGCTCTGTACCCACTCGTCGCATCTTTGACGGGTATGCCGAGAATTACGCGAGTGAGGAAGTTCGCGCCCCAGCTTACGATCTTTCTCTTCATGGGCCAGCCGACAATGCGTCCTCCCTTCACGTAGCGTGATCCAAGTCCGACTCCGCCGGAGCGCTGAGCGCCTTGCAGGATGGCGGGGAGATAGACAGGGTCATGTGATAGGTCAGCATCCATCTCGACGACGAAGTCAGTATCACGATCCATTAGTGCTTCACGAAATGCGTCTTTGTAGGCGCTTCCGAGTCCCAGCTTTCCCTTTCTGTGCATTACCCGAATGCTCGGATGCTCCCGAGACAACGCTTCCACAATATCACCGGTTCCGTCTGGGCTCGAGTCATCCACCACAAGCACCCATCCATCTATCCCGTTGTCCTCGAAGACATGGAGGAGTGTGGGTATCAACTTTGAAATATTCTCATGCTCGTTATACGTGGGAATCGTGACACAGATCCTAGACATCCAACCCATCCTCACGCACCTGACTTCGACACTGTCGCGAAACCTCGTTTTGGTGTTCTGTGGAAGTAAGTAGCTCTGTTAAGAAAGCCACTTACTACCGCTCTGGCGCTTGTCAGGAAGATCCCCACAGAGAGGACCCCCAGACATAACAGGTCTGATAAACGCCTCATCCTCTCCGGCCAGCCATTCGTGGATCTATGCACCGCTACCGAGAACATCGCCAGTGGTGCTGTGTAGATTAGTGCAGACATCACGACCGTGAACGCAGCTAAGTCATTGTGCCAGAACCCATTCAATACGAAATCTAGTGGGAACACAAGACAATAGAGAATCGCAAGAACAACACCAATAGCGATCAGGGGAGAAGCAACGTATCCCGATAAGTAGATCATAGCCTCTCCCTTTTGCATCAGTGACATCTGATTAGTCGTGACCAGATTCCGTAGGTGTTTGCTTAGACAACCTGCGAAACCGCTGGCCCACCTAAACTGCTGTCGGCGAAGAACTGTGAACGAGGCGGGAAGCTCGCCGGGACATTCAATCGATCTGTCGTACACCCAACGCCAACCACGCAAACGTAGACGTATTGACAAATCCAGATCTTCAGCAAGCGTGTCCGAACTCCACCCTCCCACGTCGACCACTGGTGTCTTCCTGAAGACGCCACCACTACCACTAAAGTGCGTGAGAAGATCAGCCGAGAATCGAGCCTCCTGATCAACGAACGCATAGGCATCGGTCCCTAAGCCGAGAGCACGTGCCACCCACGAATCAACATCATGCAGGTAGCTTTGACGCGCCTGCACGAATGCCGCCATATTGTCAGAACACAGGTATGGAACCATCATTCTCAAGAAATTATGGGCGGGCACGTGGTCAGCGTCGAAGAGAACGAAGAACTCGCCTCTGGTCCTATCCAGAGCTGCTTGCAACGCACCTGCTTTGAATCCATCGCGGTTCTCCCGATGTACTATCGTAATGAGCTCCGGATACCTCTCTCGGTAGGATTGAAGAAGGTGTGGTGTGTCATCAGTTGAATCGTCAACCACTATGACCTCAAGCTTGTCACGAGGATAGTCAAATGCAAGGACTGAATCAAGCAACCTCGCTATGACCCGCTTCTCGTTATAGACCGGCAGATGCACGGACACAGATGGCCAAACAGCCGGAGACACGGCCACCTTAGGTGTTCTCCTCCGAAATGCCAACAACGTAAGCAACCAAACATGGATGGCATAGATTCCGAGCAATCCGGAGACTACTGCGGAAAGCACCAGAACAATCTGTTGCGACAAATTGAGAGATGAAAACGCGAAGGCCGACAGGAGACTCCACCAATCTACGACCGACACATTCCAGCACGTCGAACTCTACATAAAAGTTCCGAGCCGTCGCCTTGATGACTCGACCGGCCTACCTCTATACAAGCAGGGAACCGCTCCCGGGCCTCCGAGTGCCACAGACCGGTTCCCGTTGTGGGCAAGCTCCCGCGTCAGAGTTCTATTGATAAGCGTGTTGGCTTCCCTTTTCACTGGGTCCGCATGAGAGGCGGTGGCCCCTTGAGGCACGCCCATGAACTTGACTATCGGGGTCTGTGCATACAATGAAGAGAGAAAAATCAAGACGCTACTCGGGGATATTCTGGACCAGAAGGATCTGCCTCAAGGCGCGAGAGTGGTCGTGGTCGCATCCGGGTGCACTGACAATACTGTGAGCATTGTTCGTGACATCGCGAACTCGAATCCCAAAGTCGAACTCATTGAAGAGAAGAATCGAGCTGGCAAGACAAACGCAATCAACATTATCCTGGCAAACTGTCTCGTCGAGCTCCTCGTGCTTGTGAGCGCCGACATAAGACTCCCCAAGGATTCCATTGGTGAAATCCTAGAAGCAATCTCGGATGAGAGAGTTGCTGTCGTGGGCGGATTGCCAGTTGTTGAGAACTCTGAGAACGGGACAGTTGCCAAGTCTGCAGCGATCATATGGCGAGTCATGCGACAGACGATGACTGAACTTGGCTCAACAGGTGAACTACCTTTCGTCATGGGAGAGTTGTACTGCTTCAGAACCAGCCTTCTTGAGCGAATACCTTCTCAGGTCGTGAATGACGACGCCTACATAGCCACACTCGCTCGAGACAAAGGCCTTAAGGTAGTTCATGCGGCCAACGCCAACTTCGTTCTCAAGGTCCCTTCATCGATCCCGGACTACATTGCCCAGCGGCGACGAGTGACCTACGGGCACCTATTGATCAAAACACAGATGGGAAGATTCGCGAACGTTGAAGGAATTGCTCTTGACCATACTCTGATCCTGGCGCGAGCCATGATCCGTGAGGCTACCTCGCATCCGATGAGCGTAGTCCGCGCTATGTTCCTGCTTGAGCTTGAGGTTGTTGTCAGACTGCTTGCTTGGCTGGATCTGCGGGAAGGCAGGCAGCACGCAACATGGAGTAGGATTGCATCTACCAAATGAGCATGCTATTTCTTGACGTAGCACATCGGACACGTGACCAACGGACGCCTTCCTCTCGACACGACCTTGACAAGCTGGAATCCGCATTTGCTACACTTGCTATCAAGCAGAGTCAACGTCCCGAGCTGCGGAAGCGGAAGCGCGAAGTCACACCCTCCTTCCCACTTCCCGAGGCATCCGATGAACCTCTTCCCACTCTTCCGACTCTTGACAACATGCAATCCGCGACCACATCTTGGGCATGCAACGGATAGGGTCATCTCTGCGATCCGGGCTTGCTTGATTGTTTGACTTAGCTGTTCGCCTACCTCTTGCTCGTGAGCCTTCAATTCCTCCATGATTGGTCTCAAGTGATTGATCGCTTCGCTGACCACATGCTGCTTTTCTTCCTTCCCGAGTTCGATGTTCTCCATCATCTCTTCGAGCTCCCGAGTGAACGCCACGTCTAGGACTCTCGGACAGAACTTCTCAAGAACGTCGACTATGTGAACTCCAAGAGGAGTGACCTCGATCTTGTCCCCACGGATGTATGCTCTCCGGACCAAAGTCTCAATTATCTCAGCTCGCGTAGCTTTTGTCCCTATCTCGCTGATTTCCATTTCCCGTAGCAAGCTGCTTGGGTTGTATCTCGGCGGAGGCTGCGAGAACTTCTCAACAGCCTCGACGGAGAGAAACTTCACGCGAGTACCTTTGCCAAGTTGAGGGAGGTTGACGTCGTCGAACTTCGCGTACGGTTTGTAGAAGTCGATCCAGCCTGCGATCATGATGCGGGAGCCTCTTAGGTAGAATCTTAGATTGTTCACCTTGATTGTGAGTTTCACCGTCTCCCGGGTTGCTGGTGGCGCGAAGGTTGCCATGAAGCGCTTTACGATTAAGTCGTACAGCTTCGATTCTTTGAGTTCAAGAGATCGTCGCGGCATCGTGCCGGTCGGGTATACTGCCGGATGGGCCGGGTCAGCCTTCTTACCTTCGTTTGGGTGAAGATTCTTCTGACTCAATAGCTTCGTTGCAGACTGCGAGTAGTTCGGGTCTCTGCTTAGACCTTGGAGAACTCTTTGATAACCGATCGACGCGGGCAGTTTCTGGCTCGAAGTTCTGGGATAGGAGAGTAGAGCATCAAGGTAGAGACGCTCGGCAATTCCGAGGCTGTGGCGTGGCGTAATTCTAAAGTGCCTATACGCTTCTGTTTGGAGCGAAGACAGATCAAACGGGAACGGGGGAGCAAGCGAAACGACCTTGGATTCGATTTCCTCTACTAACCCCTCTCTGCCATCTGAGAGCGATACAACGTTTTCGGCCTCCGTCTTGACACTGAACCTTTCGATCTCAAATTCCGCGCGCAGTTTCTCTCCGTCGATTTCCACAATGGCCTGAATATCCCAATATGGCAGAGGGACGAACGTCTCGATTTCCTGTTCCCGATCAACGACAAATCTTAGCGTAGGTCCTTGGACACGCCCTGTACTTAGAGTTGCGTATCTTCCGCTGGATTTCCTCGCCGACTCCGTTAGGGCACGGGAGAGGTTGATCCCGTAGAGCCAGTCAACTTCGTGACGACAGATCCCAGCGTTAATGAGAGGGAAATCAAGTTGCGGAAGCATGTGCTCGTAGGCGTACTGTAGCTCTTCACGAGTAAGCGTGCTGAACTTCATTCGCTTGGCTTTGGCGTCCGCTCCTGCACATGCGTACTTCAGGATCATGTACCCTATGAGCGAGCCTTCCACATCAAAATCGCAAGCATTTACGAACGCCTTGGCTTGTTTCGCGATCTCGGTGATGGCATTCAGCCACTTCTCCTGTCTTTCACGGTTGCGCTCAGCTGCGTGGATTGGCTTCCAGTCGTATTCCCAGACAGGATAGTCTCTGTGCCGGGAGCGGCCGGTCTGGTCAACTTTGTACAGGTGACCGAGCGCTGAGCATACTAACAGCCTTTCCGAGGCACGTTCGGCCTCGTACATCGGAACCCCCTTGAAGATGAACTTCTTGGGCTCTCCTTTCGTGTGAAGCGCTTCAGCAACATGGACCGCTGCATCCGGTTTCTCGGTTACGACGAGTACGGTGATCAGGATGTTTCCTTCTCCAGAACAAAGCGGATGACTTCTTTCACCTTCTGCCCTGTTTCGGGAAGTTGCAGGACCCGTCCAAGAAACGCATTCTTGTCGAGTTGATCCCCGTAAGCTGACTTCCATTTCCCGAAGGCCGTTTCCACCTGCATGTTGGCTCGACCGTGCTGCTTGCAGAATCGTGATTCTTCAAACACAGTGCCATTACAGATCGGGCAGACATCTTGCATGGGCGATCATCACCGAATCTTGCTAAGTCGTTTGACGAATTTGTTGTTTGATATGCCGGACTTCACGACCATAACTGCGAGTTCTTCTTACAAAGCTCGCGATAGTATCTGCAGCATCTCGTCCTTGGTCAGTCGGATTGGATTCCCCTTCGTGCTGCTTGCACGGTCTGCTCTTTCGATCAGTTCCGGGAAATCACCTGATCGCACGCCATACGCCGCGAGTGATGGAATTCGCAGAGTCCTACGCAACTCCTTCACCCATTCTACGCCGTCGCTTGCTTTGGCGGTCCCGCTGCCGGTTAGGGTTTGAGCTATCTCCTCATAGCGTCGCAAGGCCTCGCTGGCAGGCAGTCGCTGCCGTATTGCCGCGACGTTGACTTCCATGGCGTACGGCAGGAGACCTGCGCAGATCGAACCGTGTGGCGCAGAAAACTTCCCACCAATCGGTCCAGCAAGGCCGTGCACTACACCGAGCCCGGCGTTGGCCAGTGCAAGTCCTCCGAAGAGACTCGCCAAGGCCATGTCCTCGCGTGCGGCGAGATCATCGCCATTCTCAAATGCACGAGCAAGCGAGCGGGCGACTCGATGTATCCCGTCGCGGCACAACGTATCGGTGATCGGGTTAGCTCGACCGGACGTGTATGGTTCTATCAGTTGAGTGAGCGCATCCAGCCCGGTGCTGGCGGTGATTTCCGGCGGAAGATCATACATGACCTCGGGGTCAACTAACGCGACTCTGGGTAGCATGAGTGAGCTCCGCATGCTAGCCTTAACGCCATGCAGGGGTGAAGTTAGCACCGCATTGCGAGTTACCTCAGAACCGGTTCCTGCGGTCGTCGGGATAGCAATATAAGGTGCCGATTGGTGCGTCAGTTGTTTCCCTTTGCCGACAACTTCCAAATAGTCCTCGGGATCGCCCTCGTTCGTAAGCAGTACAGCAGCAGCCTTGCCAACATCAAGCGAGCTGCCCCCGCCGAACCCAATGACCAGATGACAATTCGCATTTCTCGCACGCTCGGTGGCCTCGCGGACAGCAGCTGTTGTTGGCTCGCCGACCACATGGAACAGGGTATTCTCGATTCCGTGCGTGGCGAGTTCATCAAGCAGAGAACCAGCGCGTGCTGATGTCCGCCCGGTCACGACCAGAGCGCGCCGACCCATTTCGGCTGCGATTGGTCCGACTTGGCGTAGTGCACCTGTCCCGAAAAGTATCCGTGCTGCCGTAGCGAACTCGAACTGCGTTTGACTATCCCCACTCTTTGTCAACGGGAAAGACATTGGCGTACTTGACGCTCTTACGCGGTTCGGCCATCATGCCCTCAACTGTATCCCGCCAATTCTGGTAGTGTGAGGTTTCTTTGTGTCGAATGGTGGCGTCAGGCGTTCTGTAAACCTCAACCAAAACAAACTGTGTTTGGTCATCTACCTGCTGTATGATATCAAAGCGAGCAATTCCAGGCTCTCTGATGCTCTTTGAAGCGTTTTCAAGCGATGCTTTGCGAAAAGCTCCCACATACTCGGGTTTGACATGCACGTGGACATGGACGACAAGCATTCCGAACACGTGGTCCTTTAGGTGTGTGGCATTGCTTTCTCCTTTTTGGCGACAAACTCGAACGCCACAGCGGAATCGACGTGGCCCGGCCGGTCTGATTACTTGAAATCTCAGTCGACCCGCTTATTCGTCGGACTAGTCGCCTGAGACTTCTTGTAGAAGCATACCTTCGATGCTGATAGGGGACAGCTTTATGGCCAGATTGTATGCTTCGTCGACCCGGGAGTCTCTCTCCCCGAAAATCTCCATGACCTTCTCTCCCTTTGAGACCTTATGGCCTTCCTTTCCGTAGAGCAAAATGCCTGCTCCCTTCTCGACTGGGGCACCGGCAGCACGTGCGATTTGGTTCATGGCGGCATTTGAGACGCGCGTTATGTAGCCGTCACATGGCGCGATGATCTCAGCCCGGCATTCGCCTACCTGGATTTGGGTGGACCGGACCTTGCTGTCTCCCCCTTGGGCGTCAACTATCTCACACATCTTCTCTAGGGCTTTGCCCGATGCGAGGATCTGCCTCGCGAGTGCTTGGCCTTCCCCGCGAACAGCCTTCCCGCCAAACTCAAGCAGCATGCCCGCAAGTGCAGTGGACTTCTCGATTAGGCTAGTCGGGCCTTTCCCTTCTAGCGCTTCAAGAGCCTCCCGAGCTTCTAATGCCGGACCTATCGTGTACCCGACCGGCTGACCGCCGTATGTGATTCCGCATCGCACTTTGATGCCAAGTCTGTCTCCAATGTTGATGAACTTGAATGAAAGTCTCCTTCCCTCGTCTGAAGACGGAACCTTGGCCTCGTTCCCGACCGGCAGATCAAGGACCATGAAGTCCGCTCCTACCGCGAGTTTCTTAGCCATTATGCTCGCGATCATCTGCGGCTCAGGATCGATTCGTAAGGGATGTTCGACGCCGATGAAGACGTCATCTGCCGGCGCGAGGCGGAGACTTCCACCCCACACAATTGCTCCACCTGTCTTGAGGGCCAGTTTCTTCAACTCAACGGTGGAGAACTCTACAGGTGCCAGGACGCTCATTGTGTCCGCGGTACCTGACGGACTGGTGATCGCACGGCTGGATGTCTTAGGGATCAACAGCCCGGCGGAGGCGACTATTGGAACTATTAGGAGACTCACCTTGTTTCCGGGAACGCCTCCGACCGAATGCTTGTCGTAGACAGGCTTCTGGAAATCGATCGTCTCTCCAGTGTCGGCTAGGGCTTTTGTTAGCCAGACTTGTTCCTCGTCTGTAAGGCCGTAAAACTGTTCTGCGACTAGGAACCCGGCCATTTCCACATCACTGAGGTTTCCTTTGACTGAATCCTGAACAATTGAGTAGATCTCGTCTCGGGTGAGTTTTTGTCCCATTATCTTCTTTCTAATGAAGAGCGCTGAGTTGGGTGCAGGTAGTAGAGTTACTTCGATAATGTCGCCTTCCTTGACACTGAGCTCCGGGGTCAAGTCGCTTGTGATTCCGATCTCGCCTGTGTTCACGATTGTTGAGGTTGTGTCGACCGTTGCTGTCACGTTTATGTCGCCCCGTCTCAAGTTGACGCGGTCGTGTGCTCGAATGTCCACCCTTTCGCAGTCCTTGCGGTTCAACAAGACCGTGTGGCGATGGGTCAGTATGTCAATTATCCTGCATGCGAACTGAGTCATTTATGGCCTCACGACTGATCCTTTCAACCAGCTTAAAGGGGATGTGTGACGAGTGAATGTTCGAAGTCTAAAATACCTTCACTCGGCTCGAATCCTACGGGGCTCGTTCTCGTTGGGGGGGCTACCGCGTCCGCCTTATCCGACGCTGAAGGTAGCCTATTAGTCCTGAAACCGCAACCAGTGCCGCAGCAGCCGTATTCTGGGATACGGCGAGCTTTGTAAGGGCGTCTAAATTCATGGCAGGCAGGATCGATGACAATAGGCCTTGCAGAGGACCCGCAAGTTGGGGAACGGCTCGCCCTAAGGAAGACATCTGTGTCCAAAAGACGCTCGCACCAATAATATACGGACCAAAGAGCACCGCACTGAAGAAGAACAGGGTGACTCCTGCCGCTCTTAACATGCGAACGGTTTCGAGCTCCGACATTTCCTTGAGAGCCGAGATGGACATCGTGCTTGACATGTAGCGCCAAGCAGCGATTGCCACGATTATCACGCCTGCGAAAGTTAGGCTCAGGAGAGGGATAGAGAGTTGATTGTTCCCAAGCTGGATCGGATACGATTTCGCCTCAAGACCGTGAGACATCAGATAGTTCAAGAGAACGTAGTCCATCATAGCTACGATTCCAACGAAAACGATCAGGACAAGCCAGTTCCAGGCATTTCTTGCGGTGGACAATTCATTGACCTTCGTGTATCGGATTCTAGCGACTGATCCTCGTCTCACTCCTCAAGCTGTGAGATGTCCGCTGGTAGCAACTTGGCCACGCTAAAAGCGTTTCTCGATGGGGCTAGGCAATCCGCGATTTCCATGATCGATCATACCACATCAAAGCTTTATGATCTGCAAGGGGCATAGCAGATCGCCATTCGGAAGTGCACGACATGTCGAGACAGATCGTTGGACGCGGAACCTGGCTCGACCTCGTCGCGCATAGAGTCCTCGAGAGAGAAGACGAGCTTGGGAGAAAACCGGCCGTTGTCAGGACCGAGAGCGGGTTAGGCGCCTCAGGGATCCCGCACGTCGGTAGCTTGGGCGACGGCGTCAGGTCATACGCTATCAAACTCGCTGTCGAAACGCTCGGACGTAAGGCAGAGTACGTAGCCTTCTCAGATGACCTTGACGGACTTCGGAAAGTCCCGGCGGGCATGCCGGCCTCCCTTGCGACATACCTCGGATATCCGGTCACGTCCATACCGGACCCATTCAACTGTCATGAAAGCTACGGAGATCACATGAGTTCACTTCTCCGCGAAGCCTTGGACAAATGCGGAGTCGAATACACGTTCTACTCTGCCAAGAAGACCTATCGTGAAGGTCTCTACAACCAACAGATCGTGAAGATCCTAGAGAATGCCGACAAAGTTGCAAAGATCATAAAGGAAGAACTTGGCCAAGAGAAGTACACCGAGGTCCTCCCATATTTTCCAATATGTGGCGGATGTGGAAGGATCTACACGACTCGCGCCTACAAGTACCTACCAGATGAACACAAAGTCCTCTATTCGTGTGAAGGCCAAGTCGACATGCGCGGACAGGAGCTTCAAGGGTGTGGGTTCAGAGGCGAAGCGAACGTGCTCGAAGGCCACGGCAAACTGAGTTGGAAAAGCGAGTTTGCAGCAAGGTGGCAGGCACTAGGTATCAACTTCGAAGCATATGGCAAAGACATACTCGACTCAGTCCGAGTCAATGATCGCATCTGCCAAGACGTACTCGGTTATGCTCCACCCTATCACGTTAGATATGAGATGTTCCTTGACAAATCAGGAAAGAAGATCTCAAAATCAGTCGGTAATGTCTTCACCCCCCAGATCTGGCTGCGCTACGCCTCACCACAGTCTCTGATCTTACTGATGCTGAAGCGAATAGTTGGCGCGAGAACGCTCTCCGTGGATGACGTTCCAACTTACATGATGGAACTGGACAATCTCGAGGACATCTACTTTGGAAAGAAAGTAATCCAAGACGAGTTCGAGCACACGGAACTGAGAGGCCTCTATGAGTACGTCTGGTGCTTGAGGCCGCCACAGCAGCCGGACATGCACATTCCGTACAACCTGCTCGTCTATCTTGCAAAGGTGGCACCCAAGGGGAAGGAAAAGGAGTACGTCCTCACGAAACTGGAGGAGTACGGCTACCTACACGGGCAGGAATCGCCGGGGATTGACGCACGCCTAGGATATGCGCGAAATTGGGCGGAAGACTTCGCCGAAATATCAGAGCACACCCCGACAATTTCCGACCAGGAAGCGGACGCCGTCCGCGAATTGACCACTATCATAAGGGGGCAGGCATCCTCCGACATCCTCCAGAATTCGATATTTGAAGTCGCGAAGAAACACGGAGTCGATCCACCGGAGTTCTTCAAGATTCTATATGGGATTCTTCTAGGATCCCCGAAGGGACCTAGACTCGGCCCCTACATAGAAGCAATGGGGCGAGAGAATGTTGCTGATGCCCTAGAAAGGGCACTGAGCTTTGCGAGCACAAGCCAAGCGAGTCAGATTCCGAAAACCACATAGCCTCAACACGATCACTTACCAGACTTCAGCGCCTCGAATGGGAGAAATTCCCACCTCGGGTTGCTCGGGCCCGTAGTCTAGCCAGGATTATGACGTTGAGGGGAGACCTAAGCTCCTCGCGGAAGCCTGCGGACGACTAGGCGGAAAGCCAGAGGTCGTGGGTTCGAATCCCACCGGGCCCGCCAACAGTTTTCAGATAGTTATCGAGAAATCGAGTTCACGACCGGTTGGAGAAGCTCTTGGTGCTTCTCCTTTTCGACGGCGATGTCTCCGAGGATTCGTCTTGGCGCGATGTTGTCTTCCCAGGAACTACCAGAATAGGCTTCACCCGTGGTTGAGGAGTGAGGGCATTGGCTTTGTTTGGCTTCCGCTAATATGTCGATCTAGGTCGTTCAGGCCAGTCTACGTGCGCGCCCCTCGTCGTGATTGAGGAGGGGTCATAGGCTCTCGATGGATCCCTTCAACTCATTCTTGGGCTGCTTGAGAACGATGGCGTCCTCGATGCTCTCTATCAGGTCAGTGGGGACTTTCCCGTCGGCGTGGCGAATCACGATCATTTTTCCAAGCAGATCTTTCGCCACTTCCTTCTCAAATTCAACAATAAGATGAGTCACCTTCATCTCCGCTGGGTCAAACTCAAGATCCTTAGCCTTTCCCAACATTATCATGTTCTTGCTATAGACCACTTTATCCTTGACTTCTCCAATCAGCAAACCTACACACCATCTCTGACTATTCGAGCCAAGTTCATAAATCATGACCTCCCAGACCACGGAACCCTCCCACGCCCATATCTGCCCTCACGAATAATTTCTCGGTTGCACGGCCAGACGCGGCTCATCATGCGTTGGAGCCTCCGTCCGAGTCTTGAGACACTTCACGAGTTTAGAGATGCCTCTGGAAGAGTCATCAGACAGTTTTCTTAGGTTCAAGTTGTTCCGGTTCGAGTGCCTCGCCGGGATAGCGACGTTCAACGAAGACGAACGGCGAAACACCATTGGCCAAGATTCTGTGGCAGGTAAACGAGACTGGACCCGGTACATCATAGCCTTCGAGAAATCGGAGGATCCGTTTTTGTCGTCGAGTACCGAGGTCCGCGCAAACCCTAAAGTCTGAATCTTCACACTACGGTGTGCCCTGACGCAGAGAAGCGCAGTAAGGAACATGGTTCTCGTCGCAGCTGTGATTCCATGCTTCATATGCAACTTCCTGTCATCAACCGCCATACCGATCCTGACACAATAGTGGCGACGCACAGCAGAGATCCAACAACGAAAAACGTCGTGCTACGATGACAGAAACGAAGTCAGAAATAGCCCGTACACGTCATAATAGAAGAGGCGAGAGTCGTCGGCAAATCCAAGAAGAGGTGAGTGAATCATGCTTGGGAATTATGAGATCTTTAAGGACAAAGCTGGGAAGTTCAGGTTTAGGCTGGTTGCGTCAAATGGAGAGATAATCGCAGCGAGTGAAGAAGGCTTCGAATCGAGACAGATATGCGAGAACACGATAGATTTGGTGAGGACCTGTGCTCTTGAAGCCAAGATACTCGACTTCACAGCACGTGCCTGTCCCGCATGCGCCGTAATGATACGCGCAGACAGCAACTATTGTGACCAATGCGGTACCCGTCTTGATTGGCAACCGAAGTAAGGATCTTCGGTCCTTCCATGCGACCTCCAGAACCATAGTTCCGCAGATACAGTAAGGTCCGAAAGCATTATCTCCAAAGATGCGATCGTTGAGGAACGTGGGTCAAGATGCCGTCAGGGTTACCTGCTCCTCAATTTGAGGTTAGGATACTATGGGTCAAATGGCTTGAGAATGGTGTCGTGAAGCAAGCGTGGAATATGCTTTCGAATGTTGGATCGCCTGAACCTAGACACACGCATATCTGGCCTAAGATTCCAGAATGGAATCAAAGCATGGGCGGATTCAACTTTCAGATTGAAGCCACAATAGTCAACAAGACCAGCGCGACCTTGAACCTGAAATTTAGGACGCAGACCTGTCCGAGGGGCACGTATGGACTTCCACCCATGCCTAAACCACCTTGCGGAGATCTGGTTGACAGCGGGGCGGCGGTGACGGTTGGACCTTACGGAACGGTTCTCATGCCTGTTTTCCAGCTGCGAATGTGGGGAAAGGACATTGATCAGCATTGTGAGATCGTTGACGCCAACGATCAGACCGTCTACAACTGCTTAGTGCCATACTATGATAACGCTACGTATCGCGCGGACGACTGGTACATCCCAATAGACTCCGCCGTAACAGCAGCAATCCCGAAAGTGACGCTTGGGCAAGGGCTATGGGGAACTCGACCGAAATACCCCTAGTGAAGAGCGGATGAAATAATTCGCGAAACTCTTCGACGGCGAGGCTAATCTTCAATCAGTATGTGTGCTGCAAGTTCTTGACCATTTGCGCCATCCCCACATGGTGAACATAATGGCTGGCCCATCGTAGCCATTGGTGACGTCACGCAAACCGCTTTCTCGGTCTCGGGCTAACCGCATTCCTCAGCTGGAATGACCCGTCCACACACTACGCTACACTAAGAACGAACATTGACTGGATCGAGTACCACCGGGCCCGCCGTGTCTATCAGGTCATGTACGAATGTATCCTCTGTCCAGTGTTTTCTGGCTCCTATGGAGGTATTCTGCCTCAATATTCGTGTGTCCATGGCAGGTGGTTTAGGAAGAACAAAGGCATAATAGGCCTAGACGCGCACGAATCTCGAAGAGCGCGCTTGACGACGCTGTGCAGGACGTGTGGTCGGCTGCTTGAAGACTACCCCCGGTTCTGCGACAAGTGTGGGTCAGCTCAACCTCTCCCACCAGCCCCTCAGCCCCAGTATCAATACTTGCAGCCTCCGCCGCCAACTCTAGCGCCCCGAGAACCTTCTCAGCCACCGCCGGTCACTGTCGCACCTGTCAAGCCTCCACCTGCAGGCATGCCTGTCTCCGGGATAGTTCAACAGGAGCCGCCAAGACCTGAGACCGCTGGCGCTGCTGCGCTTTCGCGCCCTGCCGTGAAAGTCGGAAGATGGACTCTGAGGCCGCTTGGAAGCAAGCTCAACTATCTTGGAATTCTCGGAGCAATCGTGGCCTTCGCAAGTCTAAGCATGCCGTGGTGGAATTTGACGGCCAGTATCCCGATCATGGGCCTTGGCAACTCAACTGTAATCGACTTCCCGTTGTATCTCTATTCGACCTCTGCCAGTATTATCGTCAACCCATCAACGCAAGTTGTCTCTTTGGGCCTTTGGTTCTGTTGGGCCACTCTACCCCTTGTAGCGTCGGCTGGCATCTTTGCGATAGTGGGCAGCATCGCAATCGGAAAGGGAAACCGGATACTGCTGGTTGGCGGAATCGTTGGCCTCATCTCGGTAATAGTCTTCGCAATAGGCCTGCAAACCGAACTTACTGCTCTGGGATCTGGACTTAATCTGTTCACGATGGCTTCGGGCGCTTGGGGAGCGCTGACAGCATACCTTTCCTATGGCTTCTGGGGAGCATTAGTAGCAACTGTAACAATGCTCGTTGCTGCAACGAGAGGCAGCGTCAAGAGAACTGCACCTCCATTGGAAACTGAGCCCCATGCCCTGGAGGCAGCGCCGATTGGACCACGGCTCGCTGAGCCCACAAGAGGCATCGAACCTGTTGCCCAAGTGTCACCTGCCGCCCACGCGGTAAGACCTCGCGGCGCCAAGTTCCTAGTCGCTTACTGCATCCTCTTGGGTATTTGCGCAGTTGCCAGCATCCCATTCATATCTTCGCTTCTTGACGCTTTTCGGCAATTGCCACTCTCAGCCGTGGGGATCACCCTTCCGGATCTCACATATTTGTGGGGGTTGCTAGCGCTTTCGGCTTTCTTGGATTTTGTAGTTGCATTTGGTCTGCTGAAGCGAATGAGGCGAGTGCGTACAATAACGCGCGTTCTTTCCATCGCGGCAGTTGTCTGTGCCTTGATAATGATATGCCTAACAGCTGTACTCCTCGCA
>JBEKGZ010000002.1:0-50432 GCA_050012535.1 Bathyarchaeia archaeon | reverse complement strand
GCGACTGTGAGAGGGCGTACGAGTGTGAACTCCTGATGGACCATTGCGACACCGAGCCTAAGTGCATCCTCGGGAGAGTTTATCGTGACGGGCTTTCCTCTGATGTAGATCTGTCCGCGAGTTGCAGAATAGAACCCGGAGAGAACGTTAGCTAACACCGTCTTTCCTGCGCCATTCTCCCCGAGTACTACGTGGACTTCCCCGGATCTCACATCGAAGTTGACTTCGTCGAGTATCAGATTCTCCCATACGCCTGGGAATCCCTTCACGACCTTCTCTGCCCTCAGCAGAACGTCTCCTTTCGCAAGTCTGGGATGTTCATCATGGACATGTTGCGTGCCTAGCGTCGGTTGCATCTGATGACTCTCTAGATCGGCCATATTCTCTCTGCGGGTTTTAGGCTTTGGGTAGGGTTGGTTCGTTCCGAAAACGTTGTATGCAAACCATCGACATTATCAGCAAATTGAACCTCCGGCGAAGGTCAGAATCTGTGAAGACGAGGGCGCACGTGATCGTTAGGGGCAAAGTTCAAGGCGTCTTCTACCGCGCTGAGACAGCTTCGAAAGCAAAACAGTTGAGCCTCACAGGTTGGGTTCGTAACCTTCCTGACGGTCGCGTGGAGGCGATCTTCGAGGGAGAAGAAACCAACGTACGAAAGATAATCGATTTCTGCTGGCGCGGTCCTACGAACGCGTACGTAGTCGACGTAGACGTGAGACAACAGGAATGGAAAGGCGAATTCGAAAACTTCGAAGTAAGATACTACGCGTAGAAGCCAACACCGGTTCTAATCTCAACGCCACCGATCATTGAAGAGACTCATGGCATCCCTAAATAGCACGCCACCCAAGACTGAATCTTCGCGAAGGCCTCGAGGCGAGACGACTGGTGCGCGCTGTAGTGGTGGAGTGCAAGTTGCCATCACTACCTCCGCGTGCTGAAGAAGCAAGAGCGATGGCAGAGAACATAGGATACGATGTCGTCGAAGTCATGATTCAGAAACGAAAGAGCGACCATCACTCCTACTTCATAGGTCCAGGTAAGGTTGAAGAACTGAAGGAGATTGTCGATTCGAATGAAGTTGAGACTGTAATATTCGCAAATACTCTGCCAAGCAGTCAGGTTTTCAAGATACAGCAGCGTCTGGGAGGCGAAGTACGAGTCATAGATAGGAACCTACTGATTCTAGAGGTCTTCGATAAACGTGCGATGACGAAAGAAGCTAAGCTCCAGATCAAGCTTGCCAAGTTGAAGTACACGTTGTCCTGGGGTCGTGAGTTCATTAAACTGAGAGGGATTATGGGCGAACAAGTTGGCTGGATGGGCCCGGGTGACTACCCTTTCCAAGAATATACTCGCGCTGCACGCCAAAGAATAAGCCGCATGGAATCACAGCTTAGAGATCTGGATCGCAAGAAAGATATCACCAGAGGAAGACGACGAGAGCTGGGGTTCCCCATAGTTGCGCTTGCAGGATACACGCAAGCCGGAAAGACGACCCTATTCAATCGGTTGGCCTCCGAAACCAAGAATGTGGGACTTGGACCGTTTACAACCCTGTCCACATTCGCGAGAAAAGTGCGAGTCGAAGCGTCACCTCATTCAGAATTCTTGCTGATAGACTCAATCGGGTTTATAGAAGATATGCACCCCACAATTGTGAAAGCGTTCACTGCCACATTTGGTGAAATCGCGCACTCTGACGTGATCCTGCTATTCGTAGACGCAAGCGAGGAAACTCACACTATCACCCGTCGTTGTTCATCCATGAACAAGATTCTGCGAGAAATTGGGGCAGATGGGGGAATCATAGTCTGCGCCAACAAGATCGATCTGATTGGGCCCGAAGAACTTGAACGGGCGCTCGAGGTGATTCGCGAAGGATTCATCGGGACGAAGATTATTGCCATTAGCGCCCGGACAGGCGAGAACCTGACTGAACTCTTCGCGGCAATCACGACGAGCATCGATGACATGAAGATGACTGCGAGACTCCCGAGCCAACCGGTCTTCGCAGAAGACAGTGGGAAACCAGCTTACGTCAAATAACCTTGACCGAGGTAATCCGATCGGAGGGTTGGAAATGCCCGGGAAGATGCCTGACAAGAAATCTTTCGGGAGACTTGCGCCACCTCCGAACTATCCTACCGACCCTCAACTGTACGCAGATCCTGAGAACTACATGTATCCTCTGGACAGGCCGATCAGAGCCAAGCTTGCGAGAAGATATTTCGACGAATCGCGCAACCGTACCAAGTACACTGAGGATGAACGCCTCTTCATCGATTCGCGTATCGACGAAGCTCTCAGACGATTCGGAACTGAGTTTGGCGAAGTCTCAGCATCGCGACCTAGAACTAATAGGCGAAAGTTGCCCAAACAAATCCCCAGAAACGAACTCAACAGACTCGATCTTGAGGCGCTTTTGCAAAGGTTTCTTGGAAACGCTCGTCTTGAGCGAGCCAAATTAATCCCTGACAACTTGGTTTCACTGCCGAGACTGGAACACGACCTTATTTCCGGAAACGTGAAGAGATATCTGGTTAGGATCGATCTCAAGAACAAATCAATCGCACACGACTGTGATGATTGGAAGAAGAACATGCAATCCAAACTAATGTGTAAGCATCTAGGCAAGGCTTTCCTAGTAATTGGCAATAGAAAAGCAACCGCAATCCTGAGACAGATACTATCCGAGATAGATAATTGGACTTTCAATGTACCTTAGCTACATGCACATCTGATACGTATGGTCTGTGGCGTCAAGTCGAGTCTCTTACCCATGCAGGCCAGTTCGGGCAGGTAGCTCCACTGTGCCACAGATTATTGCCAAACTGATGATGAGTCGACCAGGTCTCACATACGGGCGAGACGAGCCTCGGCCAGAAATGACCGTAACGCGTTGTTCAAGTCTCCCGGCTTCTCCAGCATAACTGAGTGGCCTGCACCGGGGATGATAACGATTCGAGCATCTCGAATTCTCTCCTTCATGTACTGTGAGTATTTGACTGGCGTGAGCGCGTCATCTTCACCACATACCAACAAAGTAGGCAGATCGATGCGACTGATTTCGTTCATCTTATCGAATTGATCACAGGCCTGAAAGTCACCATAGGTGACTTCCGCCGGAACTTCAAGCAACTCCTGAACCGACGCCCTTCTCAACTTCGTGTCACTCTTCGGAGAGTACGCCCATTGAGCTATTACCTCCGCGGCATGCGCATAGTCGCGAGTTACCTCGTCCTTGATCATGGGAGCCACACGCAGACGTGCTCCAGAGCCGACGAGCACTATTCCGGCGAGAAATCGCGGATGAGAAAGGGCGATCTCAATCGAGATGGCACCGCCCATCGAGTGCCCCACTAGTACTACTGAAGCGAGTCCTCGTTCCTTGATCGCTTTGGTCACAAACTTCGCATATTCCGAGATCGTATTGTATCCGACGCCTATTGGGTGGCCAGGCAGATCAAGCGCTACGCTCCCCGGAAACGCTAGTGCCTGATACCGCCAAACCTTGTGTGTTCCTCCGGCGCCGTGAATGAATACCAAACGCGGTTCGACCTGATCGGTCATCGCTCGTGTCGCCAGCTCCGCTGACACTCTCTGCCATTTCTGCATGTCCGGGTGGGTATAATGTACGTTGCCGATTCTCCAACTTGTTACGAGAGCGGACCAACTGGACTCCAGATGGGCTCCCCATGGCAGACTTATCTTTGAGTTCCATGTCTCATCTCACGGCAACTCAGGATATCAGGTCCGAGATCCAATTACGAGCGGGCGACTTGTTTGGCTGAACGCGAAGACGTGCGAGCTCAGATAGCTTCCAAGCTTGGGAAGCTGCGAACGCTCGACGAGTTAGCAGGAGGGATGCCGAGTCCCCGCCGGGGAAACGGATGGGATCCATCAAGAATTGCCGACACTGTCTTCGTGGTTGTACCACAACCTCTTGACAGGCTTGCTAGGAAAGCAATCAAACCGGGGATCCTTCAGCGCATTGCAGACTTGTTCAGACCCGTATCGGCGATGTCCAAGCTCGCGGGGTCACCCACCATAGTCTATTTTCCATTGTGGCATCTGAAGGGTCATCATGAATTCTTCTACCTAAGGGAAACAAACTACACGATTCGAGTGGACAAGGACGTGGTCGCGGTCGAGGTTGATGGAGAGACACGTGACCTGATGATAGAGGAACAAGAAAACGAGAATGTCCCGGACACGTTGGGACGCACGCTGAAACGATTCTCTAGGCTTTTCATGGGCGAAAGAAGATATTTCAGTCTGAAGGGCGTGATCGAACTCGCGGTAAGACATGAGCGTGCCGAGATGTATGTGACCTCAGATGGGCGAGAAGGTAACGTGCTTGACGAGGTACTACCGAGTAATTGGAAGACCAGGCGGATGTTCGCTATGACTGATCTCAATGTCGAAGGAACTATCTCAAGAATCGCGGCTTCACGAGAGACTAAGGAGACAGTCGTGCAAAGACTCCGAGACAAGCTCGTTAAGATGCCGGAGGAGTCCAAACAGATCCTGAGTAACACGTTTCACATCGAGGAGCTGACGCAGTACTATGTCCCTTTCGTACATTTTGCAGTCGCACGAGGAGGAAGACTCGATCAGGTCATAATCACAGGGGCATCAGCCGAGACGCCGGACTCGAAGACTGTCGCCTCAGTAAAGCACCAGCTGGGTCTCTGAGACCTGATCGAACCGGCGGACTTGCCCATCAAAGTCTCCGAACGCAGGGCACAAACCTCCCGTTCAGTATGATAAGGTGAGCCAACAACTGAGCTGGGAAACTAGGACCAATCGATTTCCGCGACAGATTTCTTGTCTACCCGACGGATCGATTATGCAACTACGTTACATATTCCTATGCGATCTGTACATGATCGATCTGGAAGTACCTCTTGGCTAACATACGGGTTTTATCGATCGTCCTGCCGTTTTTTCCGATCGCGATGGCCTTGTCCTTAGGCTCAACTTCTACAACGACGATCTTCTTGTCTGGCCGTTCAGTTACCCTGATTTCCTTGATCTTCGCAGGTGCTAGAGAATTCTTAATCAAACCTTCCACACTCTCGGACGCCTCCACGACTTCAACTGGCTTACCGGTCATTCTTCGGAGAGCGTTGATGTTCTTGCCGGCCTTTCCTATCGCTAGACCCATCTGCCCTGGCTTTGCAATGAATATGATCCGGTCGCCTAAGGAGTCGATCAAACAGTCATTTGCCGTTGCACCTGTTATGCTCTCGAATAGGGCAATGTACCGCATCTCGTCGCTACCTAGACGGATCTTCGTCGCCGACATCTTCAGGCTTCAGCCAACTTTAGGATTTCAGAGTCGCCAGGTTCCTTCACTGTAAGAGCAGCAACTAGAAATGGCTTTTCGCATGCGGCGCCCAAGTCCATGCTTGTGCCTGAGTAGACGTATACAGGAACCTCTGAGACTTTGGCATTATAGAGGATGCTGGACTTGTGCGGTTCCGGACAGTTCGATGAAATCACGATCAGACGCGCCTTTCCTGTTTTCGCCGCATCCGTTGCCTTACTACACCCCAACTCAACCTTGCCGGTTTTGACGACCATGCTGATCTGCTTGTTCAGATCCATCACTTCTCCCTCCTCTCGGACATCGACATGAAGACCTCAATCAAGCCAGTGCCCATTGGCACTTGCTGTCCGACTATTACGTTCTCTGCAACTCCGCGGAGGTGATCTTTGGTTCCCCGGACGGCTGCATCGACGATCGTTGGGATCGTGATCTCGAAAGCCGCTTTCGCGAGGGTGCTCGCCTTCTCACCGCTAACGCCGTGTCTGCCTACCTGAAGAACCTCACCAGACGCGGTCATGGCGTCTGCTACGAGCATCACGTGCCTTATGTCGACATCAAGACCTTGTTCTTCAAGGACAGCTTTCGCCTCTTTGATTATTACGTTACGTGCGGCCTCGATACCAAGGACTGCTGCCACTTCATGCATATTGTTAGATATCGTTCTGGTTGGATCGACCCCTGGCGTTGTCAATGCAAGTTCAAGGTTTGATCCTTCGGTTCTGATGATCCACTCGTGATTCTCTTCCATTACGAGAGCGCGTCTCACTGCCGGGATTCCTTTCACATGCATTCCCGCGACGCGAGATTCCAAGCGTCTGAACTGTGGAATGTCCATCTCCTCGGTGCTGATTTCGATTTCGTCTTTCTCGATCTTCGCCTCTCCTCTAGGCACTTGAATTGCAGCCTTGATGTCTTTCAGCATGACGGACTTCTCCCGCATGGCTGCAGCGTCAAGCTTGACGACGATTCTCATCCTGGTTATGTCAGACTCGATACTCGAAGCTATGTCTCCCAGTGTGGTGTGTGTAAGTAGAGTGGCGACTTGCTCGGCCTTCTCCTTACTATTCCTGCACTTCTCATCCAAGAATACTGTCATGGTCGGCGTGGACGGTATCTTTCTTGCGTCAACGATCTCTATCAGCCTTGGAAGGCCGAGTGTGACGTTCTGTTCTCTGACGCCGGCGAAGTGGAAGGTTCTCAATGTCATCTGCGTGCCGGGTTCGCCAATGGATTGGGCTGAAACGATCCCTGCGGCTTCACCTGGCTCAATCAGTGACCTGCCGTAGTTCTCGACCGATTGGCGAACAGCTTCATCGACGCCGCGTCGTGACAACTTGGCCTTCAGCAGGTTCCTCTTCAACTCATCTGCTAGGAGAGGCGAAAGACGATCCACCACCTCTCGGATCTTCGTGTCAACATACTTGTTCGTGGCCTTTGCACCCTTCTCTGCGGTAAGCCTAACCCGCTCGATTAGCCGTTCCGAGTTCACTGCCTTGCCGTGGTCGCTTTTCGCCGTGTCAACGCCATCTTCGCCGTATCTGAACTGGATGATGTCTCCACGAGAGTCCCGTACGGTTGAGTCGTACTCTACTCTGAGATGTTCTAGCGCGTTGATCAGTCTTCTCTGCATGTAGCCACTCTGTTGGGTTCTGACTGCTGTGTCCACTAGTCCTTCGCGTCCACCCATCGCGTGGAAGAAGAACTCGATCGGATTTAGACCGTCCCTGTATGAGGCGTAGACGAAACCTCTTGCTTCAGGACCTGCGTCTCCAGGCTTGAAGAACGATAGTACTCGGTCCCTGTATCCCCTGCTAATTCTTTGGCCTCTAATCGATTGCTGTCCTACGGACGCTATCATTTGTGCAATGTTCAGCGATGAGCCTCTCGCGCCGGTTCTCGTCATGATCACGCCACTGTTCTTGTCGTCTAGGTTGGCGTCCGCGTACTCGCCGGCCACGTCACGGGCTTTAGATAGCTCATCCATTATGCGTATCTCAAGTGATTCGGCGAGCGATTGGCCTGGAAGCCGTTCGAGGGTTCCTTGGTTGTAGCTGTCGATGAGTGCGTAGACACGTTCCTCGGCCTTTCGTATGACTTTGTCAATTCGCTCTCTAACGCTGGAAGGGATATCGAGTTCTCTGATTGAGTATGAGAACCCGATCATCAGGATGAAGCGGTCAAGTAGCTTCGCAATGTGATTGAGGAACTCACGCCCGGTTTCGGATCCTTGATCTTTCACGATTCGGTGGAAGAGACTCTCTGAGCGTTCGGCGCCGATCGAGTTCTTGTCAATAACTCCTTCCTCAAGTCTGCCGTTGCGTATTATTACATGTTCCTTGTCGTCTTTTGTTACCATGCTGGATCTCGTGGTGAAGCTGAAGCCTTTCGGTATGAAGAGGCTGAAGATCTGTTTTCCAGTCCAAAGTTCAACGGGTCGCTTCGTCGATGGCTCGGGAAGGTCGCCTGTATATCCTGCAGCCGTAAGGAGCCTGCATACTTCGTCCTTCGTGAGCATGGTGGACTTGCGTGTGAGGAGGTATGCGGCGCTGAGAAGGTCTGTCTTGGCGCCGATGATCGGTCCTCCGTAGCGGGGAGAGAGTATCTGATCTTGAACCTGCATTAGTAGTCTCGCTTCAGTCCGTGCCTCCTCACCTTGCGGGACATGCAGGTTCATTTCGTCTCCATCAAAGTCTGCGTTGTAGGGTGGGCAAACGCACGGGTTCAGTCTGAACGTCTTGTATGGAAGGACTCTCACCGTATGAGCCATGATCGACATTCTGTGAAGCGATGGTTGCCTGTTGAACAGTACGATGTCTCCGTCTCTGATGTGACGTTCGACAACGAAGCCTGCCTCGATTGCATCTGCAAGACTATCCCGTTCCGTCACGAACTCCAGTCTTACTCTTCTCTGGTCCGGGCGCACAATGTAGAGGGCGCCTGGGTACTGGTCGGGGCCGTTCCGGATGAGCTTCCGCATTTCTTCAATATTCCATTGCGTGACACGTTCGGGAATTGTCAATCGCGCTGCAATATCGACGGGCACGCCAACTTCGCTGATGTCCAAGTTGGGGTCAGGCGAGATCACAGTTCTTGCGGAGAAGTCCACTCGCTTTCCTGACAGGTTGCCCCGGAACCTGCCTTCCTTGCCTTTTAGACGCTGGCTGATTGTCCTCAGCGCCCTACCGGAGCGATGACGGGCCGGCGGGAGACCGGAGACTTCATTGTCGAAGTATGTTGTGACATGATATTGGAGTAAGTCGTGCAGCTCTTGGATGATGTTGACCGGAACGCCGGATTCTAGAGCTTCACCCAATTTCTGGTTGATTCGGATTATGTCAACGAGCTTGTGAGTCAAGTCGTCTTCTGATCGTATACCCGACTCAAGTGTAATGGACGGGCGTACCGTAACGGGTGGAACTGGGAGAACTTGAAGTACCATCCATTCTGGTCTCGCGGCTGTCGGATCCATTCCAACAATGCGAAGATCGTCATCAGGAATGCGTTCGAGCATTTCTCTGATTGCGCTCGGTGTGAGCCTGGCTCCTGTCTCGTCTATGAAGGTGGTGGGCTTCTGATGCTCGATCGTGTGTTGCCGTGTCCCGCAGTGTGGGCATTCCTGAACTTTCTTTGCATCCTTCATGATCGCATCAAAGAAAGCTGTGGGCACTTCGTTGAGGCGCTTCTTCTCCTCTGCTATCTTTGCTTTGTAATTCTCGATCCTCTCGTTTGACATGAGGACCCTGCCGCAGTTCCGGCAGGTCACGGACAGAAGCTTGTGTATGAGTTTCGCGAAAGCGACGTGAATTACCGGCTCAGCGAGTTCGATATGCCCGGAATGGCCTGGACAGCTTACTGCGGTGTTTCCGCATGTCTTGCACTTCTGCCTGGGCTCTAGTGTTCCCAATCTTCCATCCATTAGGCCTGAAACAATAGGAACGCCGTCTTCATCATACGTATCCGCTGCCTGAACTTCAACTGCTGAGAGCCGACGTACCTCGCTCGGGGAGAGGAGCGAGAATCGGATGCTGCCGATTACCTTAGTTGCTTCTTCAACCATCGCCATCTTATGCACGCTCCGAAATGTTGAGTCTAGGAGCTATCCCGAGAGCCATCAGTTCTTGCAGCAACAGCTTGAACGCATATGACAGTGCTACCGGGGAGATTACTGCCTTCTCGCCGCAGATGCGGCATATGTACTTGTTCTGCTTGATGTCATGATAGCCTAATAGACCACATACTTCACAGACCATGACCGTGTACTTGTCAGATTCCTCGAGGAGCCTATCCCTCAGCAAGGCGGACGCTCCATGCCCGATTAGGCAGTCGCGTTCCATTTCACCGAACCTTAGGCCTCCACCACGAGCTCTGCCCTCCGTAGGCTGACGCGTCAACATCTGCACTTGGCCGCGCGCTCGAGCATGCATCTTGTCCGCAACCATGTGGTGAAGCTTCTGATAGTAAACGACTCCCACGTATACATCGGCCATGAACCTCTTTCCGTCGATACCGTTGTAGAATACCTCGCTTCCGCTCTGCGTGAATCCAAGTTTGAGCAACGCGTCGCGAAGTTGCTCTGGGCGCTCATTACTGAATGGGGTCCCGTCAACTGGTTCTCCTCTCAGCGATGCGACCTTTCCAGCCAATGATTCGACGAATTGTCCGATCGTCATACGCGACGGGAAAGCGTGAGGGTTTATGATGACATCGGGAACGACACCGTCTTGCGTGAAAGGCAGATCTTGTTGTGGAACCAGCAGCCCGATGACTCCCTTCTGCCCGTGCCTTGACGCGAACTTGTCCCCAAGTTCGGGAACACGTGTATCCCTGACTTTCACTTTGACGAGCTTGCTACCCTCAATCGATTCTGTGACGAAGATAGTATCGACCACGCCGACCTCTGAAGGACGCATCCCTACCGATGAATCGCGTTTCGTGGGTCCTTTGACTTCAAACTCGCGATACTCTTCCAAGAACCTAGGCGGACTTGTTCTGCCTACAAGAACTGTGTTGCCGCTCACATCTGCCTCGGTCGAGATTATTCCATCTTCCTCAAGGAGGCGATAGTATCTGTCGCCTCTGTATCCTCTGGTACCGGCCTCTGGAATTTCGAACTTGTCGCGGAGCCCTCCGAGGTATTGTCTGCATTCACCCTCGTAGATCCGGAAGAAGGTGGAGCGTCCGAATCCTCGGTCCACCGATGAACGGTTGAAGACAATGGCGTCTTCCATGTTGTACCCTTGGAATGATAGTACTGCCAGCACGCAGTTCTGACCTGCGGGCCTGTCATCGTAGTTGATGATGTCCATTGGTTTCGTTCTGACGAGAGGCATTTGCGGATAGTGCAGAAGATGCGACCGTGAATCTGCTCGGTTGAAGAAATTGGTGCAGGAAACTCCCAACGCTTGTTTCGCCATCGCTGACTCGTAGGCGTTCCTAGGCGACTGGTTATGCTCAGAATATGGAATAACTGAGGCACAGATGCCCAGCATCGTGTAGGATGCAAGCTCAAGATGCGTAGTGTCTTTGGAGATTTTGGAGAGGTCGAGTGCCACGAGAGCACCCTCCTCCTCGTCTGAGTCTAGGTATTCGATGATTCCTTTCTCGACGAGCTCCTCCCATCGCATTTCTCCTCTGAGAACAGCTTCCACATGCTCACGGTTCAGTTTGGGAAGTCCATCTTCTACTATGATGAGGGGCCTTCGAACTCTCCCGCCGTCGCAATTGACGTAGACATATCCTCGAGCGTTCTCTCTTTCTGGAGAGAAGTATGCAGGGTTCACTTCGGAGCTGATTTCGCCGGTACGACGCATGCGTATGAGCTCTTGCACGAGTTCCTTTGGCGCATTTGCGACGCCTGCAATCAGACCGTCAACTATTACCTTGGCGCCGGAGGTTGCAGCTTTGTCCTCCATTTCTTCGATCGGAGTGACTCCCATTCTCCGTAGTCTAAGCACGAACTCCCTCGAATCGACCCCTATCGATAGAGTGGAAGACAATGCCAAGTTCTTCACGAGACCACAGTTTGATCCCTCAGGGGTTTCGTTAGGACAAAGTCTCCCCCAGTGTGTCGCGTGCAAGTCACGTGCCTCCAAGTTGGGCTGACTTCTGCTTAACGGGGACTGAAGTCGCCTCAAATGACTCAGCGTGGAGGAGTAGTTTGTTCGATCTAGAAGTTGTGTAACACCGACTCTTCCTCGCACCCAGTTACCGGTGGAGACAGCGTGTTGGATACGCTCAGTGATTATGCCCGGTCGAATCGCATTGGTGATCGAGAGTTCCTGATGTCTCCTGATGGTGATACGCTCCAATTGGTACTTCAAGTCACGAATGAGATTTCGGAATGAGATTCTGAATAGATCCGCCATCAAGGCGCCGGCTAGCTTGAGTCGCTTGTTCGAGTAGTGGTCCTTATCGTCAGGGGTACGTCTACCCAGTTTCAGCTCGATGATCCTTGTCGTGATCTCTGCGAGGAAATACGCCTTCTCCTTCCTTTCGGCAGGAGTACGTCCAATGTGAGGTAGAAAGTTCCGGTCAATAACCGTTTCAGCCTTCTTCGCACGGTAGTCTTCCACCTGCCCAGGCGCCAGACGGTTTCCGACATAGAGGAGCGCGTCTCTGATGGACAGGATGCCTTGTGATTTCTCGAATGAGCCTTCCAACTGATTCTGGATAATCTCATCATCAGAAATCAGCTGTGCAATCTTCAGATCTTCCTGAACGCCAAGTGCCTTCATTAGAACGACTAATGGAATCTCAGCAGGCACTCCTGGAACCATGACGTACACCGCTCCGTCCGCCTTCAGTGTGACTTCAGTACGTGCCCTGAAGCCTAAGGTCGTCGAGAAGATCTTCGCTTTGTAGACCGGGTTCACTCCGGTCTTCTCAACGTCCACAAGTATCTTGTTCGCCGCAAGATCCTCAAGTGCCACTACAACGCGTTCCGCGCCGTTAACAATGAAGTATCCTCCCGGATCAATGGGATCCTCTCCGATGCTGATCATCTCATCAGGAGTCAGTCTCGAGAGGGGGCATATCTTCGAACGGAGCATGACAGGGAAATCGCCCATGTAGACAATCTCCGTCTGACCTTCCCGCTCTCCGATTACTGGCGTCATCTCAAGATGAAGTGGCGCAGCGTATGTTAGGTTACGCACCCGTGCCTCCGTTGGATAGATGGGTCTCTCAGACCCATCAACCTCGGTTACCCTAGGCGTTCCGATCTCTATCTTCCCGAGCTTGATCTTCAACGGGTACTCTTCGATCTCTATCGGGATGGAGCCAACTTCGTCGATGATTGCCTGCAATCCGGACTCGATGTATTCATTGTATGAGTCGATGTGTTGTCTGACAAGACCTTTTTCGCGGAAGAACTCCTTAATTAGTCCCCACATCTGGGGCTCAACTTGACTGATCAAACTTGCCTCCTCCTGCTTCGCTCTCGATAACGTACCTGTAAACCACAACTTCTCCCGCAGTGGGACTTCGACGAGTGACCCTTACCACGTCCCATGGTTTTGCGCCTATCTGCCTGGCGGCTGGGTCATCGTCTCTCAAGTAAGGCAGTTGATGCGCCTTGATGTGTAGACGTTCCAGCAACTCCTCGGCCTCGCGCTTTGGCACAATCTCATGTTTCGGCACGAGTTGATTCTTGAAAACGTCTATAGCCTTCTTATTCTCCTCATTCTTCATGCGATCCTCTCTCTCCGATATCCAAACGCTCATTAGGCCCCGAAAATTAGGAACCCTAACGAAACTCCCCCTTAGCACAAGACGACGCGCTAATAAGGGTAATCCTATGGAAAACGTTGGTTTTTGAGCACATGTTATACGCGGATCGACGTACCAAGGGGAGCTTCTAGGCACCTACTTTCCCGGACTCTGTCGCTAGAATGGTGTCCTTGTAATTCAACGTTTCCCCGATGAGTTCAGGGACTATCGATGGTCATCCGGGTATACGACTTCCCGTCTCCTTTCGCGAAAGGAGGAAAATGCATGGCCTCGCTATTTCGTCGATGGTGGCTATGTAGGTTTGTTCTGATATGCCCTTTTGGACCATGATGTTTCTTCAGGATCTCAGATATCTCCGCTCAACTGGACACCAGAGATGGCCTTGGACATACCAGACTGGGACCCGATGTTTCCTGCAATAGTAGTAGCCGAAATAGGTGAACACTTGAGGATATTGCCGGCCGCTCAGAGCTGCTGCCACCCCGCCACCTGCACAGGCCACTCCAACCCCTATCCCGATAAGAGCGAATGCCCATCCCATGCCTAGACTGGATCCGACAGCGGCCATTGTGGTTGTACTTTCCGTGGTAGCGGTAGTCATTTGCTGAGTTGTGGTCTGAGTCGTAGTCTGCTGCGTTGCAGTCTGAGTGGTGGCTGTGTATTGGGTTGTCGTGGTCGTCTCGTGAGTTGTGGTCTGAGTTGTAGTGGACGTAGTTGTAGCAACAGCAGGACTGGTCATGCTTGACGGCATGGCCTGAGAGTCAAAGAAGAGGAAAGCAGCAGGCGAGTAGCTTCCGTTCTGCCACTGGCGAAGGAATCCCATAGCGAGCGACTGACCTGCGGGCACGTTGAATGCTCCGACGGAAATGCTAACTTCATACCGCGCTGGTGAAGCCGACGTGACTATCGGCGTAAACGAATGAGCATATTCTACGAACACAGAGCGATTTACCGTTCCAAGCTTGAGTCTATACTGCGTGGGCCCCTGGGTCATATTCATCCAGACAGCTGCGGTCCATGCTCCTGCAGGAAAGGATAGCTGGGCTGAGAACAAAGCGGACTTCCAGACATAGTATAATCCCGTGGCTAGCTTGAGCGCATTCGCCGTCGTTCCTGTCGGGGCATTCTGATCCAGTAAGTAGCTGGCATGGAGGTAGAATGTATTCTGAGCCTGAGCCGACGCCGAAAGTGACAGTGCACTCACCATCAGGCTGAAAAGAACGACAATATCAACTGCCCGTCTCAAGCAGACGCACCCGCCCTCACATGGTAGTCATGCGACCTTGGATAACTCTTTGCACGTGCATGAAGTGAATGTGCATGAGAACGATTGGCCCACATAGAGGGCATTGGGTATGAAGAGATTGACGATATGGCTCGATGACAGTCACATCATCATGGAACCATCAAAGAAGAGATGACGGATGCCCGGATCGCATGTGGGATGAGAATCATACACAGATATCATACGAGAAAATGAGAGAATTGGGATAATTGGATGTGCGCCCCTCGAACCCAGTACCCACGTACGTATGACGTGGACTGATAGCTGTGTTATGATCGCACATGACGATATACGTTTCAAAATCGGCTTTCTCCATCGAATAAGGGTCTTTACAATGAATAAAGCTCACCAAAGCTAGGGCAGCTCGGACGCCGTGGTTCACTATTTCTGGTCTTGTTCTTCGGGTACCTTGGTACCTTGCTGCGCACTGATCGCTGTCTTCAGGACGTCCAGCGCTAGGAGCGCGCAATCGATTCGCGCAGGTCCTGGGTCTGCTCCAAGAAGCTTGATGAGGTCATCTTTCTCGAGTTTCTTGACCTCTGAGACCGGCTTGCCTTTGGAGAATTCTGTTAACATCGATGCGGTTGCCATGCTTATGGCACATCCTTGTCCTCTGAAGCGGACATCGCCAATCATCTTAGCGTTGACTCTGACTTGCATCTCGATTACGTCCCCACATAGATTGTTAGCGTCCCTAGCGTGGGCGTTTGCGTTTGGCAAGTCCCCGTAGTTTCTGGGATGTCTGTAGTGGTCCAGAATCGTCTCCTTGTAGATGTCTGTGGTCATATCTTGAACATCTTCCCAGCCTTTTCGAGAGCCCTGACGAGAATGTCAACTTCCCGTCTCGTATTGTAGATGTAGAAGCTGGCCCTAGATGTAGCCGGTACTTTGAGACGTTCCATTAGAGGTTCGGCGCAGTGTTGTCCGGATCTTATCGCTATGCCCTGGGTGTCAAGTATTGTGGCTAGGTCGTGCGCGTGGATGTCGCCAAGGTTGAACGAGATTACTGCTCCGCGCTTCTCGATTTCCCTTGTGCCATATAGAGCCAGACTTTTCACATTCGCCAGTCGCTCGATTGCATATCTCGTGATATTCTTCTCATGCTCCCTCACGTTCTGCATGCCCAGTTCTGTGAGGTAGTCGACTGCAGCCCCTAGCCCTATGACGCCTTCAATGTTTGGAGTTCCAGCTTCGAATTTCCATGGGAGGTCGTTCCATCGGGCCTCTTGGAGATGAACTTCCTTTATCATTTCTCCGCCGCCCATCAACGGCTCCGTGTGCTCGAGAAGGTCTTGCCTTCCATAGAGCATTCCAATTCCTGTGGGGGCTAGCATTTTGTGACCTGACGCGGCTAAGAAATCGCATTCGAGATCAGCAACGTTAACCGGCATGTGCGGAACCGATTGTGCGGCGTCGACTATCACGGTTGCGCCCATCTCATGGGCTTCCCGTGCCATTTGCCTGACCGGGTTGATTGTGCCCAATGCGTTTGAAACGTGAGCCAGGCTAAGAACCTTGGGGCGTTCCTTTATCAATTGTTCGAAGTTCTCCCAGTTGAGTGTTCCGTCGTCGCGGATCTCGACGTACTCGATCCTGAGACCTTTCTCCTTTGCCAGCATCTGCCACGGGACGATATTGCTGTGATGCTCCATCTCAGTGAGGAGAATACGATCTCCGGACCTGAGGTTCGCTCTTGCCCAAGTGAGTGCGACTAGGTTCAGAGCTTCTGTTGCGTTTCTTACGAAGACAATTTCCTTCGAGGTCTTTGCGCCAATGAAGCGAGCAAATTTCTCTCTCGACTGCTCGAAAGCGATCGTCGCCTCTTCGCTCAGTCGGTGAACGCCGCGGTGTACGTTTGCATTGTATTCTTGGTAGTATCGGTCTATTGCGGCGATGACTGCCTTGGGCTTCTGCGAGGTTGCGGCATTGTCCAGGTAGACGAGCGGCTTGCCTGATATCCTCCTCTTTAGAATTGGGAAATCCTTTCGTATCTTGGTCACATTCAGCGTCATTCTTCTCCCTTCTGCTCGAAGGACATGCACGCCGACCTCTGGATGATCATAACATACGTCATACTTTTGCGTTTCGCCATTCGTTCACAGACCTCCCAGATCCTAGTCGCTTCAACACCTCAACTTCGCGACTCGATTGCACCCATTCCGGCGCTCGATGACTTCCGGTAGGGCCCGCGAGTTCGTCTCCGAGACTTCTTCCGTCGGCCTATCTTCCGGATGATTATGTCCTGGGGCTCACTCATTCCGTCTTTCACGACTCTTTCGTCGAGGGCACATGATTAACACCAGCCCAGCCGTGAAACTTAGTACGGTATTCTTCGTATTTGGCGGGAACCTTTGATAGCCTCTCGGGGCTCCAGATGATCAACTCCTTCTCATACTCCGCAAGATCATAGTCCTTCGTGTAGTCCAGAGCTCCAGTCGGGCAGTAATCCGTGCAGAAGTGGCAGAAGCAGCAGCGGGTGTACCAGTACTGAGGGAACCTCTTCTCAGGGTTTTGTGGATATGTTTTCTCCGTCACTGGCACCATTGTGATACATTTCTCGGGGCAGATCCATGCGCATATTCCACACCCCGTGCATCGATCCAAGTACAGCAGGTGCCTGCCCCTGTACCCGTCCGGAATCTCATGCCTCTGGTAGGGATGCTTCAGCGTGAAGGTTCTCTTGAAGATGTGTTTCACGCCTTCCCAGAACGCCTCAGCTGCTGACACTGGCGTCACGTCTTACCTGTCCGCTTCCACGGGCCAATAGTCTAGGCTCCCATAGATTATCGGCATGTCACCTATGCGAACTCCTTTGAGAAGGAAAGGCAGTGCAGCGAGGTTCTTGAATGAGCCCGTGCTCATCTTGACTCTGAATGGCTTGTCGCCTCCGTCGCCGACAACGTAGTGGTTTATCTCTCCGCGTGATGACTCGATTCTGCCAATAGCTTCTCCTTTCGGAACAACCAGTGGACTTTTCCTTGCGATTGGTCCCTTGGGGATGTCTCGCGTCAGCTGTCTGAGGATCGATATACTCTGCTTAATCTCTTCGAATCTTACGAGCCATCGCGATAAGCTATCTCCCTCTTTGAATGAGGGGATCTCAAAGTCCACTTTGTCATAGACGCCGTAGGGGGCGTCCTTCCTTACGTCGCACGTCACGCCTGACGCTCTAAGAACTGGGCCGACAACACCAAGTTTGACCGCATCCTCTTTTCTCAAGACGCCGACGCCTCTTGCGCGTTCCGCGAAGAGCGGATTGCTCACAAAGACACGGTCGATTGCACTGAGATGTCGTTCAATATAGTCCAGTGTCTCGGCCAGTTTCTCTATGAAGCCTTTGGGAAGATCCCGCCTGACCCCTCCCGGCACGAAGAACGAGAAAGTCATTCTCGCTCCTGTTAGCATCTCGTGCAAGTCGAGAAGTAGTTCCCGGTCTCCGAATCCGAACATGTACATCGTGGTGTGCCCTGCGAAGATTCCGCCCATGATTGCCATTCCATAGAGGTGACTGGCTATCCTGTTGATCTCACAGAGCATCGTCCGTATGTGCAGGCCCCGTTCCGGAACCTCGACTCCCTGGAGTTCTTCAATCGGCGCGATGTAGGACCAGTTGAGGTGTGAAGAATCTGCGATATTGGGTCGCTCTAGCATCGGAATGTTCTTAATGATATTGCGGGACTCCGCGATCTTCTCGCATCCTCTGTGAACGTAACCGATATCCGGAGTTGCCTCGACTATGATGTCGCCATCAGTCTTGAGCTTGATCCTCATGTGGCCGGAGCCGGGATGTTGGGGTCCAACATTGAGGTCGAGTATGGACAAATCAGGCCAGCTCCGGGATTTTCAGGTCTTTCTTCAGCGGAGGCGGACCATCCCAGTTGTCCTGCAGCAACAGCTTCTGAAGATTCGGGTGACCTTCAAAATTCACTCCGAACATTTCGTATGTCTCACGCTCGAACAGATTGGCGCTTTCCCAAATCGGTGTCAGCGAGGGCAACGAAGGGTTTTCTCGCTCAAGGTGAACCTTGAGTGAAACGACTACGTGTTTGAGGTCGTCACGCGAGTAAGATGAGAGGAAGTATACGACGTCGAGATGGTTCTCCCAAGGATGATCAACTCCAGACACTGCGAGCACATGATCGAACCCGAACCGCTGCAACCATTCCGCGACATCTCTTGCCACTTCCTTACGAGCGATAACTGATATGCGGCCCCGGTCAAGCGCAGCCACGTTCTCTATCGCGTTCCCTAGCTGCTCCTTGATGGCGACGGAGATTCTCTGCTCTGGAGTCGAGGGTGTCGCGCTCATTTCGGATAGACCTCCTCTCTTCGAATCTTTTCTCTAAGCTTGATGATGCCGTTCAGAAGCGCCTCGGGTCTCGGAGGACATCCAGGAACGTAGACGTCAATCGGTATTGCTTTTTCGATTTCATTGATTATGCTGTAGGAATCGTGAAAGAGGCCACCTGAGCAAGCGCAGTCACCCATCGCAATCGCATACTTCGGGTTGGGCATCTGCTCCCAAATGACTTTGATCCGCTTCAACATCTTCTTCGTTACGGTCCCTTCGATAATCAGCAGGTCACTCTGACGCATCGATCCCACTGCAGCTTGCATGCCGAACCTTTCTGGGTCATATCTTGGACCCATCATAGCACCGAATTCGGCTGAACAGCACGCCGTCGTCAGGTGAACCGGCCAAAGCGAGTAGAGACGACTCCAGTTGACCAAGTACTTCAGCGGAGCAGAACCCACTACCCTCTCCACCAAGTCTCTGAGGCTACCAACCCAGATGCCCGGAGGCTGTCGCATCTCATTATGAGCAGACGTCGACTGCGACCCCTCTGCGGCGTCTGTGCTCATGCTCGGTCACCTTGAGCGCAATTCATCGCTGGTTTCCGCGCTTGAAGTTGGTTAGGCTTCGCAAATCCGGCAACTGCCCAAGTTCAAGCCCGGTTCTAGGCGTTTGTGGAGATCGCACATAAGCCTGCTCTTCCTCACCTGCATTGACACTTCGTTGAGTTTGCCCATCACCTGCACCTGTCCTGCCTTTCCTGACACGAGCATGGTAGCGATCCTATTCGTGGCCTCGTCCACGCGAGCGACTCCTTCCAGTTTGATCGCGACTCCTCGCTTGTTGTGCATGTACTTGCTCACGGCTGGTTGGGTGATTCCCAACAGGCGAGCAGCTTGCAGCTGAGTCATCCCATGTTCATCCACAAGCCTTCGGACGACCATTGCTCGGATCGCTGGAATCACTGACTTTGAGGCAATCTCATCAGGCAATAACAATGCTGTAATCGATCAGGGGAACCCATTCGAGGCGTATTTAAACATGACATAGGGCATGATGTTTTGCCGATAAACCTCGTGTGCCCGCTAGGTGTTACGGGAGTCAGCCTCTGACGTCGAGATGCCGGCGAGGCATCTTAGTGGCTCGAGGGTTGCGAAAGCGTTAAGGTGTTAAGAAGGGATCGGCCAAGCGAGGTTCACCTCACTCAGCAGAAAAGTGCCCGCACCAAGGTACCCACACACAAACAAACAAAGAACGCCCCTCCTACTTCTCAAATGCGGCGTGGCACGCTCAGTGGCAAGTCTCTTAGAGACGTACTAGAATACGCCTGATGGATCCTCGAATATCATCTGTTCTAGGTACTTGCTCTAGGTTGCGCGGACCCCTTCCATAAATACTAAGGATTAATGGTGTTAATGAAAGGGGCATGGCGGTTCTTTTGGCAAGGGTTACAGCTCGTCAAGCTCTGTTCGTGGGTGCGGTTCTGTTGATAGCGGGCTTCGCTTACGAATTCGCCTCTAGTATCTATACGATGGCCGAGATGTGGACGCCCTCAGTATCATCCGACACGAGACTCCTGATCTCCACGAGTTTCGTGGTCGCGGGACTTATTGTACTGCTCTACGGGGTCATAGTCTATCAGATTACTCAGAAGCAAAAACAGGAAGACAAAGACAGACAATATCAATTGGCCTTGGAGAAGCTCACGATAGCTTCAGAGCAAATCAAACATTTCATCGAAGTTCAAACGAGCAAATCAAGCACATCATCGAAGTTCGAAGAATCCATTATTCGCATGATACAGCATGATACAGTCCAAAGAGCCATCATGGTGATAGAAGAGGCTTTGAAAAGTGGGTCGCTACCAGCAGGGGCAAAAGCCTTTGGTGTGGAGATGTTAAGACAACTGAAGTATATGGCCAGTGAGCTGACATAGTGGACATGGCGCGTCTGCACATTTTTTGATGAAAATGGGGACTGGCGAGCCGGGGGTGAGGGTCTATGGTGAAAGAACCTCGTTCAGGTTGGATGTGTAGTTAGTATAACCCGATAAGCACTCGCTCGGCAATGTGCTGGGAGTTATGTTTCCTCTGCCGGAGCCAAGCCGTGACTGAGGTTTGGCAGTTGTCACAAAACCACTTCCACGATGACTTGTTGTATCGCATTTTTCCGCCACACTTCGCACAGATTCGACTGAACGCTGGCCGTGTGATCGGGACCACATTTTTCTTGCGGCACTTCTCGCACGAATACTCATGTGATATTAGGTGAGCCTCCTGTTCCGCCTTGGATTCTCCACGCTTCAACGCATCATAGACGTTGTACCCTTTCTCTTAGTTCGTGCCCGACAAGAACTGTTCGGGGAAAGAGGAGAAGAACCGCAGGGAGAGAGTCAAGGCTTGGCTCAGCCAGCCCATAATTTGAGGGTCACGATACGGAAGAACATTCGGACAAGCCTGTTGGGAAAACATCTGTAACCCACCGTTGATCGTGGGTTTGGAGAACACAGTGGGGCATTTCCATTCTTGCTTGTAAAGCGGAAGGTTGAGTTTCCGACGAGCTTCATGAGCACGCGAAGGATTGGAGGAATTGGCAGGAACCGTTCATATTGAGAAGACGATCAAAGCCCCTGTGGCTCGTGTCTACAGAGCGTCTGAACAAACAAGAGCGCTGAAGATCTGGTACGATCCGCGATGTCACATCGACAAATTCTCATTAGGAGGGAAACTTGTCGGCGACAATTACCCGAGCGCCGAGATAGTGGCGCTGGTGCGAAATCATACGATAGTACATCGATACAGCGACATCGTCTCTGGATTGGGAATCTGGAGCTTCGTCGAGAAAGCCGGAGGCAAGGCTGCATTACTCGTCCTTGACCACATCGACGCACATGAGAGTGCACAAGAACGCGACTCCGTTACGTTCTATTGGAAGGGACTCATCGAGAATCTTGCAGCATATTGCGAGGGTCGCAAGACACCCTTTGATCATGATGCCGGAGACTACAAGAAGGGCATGAAACCCTGAACGGCTGACTCCTAAACGCCGCACTTAAATCCCAAACTCGTTGTCGAAGGTTGACGAGACTAGTCGTTGCGGTGAAGCAGATGAACCTAGGAACCCTCATCAGTCAATCCGCAGCACGAATCAAGAAGAACTGGATGCTGATAGTACCGCCGATCCTGATTCAAGTTATTCTACCACTTGTCATCATGACTGTGATGGCGTTCTTGCTGCTCCCACTCATAGTGGCATTCGGTCTGACCGGGGACACTTGGGGGCTTATCCAAACGGCAGTGGGAGGAATGCTCCTCCTATTGGTGGGGATCTTCCTGTTCGACACTTTGGTGACTGCTGGATGGGCATACATGAACAGATGCGTGGTTATCGAGGGACGAACGGAACTCACTGATCTATGGGTAGGGGCCAAGAAGTATTTCCTGCGAATCCTCGGCGGCCGAATAATAGTCGGAGTGATACTTGCTGTTCCGGTGGCTGTTGGAATAGTGACTGCGGCGGCGAGCGTTCTCGCCCTCAATATTGGGCAGCTGACTCCTCCAGAAGAACTCACGCCCACCGCCATCGTCAGCCTACTTGCCCCAATCATCTTCGGATTGCTCGGGATCATACTAGTGGTTGGATTGATCGAACTCGTTCTCTTCATCTTTCTTCTGCCGTGGATGCAGGCGCTCGTGATGGACGATATTGGAATAGTGAAATCGATCAAGGTGAGTTTCGCTTTCGTGCGGAAGAACTTGGCTACGATGATAGGCTACATTGCCATCTCCGGAGTCGCTTCTGTGGTCACAGCTTGGATTGCATCATTCGTCTGGCCGAGTTTCTCGTATTCGGAACTGACCAACCCGGGCATCTACATGAATGGTGCGCGTCTGCTTGGACTGATGTTCCAAGCTAACAATATTGTCTACTACGTGGTTTCCGCGTTATTATCGGCCTTCTTCACGTTGCTGCTGTTCGTTATCTACGCGGATAGGACGCGTGGTCCACAGGTCCCTACAGGCCCAGTTGGACCGGCCGTCGCTGCTTCTCACATTTCAGAACCTCCCGTTCCACCTCGTCAACCGGCACGAGGGACCAAGTACTGTGTGAACTGCGGAGCACCGTTGATCATCCTCGCGGTCTTCTGCCCTAACTGCGGAGCAAGGCAGCCTCCTCTGCCGCCGGAGTAACTTGGCTCGCGAAATGGGTTGACGATCAGGGAGCGCAAGCCAGAACGAGGTCCACTTCCACGGCGATGTTCAAAGGAAGCTCGCTGACGCCAACGGATGTTCTAGCGTGACGTCCCTTCTCTCCAAAGATCTGTGCGAGAAGATCGGAAGCACCATTCATGACTTTCGCTTGGTCTGTGAAACCTGGAGCACTGTTGACGTAACCGTTCACCTTTACAACACGTTCAATTCTGTCCAGCGTCCCCAGAGCCGACTTCGCG
Organism: Bathyarchaeia archaeon; assembly: GCA_050012535.1. Taxonomy (GTDB): domain Archaea; phylum Thermoproteota; class Bathyarchaeia; order 40CM-2-53-6; family 40CM-2-53-6; genus CAVPLU01. Next base: position 27,340 of record JBEKGZ010000002.1, on the reverse strand, counting down.
GCCGCCAAACAATTCAATGCAGCTAGTTTCGCAGCCTCGTACGCATCCTCAACTGTGATGTCTTGACCAACTTTGCCCTTAAAAACAGGAACCCCGTCCTTCACAGGGCCTTGACCAGCTGTGAAAAGTAGCGTCCCACCATGAACCGCAAGTAGGTAAGCACCTACTGGTGTAGCAGCTTGTGGGATCTTGACTCCAATTGATTTCGCGCGTTCCTCAATCGACAACTACTCCATTCCCCCTTGACAGCGACGTTCCGAAATCCACGAGGCTCCACACTCCTTAGTAGGCTTTTGCATTGCTGGTTGGGTATCCCTAGGTCGAATGGCGCGTCAGGCGTTTCAGTGACTGAATCGTCCTAACTGGAGTTGGGTCGACGCCGCGCACCAATGCGAGATAGAAGGAAACATAGTCGCAATAGAATGTCACCGCGAGAATAGCGGACGAAGGTGCCGGAGATCTTAGAGAGATCTCGTATACTCTCTTTCCGCCTAGTTGACGGATCAGACGCTTCAGTCTCCCCAATTGGGCGGCATCCTCTTTATCTTCGCAGCCTCTCAAAAACACGAACGATACGGAATCAGCGAAGCCCTCTGCGAGCATATTCCACCCCTGGACCTCGTTGTGGAGCATTTCGGGAAGAACTTCGAACTTCGCGAGTACCTTCGAGTTCTCGTTGAGTTGATTCTTGAATCTTCTCCCAGCTGCGGCTAGATACTGAGGTGTGTAGATGAATGGAATTGATCCATCAAGTCGAACCGCCAGCTGTTTTGCAGGGTTTCTAGCCAGAGGTCTTTGGAATCCAATCCTTTCCCTCAGCTCATCCAGCTGTCCTATGGCAGCCTTCAAGTCGGCCTCGATGATCAGATGATCGCAAACTGCCCACCTCTCAAGTGTGACGAGAGAGGCGCAGAGGAGGTGAGGCAATGCCTCACGTGGTTGCAGTCCAGCCCTGACCTCTATATGAGGGATCCTTTCTTCCCGGCAAATCCTGAGAAGCTCACCCCCTGAGGCGATGCATGAGATTTGCGCATTGCGCCTTTGAGCCTCTCTCAGGGCTTTCAGAGCCTCTGCTGTTCGACCTGAGTAGCTGGCGACAAGAACGCACGTACCCACCCGGATTGACCCTGGCAGCTTTGGGCCTCTTATGACTTCAATTGCCGTCTCAGCGTCAGTGAGCCACTCTTTCAGTATGTCCGCTCCTATCGCTGAGCCACCCATACCAACCAATGCCAAGTAGGCGGGAGCCGTCGGAAGAGCCTGCGGAAGAAACTCAGAGGTCAATGCGGCTTCGTATGCTTGCTCGTAGGCCTCTGGAGTTTCTTCAAGAACTCCCAGCATGTTCTCGCGGTCGATCTTCGCAGCCGCTGCTCTGTCGTCGAGGATACTCTTCCGCATAGGTGATTCGGACACCATGTTCTCGCCACATTGCTTTCAAGCCTTCCGTATTCGGCTGCGAATTACGCACAACATATAAGCCGGGCAAAGGTCTACCACGAGGAGTTTCAGGAAACGGATATCACAATGGGCAAATCATCACGGGGCTTACTGGCCGCTCGCAAGGCGAAACGCAGGCACAAGCGATTCAGATGGCATTACCCACCCTACAAACGTCGCATGCTTGGACTCGACTACAAGGCAGACCCACTTCAAGGAGCCCCACAAGGCCGAGGAATAGTTCTCGAGAAGGTTGGCGTTGAATGCCGTCAACCAAACAGTGCTGTACGTAAGGCCGTCCGAGTTCAATTGATAAAGAACGGAAAAGTCATCACAGCGTTCCTGCCCGGCGACGGAGCCCTCAACTTCATCGATGAACACGATGAGGTCCATATCGAAGGCATCGGCGGCGCTGAAGGCAAAAGCATGGGAGACATCCCAGGAATCCGATTTAAGGTCTACGCGGTCAACGGCGTATCTCTCGACGCCCTCCTGAAAGGCAAGAAAGAGAAACCTAGACGTTAGACAAGTGGAACCGCCTCGGGGTCAAGCCGTCGCTCCGAAGCGATATCATTCCGGTTTCGGAGCTGACCTTATCCCTTCTGAGAAGTGAACTTGCCTGACGACTCCTTGGCTGACAAGTGCGGAAGCATTCTCGGTTGGCAGGGTTGCGATGTCCTCGGACTTGAAGGGACCATAGGTCTTCAGGTCCACGCCGATTATCGCCGGAAAATCCGAGAGGAAACGTACGACTTCCAGCCTGGCTTCAGCAGGCTTGCTCGGCGCTCTTTCCTCAGTGGAGAGTCCACCAAGCACCAGTTCATCGACAAAATGATAGTAGTCTCCTACATGAGTCGCTACTATCTTCGCGAACTCCGCCTCCTCCTCGGCAAGCATTTCAGTTGCGACCTTCTGTCCGGAGAGAACGGCGTCGACAATCTTCCTCATGCGTGTCTTGGCAATCTCGGTGCTGAGTCGCCGCAGTATCTCGAACTCTCTTTCGGTGATGGCTTTCTGAGTTCGCTCCTGGCCGGTTGCTGCTGATGAGGTCTTGCATTCGCTTAGGAGCTTCCTGACTTCAGCGTAGAATGGTGCTGGCAGTTTTTGGAGAGTCTTCTCGCTCTTCTCGGCCTTCCAGATTCGGTAGAGTTCATCACGGGTCATTTCTGTATGGGATCACCCACCCCTTTGCAGAGTAGGAGCATAGCGGCGGCGGCTGGCAGCTGAACATCCTGCTTGACGTACGGTCCGTAGTTTGTTTTCCCCATTCTGAATGCTGGAGCAACAGCGACTCGAACTGTCTCTTCTCCCTCAAAAGCTATTGGATCAACGAACGGGTCAAACGTATCCAAGTTCGAAACTGCCATGGCCCGAAGGCCTGTCTTTCCGTTCAGTGTCTCGGGGAGGCGGATTAGTCTGTGGATATCTGTGGTTACGACGGTGTCGATTTCCGCAGGCAGCGCGCCCTTTGAAATGGCCCGCTCGAATATTGTCCGCCAAGTCGCATCATTTACATGGAACCTATCTTCAAATTCGCTCCACATTATCTCTTTCTGCCAACGCTCTTCTCTCTCTGGTCTCTCCTTGATGACCAATCGCGCCCTGCGAGTGGAGAAACCTAGAGCAATCAGCTCCTCCTCTGTACCTTTCATGATGATTCGGTAGGCTTCTCGAGCGAAACGACCACGCCATCCTGGGTCATTTTGTTGGGGCCCCACGATTACATCCTTGGGTTTCTTGTAGAGTCCCTGGAAGAAGACATCCAGTCCCAAACCCAGCACGTAGTCGACTATTTCCTTTCTTTGGGACTCGTCGAGTTTACGAACCTGTTCTGTTCTCACGTGGAGGTGATAGCCTCTGTGCCCGGAAAAGAAAACGTACATATTCTGCTCAGGTATTCCAAAGTCGTTTGCTAGAAAATCGATAAGTTTTGCGACTTCGTTCTTTGCCGCTTTGAGGCATTCATCACAGAGCCATGTACGCTCTTCAAACTTGGCTCTTCCACAGTTTGGACACTGACTGGGAGGCTTTCCCTGCTTCGAAAGCCCGCAGTCACTGCAACGCCATATGTCATGATGTGCTTTGCATGGGGTCTCGATGTGATCGGCATCAACGTCGAAGACTAGATCGGATCCGAGCCAACCCTTGCGTTCCATTACTTCCGCAGGTTTCGCGTAGTAGGCGGTTGAATAGTATACGTCCGACGGGACAAGCATCCGGATATTGTTGACCAGCTCTTCGTGTGATCCGATTGCCTTGTGCCGCGTCATGAATTTCTCGCCAAATGCGAGAAACGCGAATTCTCTTGATCGAAAATCAGGAGGCAGGGCGATCCTGCTGCCGTGTTTGCTGTAGTACTGCACGAAGGCCTGCTTGATGAAGTTGATTCGCGCTCTCTCCTGAGAGCCGGCCAAGGCCGTCTCGCATTCGCCCCCGCTTCTAGGCACACTACCAACACGAAGACAAATGTATTCTTACTTTGTCACCCGTTACTAGCCTAAGCTTCAACTGATCCTCATTCGAGTCGTCGTTCTTTTCGCAGCCTTCCTCGTCTTGACTCGAAGGCGAGCGCTACGGCAACGATCATGACGACTAGTATGAGGGCCGGTCGCCAGTCTGCAAGACGAGTGCCCCAGGAAGCTCTGAGTGCGTGAGATGAATCCATTCGTAGAGACCCTGACGATATTCTGTTTCCATGCTCGTCAATCCAATGGTCAGAGAAGAAAGCCACACCTAGAAGCTGGGCAAAGCCTTCCGAAATCTCTGAGGGTCTAACTGTGAAGTTAGGGTAGCTGTCTGCGTCATACCATCCCGCACCCTCAGTCCGGCCGAGCGGTGACTCGAGGGAGAGTAGATACTGTACTCGCACCATTGGCTTGAAGGCGCCGTCAGTCGAGAATGCCGCTCCATATTGAGCGACTACATAGCGTGTCGTATTCGCCGTAAACGTTTCGCCGGTCACTTGGAACGAGTGCTGGCTGCCTGTTGGGAAGCGCATGGTCTGGACCTCTCCGCCTCGAAGGGACTCGAGAGGGTGCCTGTCGACTGCCAAGTCAACAGCGAATGTCGGAGGAAGTGATTCTACTATCGAGGCAACTCTGAAGAGCGAGGTTGCGGTTCGTGCGTCCGCCTTTCCCCAGCCCCAATCATTAGACCCCGCAGACATATCGATGAAACCTGTGAAGCCATCAAGGTTCGTTCCTTCAACCAGAAGTAATCTTACTTCTTTTGGTGTCAGCTCTGGTCTGTACTGAAGCATCAAAGCGGCCACACCTGCGATGTGAGGAGTTGCCATGCTCGTTCCCGCGAGTACGCGATGATACTGATCAGGGTCGTTCTCGCTTCGTGGAACATCTGAAGAACGGGCCGCAGCGATGAATAGTCCAGGCGCAGACACGTCAGGCTTTGTCCTTCCATCCCTCGTTGGACCTAGAGAACTGAAACTTGCAATCTCGCCGACAACGTAGGCTTTCGCTGTGACTTCCTTTCCCGACTGATTGACCCAAGAGTTCTTGCTGACGTAGGCTCCGACCGTGATGACACCACTCGCGGTGCCGGGAACTGTCACCGTGCCGCTTGGGTCGATCTTGTACCCATCGCCGCTCAAGAAAGAGGCGGCCGGGTCGGAGCAACTGTCGCTGTCCACCCAAGCGTCCCATTTCAGACTGGGACCATCGTCTATCGAGTTAAGGACCAGATTCCATCCGGAAGTCTGCAGTGTGTCGTTGGCTGAGACTGACACCATAATTTCCTTTCCCCCGGTTGCGGTCGCCGAAAGGATAGTGACGAGACCATCTGCCGTCTTTGTGCCATTGGTCTTGGTGGGCCCGGTTACACCCTCCCCTGAGGGTGTGACAAGAGTTGCTGAAACGGTTCTATCTTTTGGATACCACAAGTCAACGACCGCATTGTGAGCTTCTCCGGTTGGTCCCCAGCCGACGCGCGAGGAATTCGCAGGACTGAGAGAGCCCATCACATGGACTTGGCTGTCCGCTTCGTTTCCTACCGCGACGGTTACGACCACGCCCTTTTCACTGATATCGTCAAGAGCGAGCTCGAGTGGACTCGTGTCATCGTGGCTGCCGATGTTCCCCCCAAAGCTCAGGTTGATCACGAGTCTCATCCCGAGCGCCTTAGCTCTATCAACAAGGTACTGCAGACCGTCGATGATGGCGTTCTCTTGAAAGCTCCAACTACCGCCCCCACATATCGGCGCTCCACTTTTTACTACAATGAGCGAGGCGCCGGGGGCGACCCCTCGATAGATGCCTGATGCAGCACCGGAGCTTGCTGCGATTGAAGCCACGTGTGTGCCATGGCCGAACGTGTCCTTTTCTGGACACTTACCGTTGTCGATCTCATTTCTTGAGCACTCCATACCATAGGTGAAGCCTTCTGGCTTCGTCCCTTGCAAGGTCTGATCCCACAAGTACAGGACCTTGGATGTGCCGTCCGGAAACTTCAGATCCGGGTGAGATAGATCGACTCCAGTGTCGATCACTCCAATAAGAACGCCAGACCCATCAACAGATCTACCGTACGCATCTGTGACGTTCTGCCACACATACGTGGCACCGATCTCGGATGTACTTGAATCGAGCGTGGGATGAAAGCTTCTCGGAGCGAACAATCCAGTAACGAAATCAAGCCCTGCAGCTTCCTCGACCGCAGTTAAGGGCAGTTCGACGGTTGTGGCTCGACCTACTGAGCCTGTGATCAGACCCAACGAACCAAGCCGCACTCGCTGCGAAGGTGTCAGGGGAGCAAGTGACGCGACTACCGCCTTGACCAGACGCGTGTCCGTACCACTCATAGGAGACCTTCCGACGAAAAGGAACGGATCGATCACTTTTGCGGGTCTCAGGCGGGCGGCGTCATCAAATGTGAAGAAGAAGACGATGGGAAACAGTAGAAGCAGCATCAGCACAGCAGACCTAAGTCGATTCGACCTCAAGCGCGATCACTATCCATTGATGATGAGTACGTGAGATCTTTCGCCGAGGCTCTATGAGGAAGGAGTCCGCGGCGTTTGCGTTGCTCTTTGTCTTCTCGCTGCTGCCGTAATCATTCTCGCTTTCTTACGGTAGTATGAGAGCGGATGGGCGATTGTTGTACAAAGCTGGTCTGGGTTGATGCAAATGCTGTGTGTTTTCATTGTCTTGCAGCCAGGGGGAGTATACTTCTTCCTGCCGCCTCTGCTTCCGGAAATGTGCTCGACTTGATATCGCGCTATCCTATCACTGAAATCGCTTTGAGAACGAAACATTCTGATGATCTCCTCGTCAGTGACTCCGATGTTGCTTAGAAACGAAGTTACTGCGAATCTTCCCATATGAGAGATATGTTTTCCAGTCGAAAGATACGAGAGCAGAGCCTTGATGCATGGAGGCATTGCAGCAGCCAACACAGCTTTGGGAATGTCCTCGGTACCATACATCTGCGCTCTGGCAACCACCAGTTTTCGGATCCTCTCAACCCGTGTGGCGATAGCTTCTGGCACGGACCCGTATTGACCCGCGGTTCGCGATAAAACTCTGGCTTCAACTTCCTCCTTCAAGAGTCTCGCAAAATCGTCTTTGTCGCAGTATACGAATCCCTGCTCCAATACTCTGTTCGTTAGCTTCCAGTCGGAATCGCGTATCCTCACGGCATTTCTCAGATAATCAGGGTAATACAGGCCGAATTCGTAGAGGGTTTCGCCGATCTCTCTATTAGTGATCTTGACATTCCAGCCAAACGTGCGCTCGGCGATCTGGATCAGCAACTCAGGCGACTCTTGCCTGAGCAGCTCGTACGCTCGCTTTGACTCGCCTAAGGCGTATCTTCTCCGGGCCCTCTCGTCACCTGCTAGGGCCATGAACATCAACGCACTCGGGTACGCCAGTATTTCGGGTTCCCCTTGAGGCTCAGAATCGATCCTCCCGGCCGTCAATGCGCCGACGATTCTCCTCTCGGCTAGATCCAGTACGACGGAGAATTCCTCACTGGTGAGATCGTTGATGTCGATGTTCAGGCTCTTAACGTACTCCGCGGCTTCGTTTGTGAACGGATACTTCGCATGATCCAGCTTCGTCAAGACCGCTGTCAAGCAGTTTCACCAGCCGGCCCGGTAGTTCTCCTGCAGATCACTGTGCTTGCAGTTATCCTTGGAGGGTCCAGAGTGGATGAAAACTCCATTTCCTTACTCTCTCGGATGGTCGCAGTCCCCAAGCTGACCATCCTAGTCGCCCAGCGAGCTTATAGATACTCTTCCACGTGGTATGGAGCAGGGCACGGGAGCCGACCAGAGAATGCCGATGGGAAGCGATTTGTTAAGCTCGGCGGATAGAGTCGACAAGATTCTCCAGAGTTTCCTACAGTTGCGCAAGTGCAAGTTCTGCGGTGCTGTAATTTCCCAGAAAGACGCCTTCTGCGAGAAGTGCGGAAAGTCCCAAGTATGATCTGCTGGTGTGGGAAAGACGCTTCTACCCTATTCGGCTTCGATCCTTGGAGCCAGATAGTACGACAGCCGACCCTGTTGGGGTATGTCGAACTCCAGTCTGATCGGCATATTGCTGGAGAACTCAACCGTCACGATCTCGGAGGTGGAGGCGCCGGCCTTCGTTATCTCCGATAGGTAGTTCAGGTTGAAGGTTGCCTTAGAGGGCTCCTTCACGTCGAGCTCAATGAGCATCTCGCTTGCCTTCTCAAGCTCGATGATGGCGCTGCTGAGCTCAGTTTTGGCTGTGGCCGTCAGCTTCTCGGGCGTTGTTTCGAGTCTGACATTGTCGCTGACGGCTTGCACGTCCTCGATTATATCCCTGAAGGTTGACGTGGTCAACTTGACTTTGGAATTGAACGTGATCTTAGGAGTCGGCACCTCTTCCTGTGCAGGATCGAGCGTAGGTATTGTGAACTTACGCATCATCTTTCCCTTAAGCGTCAAGTTCAGCTTGCGCGTCTTCTCGTCATAGAGCATCTCAAGGATTTCATCGCTGCCGACGCGTTTAAGCAGTTTCAACATTGATGCGATGTTCACGCGAATCTTTGTCGGCTCTTGGCACACGTACTCCTCGAACGCCGTCTTCTGCCATTCAAAATCAACCATCGCGACGTGAGATGGATCCATCGACCGAAGCTTGATGCCATCCGGTGTCGCGTTGAAATCTGCTTCCTCGATTAGAGTCGATATTGCAGCCAAGAGATTCTTCCAGAGTTTTGCGTCACTCACTGATGCTTTGAACACTATGCGATCCCTGTCCTAACGTGTGTTCGTAGTGATTTATGCTTAACACTCGTTTCTACTGGGTTATTAAGCGCGATGGGGCCGTTCTGAACCTCACGGCTTCCGAATAATCTCGTAGGCCCTCTTCGCGGACCAAGCCACAATAGGGCTGCAGCGCTCAACGTGAATTCTCTTCTGGTAGGCTTCTCTCTGTTCAGGTTTCTTCAGGTCGAGTCCCGTGAGCTCACGGCACTTACTTGAGCCAAAAGCCTTCACGAACTCGTTGTAGAAACGGTCTGCGGCATCATAACATGGATCTCGACTTTGGTCAGGGTTGTCACGTCCCAAGGCTAGACTGATTGCCATTATGGCTCCTGCCAAGGATCCGCAGATTTCGCCATTTCGTGCAACGCCGCCCCCGAAACCTGTGGCTATTCGCGGAACGCAAGACATGGAGCTCTGCTTTACGCGGCCTAGTTGTTTGCTCACGGCCAGTGAGACGGATTCAGCGCAATTGTAGCGAGAGTTGAAATTGAGTCTAGCTTCCTCTTCTAGGTTCATGAATCCCTGCCCTTCCTGTTGAGATACGCGCCTTTGTTGCGTGCTGATCTCACAAATAGATCTTCACAGGAGACCGAAAAACAGCGATTCGTCCGATGGTCACGAGTGTGCGTGAGAGGCTTACTCATGACCGTGCACCTGTCAGCTCGGATCGCTTGGCTACTGCGTGCAGGCGCGTGGTCCTATGAAGTCTCTCGCCAGGTCGTTCCGCAGCTTGCGCATCTGAAGAATTGAGTGGATGACTCGTCGGCGCCTCGGGTTTGCACTAGCCAGTAGAAGGCCTCCATGTGACCGCATTTGGGGCATTCGACCTTCATCTTAGGCAGAGTTCTGATCTTCTGTTCTTCTCTGCCGATGACGATTATGCTCTCCTTCTCGGTTTTGACTGGTTGGATGCTCCTTTCAGGTTTCCTAGTCTCGTATTCGCAACCTGGACAGCTCAGGACGATGGATTTAGCCTTCTTAACGGGCACTAGCCTTGATCCACACTTTGGACAGAATCTCAATTTTCGCCGATCCGCCACCGAGAGTCTCACTGTCTCTATTAAAACATTCAGAGAAAGCGGTGGGTACCAGCGAATCAGATCATTTCTCTAGGGCTCACGCCCATCTAGGAACTTCTGAAGCGAAGAGGCTGCAATCCTAGCAACCCTAGCTGCCTCCGGGAGGCCTTCCCTCGAAGCACAGACTTTGAGAAGCTCAGCGAGCTCGACCCCACGCAGGCCCGCCGAGTAGACGAAATAGGTGTTTCCCGTCGCCCTCCACTTCCTGCAAGGCAGACCGGCAAACGCTTTGAATGCGCTGCGATTTCTTGCTCGAGTCTTCGAGAGACGCTTCGTCGGCATCTCCTTTCGAAGAACAGCCACTGTCGGAAGTCTCGTCTTCTTGCTCAGGGACTTGATGTCGATATAGCTTCCAGATCTGGTGACCAACTCGTCCAAGACGATGACTCTGAGTTGAGGGAAGTGTGGGGACCTGAGTGTCATCTTGGCGATCCCGGTAGTCAAGTTCGACTGTTCCCGTCGTATGACAACTCGCATGACACCCTCAAGCCAACGGTTTCCCCTATACACAACACCGACAACATGAGTTGAAGCGCCATCTCTCCGATGAGGCGAAGCGGAAGCTATTCCGAGAACACGAATCTCTCGCTTGATCATTCGGGATCGGACTTCCCGCCTTCGATCTTCTCCGCCACCGCCTTGATCAGCCGAACGAAAACCTCGACAGGGGAATCCATTGCAGCTGCTATTTGCTCGACCGTTTCCTCGAGCGAAACCAGCTCGTTCAGGTACCCGTACACGAGGAGAGCCTCAACCGCGTTCGCGCAGTCCGGGCGGGTCGTACGATGCGGTAGCTCTTGCCTCAACCCAGATCTTCTGAGAGCCTCTGCAAGTATCCTATCGCTGACTTTGATCCCTTGAGGCTCCTCTAGAGCTTTTGATCTGCCGAGCGAGAAGACGAAGTTTACGTATGCGTCTCCCAGTTTTGCCAGTTTCGAATCCGTGAGAATAAGCTTCAGCTGTGATTTGTTCGGATCAGCTTGGGACGGCGGCTTTGTCGAGCTTTTCCATGAACTCGTTGCTCATCTCGCCTACCTTTGCCAAGGCTCGCGTCAATGCCTTCTCGGGAGACGACTCTCGCTTTGTCCGTACGTACAGGATTGCGTTCGGGAGCAGAGGATGTGGAACGTCGTATCCTGCCATATCAACGCCCTTGTCCTGAAGCAGTATCCACTGTAACAGATTGCAGAAAGTGTGCCCTTCCCCTTGAAGCTCGAGCTTCAACTCGTTCTTCGATCTAGCTAGAACTTTGAGATTCAACCGTACCTACCTCGCTTATGCTCCGTAGTCATCGGCCAAGCGCCTATGCTCCACGTTGCCACACTCACGACACTGTAGCCTGCGGTTTGTCAGGACGAGCAATCCACCGCATCTTGAACAATACGCTCGGATCACCCCAAGCCCTCTCCCGGCCGTTGTCAGCTCTGGAATCCTGTTCTTATCGTTGAAGACCTTGGCTCTAATCATGTCGCCTGTCTTGCAGACGTCTTCCATGCTCCGCTCGTACCTTGGACTTGACGAGGAAATATGAAGGATGCCTGTGAACGGTCTGCCGAGAATTTCCGAGTCTACTTTGTATATGCTGATGATGGCGGACTTGTCATGGCCATTTGAGACTTCGCCGATTATCGTTGAGCCATCCGTAGGCATTACTGGAGTTCTGGCCTTCGCAACAACCTTCACTTTTCTCTCTTTGAGATCTGCCACCCTTTCGCCAGTGAAATGGGAATAGACTACCCCGCCACTCTCGTAGGTGCCGGGACCTGGTGAGAACTCCTCAGCAACGCATAGGTCCTCTCCGGGAACGACAAATTGTGGCTTACGAAAATCTCTTGTAGGCATTTCTGATTGAACCTTGCTTGTGCTCATGGACCTTTGGGTAGAGAGGTTAGCTCAGCCGAAGCTTTGTTCCATAATGAGAACGGCCGTATATAAGCAGGGACAATCCCCGGAACGCCTAGCTACTGCGAGCTTCCTCTTGTCTCCACTCGATAGCAGTCAACCTTGACAGGATGCTTCCGTTTCCTATGATGCTCGAACATCATTGGAATTTCCAGCGTGTATTCATGGATAGCATCCACCTTGCATCCATGTCGCCTCAAGAAGCGCGAGATGTGCTCCCGCGTGGTTGACTTGTGTAGGGAATAGACGACCCGCCCAATCTGGATGGCTTTTCCGAGGAAGACCTTGTCAAGGTGTCTCTGCTTTGTTCCAAAAGGCGGATTCATTATGACAGTGTCGAATTCGCCGTGGATCGCCTCCAGATCCCCGACCATCCAGTCTATGTTAGCCCTAGCCGTTTCGGCGTTCTCTCGGGCAACTTCAATTGCGGCCGAATCAATGTCTATTGCCGTGATTTGACGAGCGCCCAAGTTGGAAGCGCCTATGGCGAGTCTGCCGGTACCTGTTCCGAGATCAACCACGGTTTTGCCTACGATGTCTTGGTATACGAAGGCTGCAAGGAAGAGAATGTCAGCCGCGATGGCCGCAGGGGTTGTGTACTGCTCGAGCTGAATGCGAGGACTAGGATGCGGTCTCATCCGTTGCAGGAGACGTTCGATCCCTTGTTTCTTCGGTATGTTTGCCGTACTCTTCCCAGCTTCTCTTGCCGATCGCGATCAGCGCCTCTTCTGGATTTACCACAGGTTTGTGATATCGACTTCGGTCATCGATTGCAATTCTCGGGCACGCGGTCTCCACGATCCCATCCAGATCTGTGAACGATTCTATTGATTCTGGAATCAGTTCAGATGAAGCGATCAGTGTACAGTTCTTCCCGTTCTGCTCCAAGATGGTCTTCAATCTCCTTGCGAGAGCCAGATTTGTCTGGCCGTTCTTCAGTCCAACGACGATGCCGATCCTCTTTGCTTCTTTGAACCTTAGAATCGTGGCATATCTCTGCCGCAGTATCTTATCGACAATACGTGCAGTATCACGCGCCGTCTGCTGGTACGGATCAGCCACTATCGTCCTCTTACCTGTGGACAGTGATACTCCAAGAGCGTGGAAATCACCCGCTGCGATCACCACGAACGATTCAACCTTGTTCGCGATTGATAGTACGCTTCCGTAGTCGCAGCCGAGTATCTGGCCATCGTGTTTCAGCCGACCTGATGCTTTCCCAATCCACACGGTCTTCCCGGCTTCTTCGAGCGATTCCTTTGCTGGCTTGAGCAAATGCAAATGCTGGACTGACGCAGCCAATCCGACGCTCTTCTCGTCCTTTAGGAGTTTCAAAGCTTCGGCGAGTGGTTTCTCGATCTTCTCATCTGATCTTGCTTCGACGTAGACTATGTCATCGTGAGCATCTTCATCTGGAATCTCCGCGTGCCCTACGTGGATCAAGAGGTCTGCACGCAATTCCTTCATCTGATGCAATGCGAGATCACAGGCACCGTAGCATGGATCTCCGGAAACGAGCACTTCTGCTCCGGTAGCAACCTGAAGTTTCTCAGCGAGTCTTGCCGCGCGTGGCTTCAGTCCCTCCGGTAACTGCAGCACGACACGACGAGATGATCGCTTCTTGATCTCGTCGATTAAGCGAGCCTCTTCGAGATCGTACATGGCATTACGAGGACTAGCGCACGAGCTGTCCTCGAATTAACCGTTACTTGGGCTCCTCAGACGATCCGCAACTAGGGCAGCGTGCAGCCGATCCACTCTACGCCTCGTAACCCAATCCTTGTGGTGGCGGAATCCGCCCCCGAAGCTTTTCGGTATATGGAGCAACTCGTGGATTACCACCTTCTCCTGCTCTATCCCCGAGAGATCGTCGAAGTGTTCAGAGATAACCTCAATTGCATAGTGGGCCTTCATGGCAAGGCCCCGCTGCCAGACTCTCGGGAACGAGTGCACCCGGGCGATTGTGCCTCGTGATTTTGACCCAACACTCCTGATGCAGATCACTCTCTCGCTTGGGATGTGAGCGAAGTTCAGTTCCTGTATTAATCGGTCTGTTAGGTGCTTCACGTCGGAGGCGGGGAAGTACTTGATCGGCATGGCTACTGCTAAGCTTCATGACGGGATAAGGCATTGTGCAACCAGCGTGCAAATGATTGCTTCCTCTCGCGCTTGAAATCGTCAGCTTCACGAGAGGCTTTTGTGGCGCACCCGCTAGGTCCTGCTGATCATCATACGAGTCGACCGAGGCTAATTGATTCGATCGGGCGATGACTCAGGATAGGTTGATGTCGTGACGATCTTCTTTTATTCTGGTGCCATGAACGGTGTGCTCGAATCATGGAGGAATCACGCACGGAGTCAGATGATCACGTTGTACAGCCGATGACTCTTGCCGATGATGGGTTCGACTTGGCCGTTGAACGATACGATCTGATGGTGGTGGATTTCTGGGCGCCATGGTGCGGCCCCTGCATGGCGATGGAACCGGTCATCGAGGAGCTTGCGGAAGAATACGCAGACAGGGTCATTTTTGGGAAGCTGGACACTGACGACAACCCTGCCACGACCGAACGGTTCGGGGTCATGGGAATTCCTACGCTCTTGTTTTTGCAGGGAGGAACCGAGGTTGAGCGCATCGTTGGTTCAGTTTCGAAGCAGGAGATCAGAAACACGCTTGATCGTTTCCTCGAACCATCATGAATTCGCCGAAGCTAGACGGGCCAAGATCTGATTCCGAGCGACGCCAGATTCCCGACGTTCACTCTCTCTAGATGTTTCTTAGCAACACGGTAGCACTCCTCCACTTGACGGTAGGGAGTGACCGGGAGATCGCTCATCATGAAATCCGGATGAAACACAAGCAGACTGTACGGTATGTCTCTATCCAAATCCGCGAGAAATCTCGCAATCTTCTCCACTTCCAAAGCGTCTACGTACCCAGGCACTAGCAGCGTCGTGGCTGTCAGGAGTGGCAGATGAGAACGCTCAGCACCGTACTTTCTGAATAGCATCTCAAAGTTCTCATACGATCTGCGATTTGAGACACCGCTCAGCGCTTTGCTGACCGTCTCGCTGTAGCATTTGAGGTCAAACTTGATGTTGCCTCCGCTTTTCAGCGCGAGTTCTGCCGCCCTTTCAACAAGGAATCTGTTACCTGTCCCATTCCATTCGAAGCATATCCTCAGAACTCGGCCCTCGGGTTTAGAGTCGAGCATTGCATTCGAAGCAGATACTGCAAACGGAAGTTGAGGCTCCGGCGAGCCGCCGAAGAAGCACCAGCACGAGATACGCTTGTTCTCGAGGCTCATTGAGACAAGTGTTCTCACGTCGCAGCGGGGCGCTTCTTCAACCTGCTTGTGAGAAGCATTCTGGCAGTATAGGCAATCGAAGTTGCAGCCATAGAAGAACAGTGCTAGGTTGTAGTATCCAACTTCAGGTCCTGACGTGCAAGCGTGTTTCGGGTATCCTGCCCCAGTACCGGCTGGGCAGAACCAAGCGGCACAGCAGTTCGTGACTTGAGGATCAAGATAGTAGTACAAAGCAGCCTTCCTTGAGCTCGTCAAGGAAGTGAAGACGCCATCAGCGTTGGCTCGCAGTCCACAGTAGCCCCGGTCACCCTTGCCGATCACACATTCGTTAGCGCAGAGAGTGCATGGGACACCTCCAGCCGTCCGTGGGGGAGTTGCCGGCAATCCGAAACGTCTCCGAACCCTGGCGTGAGCTTCAATGAGATGAGGCTCGGATTCCCCGTAGTTGTCTCGAATGCAGCTGAGGCACACCCCCATACTTTCAGATGTGAGGGATGAGTCTCGTTTGCACACGCGGCACCGATTAATCATAGGTCTCGGCGGATCCTCCAATAGTTAGTCGGCTACCCGGGATATCACCCGTATGATTTCCGATTGCCAGACACCCCTCTGTAGGCGGGATGTCCAGGTCGCCTAACGTTAGTCTGGGGAGCTGCCGCAGTTGCCTTCAGTGTTGCCGGGTGAGCCTTTCGAGGATGATCCTCTGCTCAACCTGTGCTACGAGTTTCTTGGTTTGCACGACGGCATCAGGGTTGACGGATACGCTGTCTATGCCCGATTCGATTAGGAATCTTGTGAACTCTGGGTATACGCTCGGAGCTTGTCCGCAGATGCTGACTGTTTTGCCGTATTGGTGAGCTGTCTCTATCAGGCTCTTGATGGCGCGCTTGACTGCGAGGTTCCTCTCATCGAACAATGGTGCCAATATCTCGTTGTCTCTGTCTGCGCCTAGTATGAGCATAGTAAGGTCGTTGCTGCCGATCGAGAAGCCGTCAGCTCCTGCCTTGCAAAATTCGTCAGCCAGGAGTATGTTGCTGGGTATTTCTGCCATGATCCAGAGTTTGAAGTCGTCGTCTTGTTTGAGGCCTTCGCGTTGAAGCAGTTCACGGATCTTCACAAACTCATCAACTGTCCTGTTGAATGGGATCATGCACCACAGGTTCTTCATGCCCATCTCATTTCTGACTTTCTTGACTGCCGCAATCTCGAGTTTGAATGCTGGCTCGTACTTTGGATCGGTGTAGCGGCTTGCCCCTCTGAATCCGAGCAGCGGATTCGCTTCCTTTATTCCGCCTTCGTATTTCTCTCCGCCTTCCAATTTGGCGTACTCGTTCGTCTTGAAGTCGCTGAACCTGAGCACCACAGGTCTCGGATGGAAGGCTCTGCAGAATGTCGCGAGCCCTTCAGCGAGTTTGTCAACGAACTCCTCCGGACGTTTGTTCTCAATCAGCCACATCGGATGCTTTCCGATGTGGTCGCTGACGATGAATTCCATGCGTAGAAGACCGACGCCGTCGGCTGGGAGCAGAGCCACTTTCTCCGCAAGGTCCGGTTCACCGAGATTCACGAGAACCTTCGTTCCAGTTACCGGTGCCTCAGAGAATCCTGCCGAGCCCGATACCGCGACTTGCTGGACTTGAGGAGCCATGGCTTCCTGCATGATCCCCTCGTATACGACTCCTCTCTTAGCATCCACTGTGACTTCCATGCCTGTGGCGAGCACCTTCGTGCCATTCTTCGATCCTACAATGCAGGGAATTCCGAGTTCTCTGCTGACGATTGCCGCGTGACAGGTCATGCCACCGCTGTCTGCGACGATGGCTTTCGCCTTCTTCATGGCTGGAACCCAATCGGGCGCAGTCATCTCTGTGACGAGAATCTCGCCAGCTTGAAACTCGCTCACTTGCTCCACGGACGGGATTAGGTGGACTTTGCCTGCAGCGATTCCTGGTGAAGCAGGTAGACCTTTGAGGAGTATCTTCCTCTCGGTCGTCACGGTCGCCGCCTTCTGCTCAGTTGGACCTTTCTTCTGAGACCAAACGGTTTCAGGCCTTGCCTGTAATATTAGCAGTTTGTCCGTCTGTTGGTCGAGCCCCCACTCAATGTCCATCGGTCGAGCATAGTGTTGCTCGATTGTGAGCGCGTATTTCGCCAGTTCAATCACTTGGTCATCGGTGACTACTTGACGATCCTTTAGCGAGTCTGGGACCTGCTTGTCCTCTGTTCCGCCTTCCGGCTTCCGTATGAGCATGACCGTCTTTGTTGGGATATTCCTCCGCGTAATCTTGAGCGTCTTCTTCTCCACGTAGTAGTCGTCAGGCGTCACTCTACCTTGGACGACATATTCACCCAGCCCGTAATTTGCCTCTATCATGACGACAGAATCGTCCCCATTCGTGGGATCTATCGAGAACATCACTCCGGCGGATTCGGAGTAGCACATCATCTGAACGATCGCCGATAAAGCGATGCTCATGTGATCGAATCCTTTTTGCACTCTGTAGAAGATTGCACGGTCCGTGAACAGGCTCGCATAACATTCCTTCACTTTCTCAACGACATCGTTCGCGCCGGTAACGTTCAGGTAGGTCTCCTGTTGACCGGCGAAACTCGCGTCGGGCAGATCCTCAGCGGTCGCAGAGCTTCTGATCGCCACGAACGGATTCTTGACCTTCTCGTGCATGGCCAAGTCGCGATATCCGTCCACTATGACTTTCTCAAGCTCCTTCGGCACTACGGCAGAATTCATCACCTTCCTAATTTCAGCACCGACTTTCTGGAGCATGATGGTGTCGTTCGAGTCTTTGAGCGGTCTTAGCGCATCAGCTATCTTCTTCTCGAGTTCATTCTTTCTGATGAACAGCCTGTAGGCTTCAGCTGTAAGCGCGAAACCATACGGGACTGGAACCTTCGTCTTAGCAGTCATCTCACCTAGGCTTGCAGACTTGCCGCCTACTAGAGGAACGTCCTCTTTACGGATCTCATCGAACCAGAGCATAAGTGCAGTTTGCCTGTTAGAAGACGCCATTCTATACACCATGCAAAGACTTCTCTCAGCACCCTCGGGAAGCCTCTAATAAACCATGATATCTCAGCCGGAAGGCAGATTTCCGGCAACTATTGACGTGTTGGTAAAGATCCCGGAAGAGCTGGAGTGTTGACGCAGACTCGTTCAGGAGCTGGACTGATGGCCGGTCCTACGCGGCAGATTGAGGGATCACTCGCTCGACTACAACCCTGCAGGTGGCGCCGAGCTTACTGGAACTGACCTTCAAAGCCTCCTTCGCAAGATCCACATGGGACTGATTCACGTAGAGGTCAAGGATTGTTTGTCCAGCTCGTAGGCGCGCTGCCCGGCCGGATGGTTTTCCGAACGACCTCCGCATTCCTTCCTGAAGTCTGTCAGCGCCTGCTGTGGCGATCATGCGGTTTTCTCGGAGAATTATGTGCGGGAACGGTCTCAAGCGAACGACATAGCCTGTCTCGCCAAGTACGTCAAAGAGGACCTTATTCGCTGAGACACGGGCTGCCTCAAGCGCATTGTGCCGAACCTGGATTGGAGCCTGCACAACCAAGCTGACCATGTATTCGTAGGACGACTTGGTGTCACCCATGGTGAACTTTGAAATCCTCAGCGCGGGGGAGCCGTGAATGTACTTGCCGCGCGTGTACGGTTGACCGCGAGGGCTACTGTAATTGCGACCTTTCAACACTCTTCACTCGGCGAAGCCATACGCTGACCCAGCCTGACACTAATATCTATTGCTCACTCGAAGTTCCCCAGAGACTCGTGATTGATTCCTATGCCGATCGACCGGACGATCAGTCGGCAATGACGCAGCGAAGTTCGAAGGGGTAATATTCTGCTGAGTGAGAAGTGACACGAGCTGATGCGCGGGGGTACCCGGGCAGGACCGTGCGACTTCGAAGTCGGACGGTGCCAAGCTTAGGTGGTCCCTCGGGATCAACGGGGATCTGGGAAACCCTGTGGCGTAGGCCTTCGTGGGTTCGAATCCCACCCCCCGCACTTTTTGATGAACCCACCGCTATCTCCGACAATACTCGGCGAGATTATATCGTTCGGATTATGAATGCGGAGAGAAGGCTATCGGGAATCCACGATCCAGCCATGCATACGAGCTCTCAAGGCCCTAGCTAAACGATCTAACCTACTTGATCCTGAATCTGTGAAGACATATCTCGCATCATCTCACAATTCTGACTATGTGCGTTCAATCTGATGCGCGAGTTCAAGCCGTTCGATACTCTCACTGATGTCCTCTGGCGAGACGCCGAGTGCAGCGCCCGTCTCAGATAGTGAGATGAGGCCGCCGCGAAGCCTGATTATCGCAAGCACTGCCTGATCAAGAATATCGAAATCCTGAGTCTCCCACGTAACTATCTTGGTAATCAAGTGCGGCAATGGCGCGACTATCATCGACTGTCCGCACATATGGCAGAAGCGGCCATACGCGACATTGATCGATCTGCATCTAGGACAAACACTTAGTTCAGCACCGCACTCTGCGCAGAAGTGAGAGTCATCGTTGACGGCGGTCCCGCATTGAGGACATTCAGTACTTGCTACCTTCTCCTTGGTCCATATCGTCTCGCGTGCATGATGTGGAAACCGTGGAAGCATTTCCTTCATCTCGAGAGGCTTTTGCTATGCTGCTCACCTGCAATGGACCCTGTCTGGGAGTGTTCGATCTTATGCGCGAGTTCAAGCCGTTCGATACTCTCAATGATTTTGTGAAGCTTGACTATTGCAAGCGCTGCCTGGTCAAGGATGTCGAAATCCCGAGTCTCCCCAGCAAATATCCTTGTAATTTCGTTCGGAGCAGATGAGAGTATCATCGGCTGTCCGCACACGTGGCAAAATTGCGCATGGCCTACATTCGGTGATTTGCATCCATAACATACGATTAGGTGGACACCGCACTTCGCGCAATAGTGGTTCTCTCTGCTGATGGCAGATTCACATTGGGGGCATTCCAGGCTTGTCGTCTTCTCGCTGCTTGACGCTCTCTCGCGCGTATGATGGGACTGCGGAAGGATTTCATTCATCTCCAGCGCTTCCTGAGAAATTCGAATAAGAGTAGTACGCCGCTCATGTTGACGAAGCCCCAGACGGTTCCGAATGCGCTCTCAGCGGCCCATTGAGTCGGCGTCATGCCGACTAGACAAGTCGAATAGAGGAACCAGATTACTCCGCCGACCCCCTGCCAGAGAACAAACGCGGCGACCATGCATCGAAATGCCGCGAGTCCATCACCAGTCCCTCCAACTCGACTGATCAAGTCGCTGCCAAGCATTCCGCATATGACTCGGCGACCTAAGGCTTGAAACTCGGGCGGTCGCATCATAGCGATCTCACCTCACACCAGACGCGCCTAACTCTCACAGGAACTGAAGGAACTGGTTTTACACGGATCCCCAGGCGAGGTGGGATACATTGGCTGTTGGAAAAAGCCCACGGTGCCCAGCCCGAAGTGGAGGCGCTTCTTGTGCTCCATAGGAGAGGTTGGAGACCTACGGTTAGCGCAAGGCTTCCTATCGCCATCACAAATACGAAGACTAGTGCTTCTGACAACGTATACACCTGTCGATACACGTATCTACACTATGAGAATATATGGGTTTCGATACTGACGATACATTCTTATACACGTATAGCCACGGGACTTGGGGACGATAAATGAGCGGAGATCTTGCGGCTTGGCTAAGGTCCAGAATGAGGAGTATCGACTGCAGGCTTTCGGAGCTGAGCCGCCGATTGACGACTCGAGAGGCAAAATCTAGTGCCAAGCAACGATGACCTGAAGAAGTGGCTTGAGTCGCGTTTCCAGAAGATAGAGCAGCGGATAGACGAGCTTGAGAAATCAATCTCTGAAGAGAAGCAGTCGAAAGTTCGAATCGCTTGGTATAGGACCCTGCTGGGAATGGCTGACATGGGAGGACAGGTCGGCACCGAACAGCTTGCCGGCCACCTCGGCATAAGCCGAAGCGTAATCAGCGAATACCTAAACAGAATGGAAGAAGAAGGCCTCGTCAAGAGAGACTTCAACGAAGACCCAGCGCAGAAGTCGCGGTACGTCTGGCGAATAGACTGGAAATCACTTCCTCCAGAAATCGCGTCAAGACTCAAGAAGAAGTAGAGACCCAAGAGACCACGACACGAAATGCCATCAACAGATCAACTGCGCGTGGCACGAGTCCTGCTAACGCTAGCGACCATACTACTGCTCAGTGCCAACTTCGCATTTCTACTTAATGAACGTGCAGATGCAGCTTTCCCAGGTCGCAACGGCTGGATTGCATTCGCGAGCGACCGAGACGGCAACTATGAGATCTACGCAATGAATGCCGACGGATCAGGCCAGACGAATCTAAGCAAGAACCCAGCGACGGATCTCGCACCAGCTTGGTCACCAGACGGATCTAGGCTTGCATTTGACAGCAGTCGCGGCGGAAACCGCGATATCTATGTAATGAACGCGGACGGGTCAGGAGTTACTCGGTTGACTACTAATCCGGCAGATGATTGGTCGCCCTCTTGGTCTCCCGATGGCTCAAAGATCGCATTCAGCACGAACCGAGAGGATGGCAACAATGAGATCTACGTAATGAATGCCGACGGATCAGGCCAGACCAGGCTAACAAACAACCCAGCAGCTGATGTCACACCCGCTTGGTCACCTGACGGATCGAAGATCGCGTTTGAAAGTGGTCGCGACGGCACCGAACAGATCTATGTGATGAGCGCTGATGGGTCAGGAGTCACTCGACTGACCAATAATCATGCAAGCGATATCTTTCCCGCTTGGTCTCCTGACGGGTCAAAGATCGCGTTCACCAGCAACCGCGATGGAAAATACCAGATCTATGTGATGAATGCTGATGGGTCAGGACAGACCAACCTAAGTAACAATCCAGCAGCAGACGATGGAGCAGCTGCTTGGTCTCCTGACGGAGCAAAACTCGTCTTTGACAGTAGCCGTGATGGCAACGATGAAATCTACCTCATGAATGTTGATGGATCGGGAGTCACTCAATTGACAAACAAGCCTGCCACTGGTTTTGACCCAGACTGGCAACGTTTGGCGACCGCAACAACATCAACCCAGACAATAACAGTTTACACGACCAGTACAACCGTGATCCCGGTCTACTCGACAGTAGTGATTCGTGTCTCCTCAACGACTCTGATTCCAACAACCACCACGGTAAGCAAAACGCTCACAACCAAATCAGTCATAACATCGGTAAGCACAGGAACTGTCACGACCACTGTAATCAGTAACGTGACCAGAACTGCCTTCACGAACGTCACGGGCACCCAGACCGTTACGACGTCTGCTGCGCAGACAACGTCGCGCACGACTCAAACCACAACCGAGACAAGCACTGCATATACGAACGTTATCTCCACAACCACGCTGACAGGGCTCACAACTTTGACTTCGTCAGTTCAGGTAACACAAACGATTACAATTATAGACCCACTTGCCGAGGTGGTGATCGCTCTTCTCACCTTCACCACCTTCGCTGCTGTCGCGACTCTCCTCGTACCTCGCATTCGCGCACGTCGGTTTACGAGCAGGGTCTGTCGACAATGCGGCTACAGTAATCCACCTTACGTGCACTCGTTCTGTATCAAATGCGGAAATCCGCTGGAAGCTCCCAAAACCTAGGGGACTATGGGTACGCGATAAAAGTTCTGAAGAAACGGTCGCACCGTTTCTGGAATCTCATCCACATCACAATCAGGGCATGATGGATCAAGATTCACTCGAATCAACCTGGCTCTCTCGGACAACTCGACCTCTAACATCACATGCCCTTGCATCGTTCTCTCTGCGCCCCCTTTCGTATCGTCGTACTTGCCTGGAGGCAGAACTAGCAGGTGCATCCTCCGGAAAGCGAGGCTAGCCAGCATCGTTGCCAACAGAACCACCTTACAGTCACAGTCTCCTCCAGTCTTGACGGTCTCCCATGGCCACCTCACGTGCTCTCCGAAAACTTCACCCTTGTAAACTACTTTGTCACGCGTGTACTCGAAGACGAGCGTGAGTAGCCTCAGCTGGTCTGGGAAGGACAACTCGTGCGCGTCGTGAGGCTTCTCCTTCCCCAAAGCGACCTCGCCGATCATTGTCGTCAGTTCATCGATAGCAGTGTATTCCGGGTGATCCTTCGCTTCTGTAATTCTGGCTAGCATTGTGACTGCAACTTTCATTGTGTGTGGATCAAGCTGCGCTTGAGCTTCCGGATGAGAGATTACTTGCTTTGTTCCACAATACGAACAGTACGGCTCACCTTCACCAATGGCCTTCTTGCAAGAAACGCACAGATGCATTCTCTCAATCGCGACCTGTTCGGTCGGGAGGGATTTGACGGACGCCGGAGAGCCGAGTTTCGATGAGTCCTCGCTTGGTTGCGTGTCGACTGGTTTCCCACAATTGTGACAGAAATCTGACCAAGCCAGATTTGCTCCCCCGCAGACGCGGCAGAAAATGAGCTGTTGACCGCAACTGCCACAGAAGGCACGTCCCCCAGATGCAGGAGGAGCCGGGGTACCGCATTGAGGGCAGTTCTGTGGACCGATCTTCGGAGCCAACGGGAAGGCACTTCCAATCAAGGAGTCAGAATGAGACCCCTTAAGTGGTTATAATTGTTAGGCCTCGATTGTTAGATCGTCTGCAAATGCTCTTCTCGGATTGTCAAGCACTGGCAGTTAAGCCTAGCGAAGCTTTCTTCGAGAAGTGTAGGCTCTTTCAAGGCCTGCCAGAACCCTCAAGAGACTTGAGATGGAAGGAATGACGTCTCGAGGTGTCAGTCCGAGGTCTAGTTGTTGACAGCAGCAAAACGGAAGAGGCAAAGGCGCGGCAAAGGACGCAAGCACCCCAGTCGATTACCCAAAGAGAGCAAAACGATTCGACTCCTGACTAGGATCGATCGTCAAGTCAAGGTCCTCAGGGAAAGGCTGCCGCGCGTTCAGGTCTCGTCAGTGTATGGCAAGAGATTGCATCTTGTTCTTCGTCCGTTTGTGGTGAAGGGAACCTTTGACAATGTGGAATTGTCTAGGAGTACTACTCTGCTTGTCTCTGTTCCATACGATGTGCTGGACAGGACGCTGGAAGAGGCTGAGGTGTCGCCTGATAGGGAGGTCATCGGAATCATGCTCGGATCTTTTGAAGGAGAGATGATCGCTGTTTCCACCAGCGTGCCTGGAGAAGCAAGGAGCTCGATGCACGCGGAGCTGTCAGCGGAAGAGCTGGCCAGACTCCTGGATCGAGGCAAATTGCGCGATCCGAATGCGAAATTCGTTGGCTGGTATCACTCGCATCTTGGCCACGGCGTCGTCCCGTCGAAGCTAGATCTTCGAACACAGTCTGTTCTGCAGCAGTTCTCTCCAAGCATATTCGCTCTCATCGTTGACCCAAAGAGTAAGGAGCTAGAAGTGTACGTCACGGAGGCTCTCAGAAGAACCGATGCCGAGATCTCTGAGGACCTAGTCAGGTTCAAACTGCCGGTAAGCCAGCCAACGGAAAAGAAATCTTGAACGAGAAGAGTGATCTTCTCTGTGCTCAGAGGGGAGGAAACAAGGCTATAGAGAATCCACGATCCAGCCATGCATACGCGCCCTGAAAGCTGTAGAAGAGCAGTAGGTTCTACCGATACAGGCATATTCCATTTGAGAAGCCTAGACATAGACGCATAGAGAAGCTACCATTCATCCCAGAAGAGAGGGAGATCGACCAACTGATTTCGAGCATGGGAAAGAAGACCGCAACATTCCTTCAACTCCTCAAAGAGACAGGGATCAGACCCGGTGAAGCATGGAATCTAAGATGATAGATATCGACTCCGACAGAGCCACCGTAAATATCGTCCCCTTACCCTTCTGCCTTGGTGGCCGCTGGTCTCTTGAAGTTGGCTTACGATTTTATGATTTACGTTAGCTTTCGGAAGATCAAACCACCTGAGGAGATGGACGACAAACACTAGGAGGCCGTGAGTTCCTATAACGCATTGAACGAAACTTCCTTTTGTATTGCATTACTAGCGTGATGGTCTAAGGGAACTAATGCTATTCACGTAGGAGCTCGTCAACATCTCGGTACCACTTTCTTCTCTCTCCGATTTGTGATCTAATCTTCCAGCCCCTTGTCTTGGGCTCATTATCTATACGAGCCCGTAGAGCAGTGATCTTCGAACTCACATCCTTCTTATCCTCTTCGGAAAGCTTCTCATAAGTTTGAACTGCTTTTCTCACGTTTTCCAAGTTGATTGTGAACGTTTTCCAAAGCCCCCAATCGCGAGCGGTAAGGCGCGATAGATGATCTGCATTAATTGTGTCGTCGTCCGATCCGCCAATCTGATGTTCCCTTAGAAGCATTATGGTGTCAATAGCGTCCTTCTCATTCAGTTTGACTATTTGCATTTTCTCTAAGAGAAGCTCCGCGAGCGGCACGGTCGGATCATCCACTTCGAGCCTACCTTGGAAAACCACATCGTGACAGAACTCAAGCTTGTCTAGAAACACGTCGCAATGCCTACTACTGTCGCTGGCATCATAAAATATCAGCCTAGAGCCGAAAAGGGCTCTTACTCGTCCCTGCATATAGGAGAATTTGGGGCAATGTATGTGAAACGCTAGTGCCCCGAGTAACCTCAATAATACGCCTTCGGTCTTGGCCGCATCCATGATTCTGTGTGCCTCTTCAAGAAAGTCAGCGCGTGCACTGCCGTACTTTGCCAAGATTATCCCACAAAGAGTCAACAAGGCTACACTCGGCGCCTAGATGAAACTTTGTGTTGATTCCTATCGACCTACCAGATGAGGAAACGACGGTCGGAAAGTTGACAAGTGTTAGCTCAAGAAGCCTGTCCAACCGGTGCTACATCCACAGGAAGGCTTTAAATCCGCAGCACTCGACTCTCTACGATATGACAAGCCAACCTGTAGCGTTTGTAAGAAAGGCTTCAGGGCTGCGCAGAGACGTCTCCTTATTGGATGTAGTCAGTCTGAATTTGAGCAACATGTCAGGCGGCGCAGCCCTAGGAATCATCGGTTTCACGACGGTGCTGCTCTCATCAATGTCTGGGGTGAACTTGGTATACGGCTCTATTCTGGCTTGGTTGCTATCAATCCCCGAGATCATTGTCTATACGATGATGACGACAAGAGTCAGTCGGACTGGTGGAGACTACGTGTGGGTCTCACGTGTCTACGGCGGATTCTTCGGAGGACCTCTTTCATTCATGGGCTACACACTTGAGACGATGGCATATCTGGCACTGATCGCGCTGGCAGCGGTTTTTGCGATTGGTTCAGTTGGAGTTGCACTTGGATATGAGAACATGCTTCCTCTAGCGTTGCCTGGGAATCTTCCTGGAGCTAACCTAGGGGGACAATTTGTCATTGCAGCAATAGTCTTTGCTGCACTCATAGCCGTCAACCTTCTCAAACCAAAAGCGGGTTACAAGGTCGTTGCGGTTGCGGTAATAGTGGCGATAGTGGCAACTTTTGTGGCCATTCTTACGCTCTTGGCTGCTGGAACGACGGGGGTGCAGAATTATATGAGTTTTCTTAACTCAATTGGCGTTAAAGATACGTATTCTTCAATTGCTAGTTCGTACAGTGGCCCAACGTTCGATTTTGGTGCAACCATATTCATGCTTCCATTCTTCGCGATCTTCGTCTATCCTTGGTTGAACGCAGGACCTGCTGTAGCTTCCGAGATTAAGGGCAGAGGTGCACTTCGATATAATGTGGTCATTTCTTCAGTTGTAACTCTCATAATCGTCACCACGGCGTTCGCAAGCATGTACTATGCGGGCGGTTTCAATTTTGTTAACGGTGCATTAGCCAACCCGACGCTAGTATTCGACTACGGTTTTAACTTCTGGACCCTCGCAATGGGCGTCTCTACCATTCCTGCGGTTTCGTGGTTCATCGGCTTAGGCTGGATCCTTTGGAACGTAGCTATCCTAGCCTACGGAATCATTGTTCTATCACGATACCTTTTTGCCCAATCCTTCGACAGATTCCTACCCGAGAAGATATCGCAGGTTAGCCCGAGCTACAATTCGCCTGTTGTCGCATTGCTCATTGAGCTGGTAGGTACTATAGTCTTGATTGGATTAGCTTCGTTCTTCTACGGTACGTTGGTTGCACTCTATGGAGCTGTGGTCGCATCAATGATCTATTTCTTCTTCATAGGAGTGGCCGCCGTAGTTTATGCTTTCAAGAATGAGAAAGGACAATCCAAAGCGATTCTATCAATTGCCGGAGTATTGATGGCAATCGTGTTTGCGTACATTGTCTACCAGTTCCTAGCCTCCCCAGCAATATGGGGAGG
>JBEKGZ010000001.1:0-57589 GCA_050012535.1 Bathyarchaeia archaeon | reverse complement strand
CTCAACCGTCAAGATTCTGAACAAAACTATCTCCGCTTCAGATTGTGATGCTATTTCCCTTTTCTACCAGTAGCTTGGCTCAATGCCATCAAGCTCCAACTTAGCCTTTTCTCTGAAAATGATCACAGGCTTTCCACGATCTCTGATCATTCTGCGAAGGTCTAGGTCTGCAGTGGCAACAATGACGCTCGCGCGTCCTGAAGCCTCTAACAGGGCCTTGTCAGCATTCGACTGCTCTTTTGACGAAACCCGATGGATCTTTCGTGTCAAGATCAGTTCTAGCGCCACCCTCGCATCTCGCCCCGCCGCGCCAGGTCTTCTGGCCAGACCCTCCAGTTCGCCGACGACAATATCCGGAACACTGAGCTGGATCTGCCTTTGGAGAAGCCTTTCTGTTTCTGATACGACGTCTATGTGAAACTTTGCGGCTAACATTAGGAAACTGGCATCAAAGCACACTGTGACAGGCACATGCTATCCCTTTAGCACACGGGCTTTCTCAGACCGATGTCGACTATGTCCCCTCGAGCAGATGTGACGGTGCCAGAGGTCACTGCTGTCCCCACGTTCAGGACCAGCGGTTCATTGGTTTTGATCTTGTCGACTTGGACAAGCTGCTCTGTCCCAACGGCTCTTTCGAAGAGTGTCACTTCGGCCGTTATCTTCTCAAGGACCGGCGGGAGCTCTCCAACCTTCCCCGCCACACTTCCCACTAGCCCGTCAGACTTTGTTAAAGATGGATCCAGAGAGGTTCCAATGCCAACAAGGCCCCCACTCCGAGCTTCGGTAACGGGTCCCTTGGAGACGCTCATGCTTGTCACTTTCGAGATGAGTGGCTCGTATCGGACCTTTCCTCCAGTCTCGACCGGCAATCCCGGTCTGATCTCTATCTCGTCACCTAGCCTGAACGTGCCCTGAATAATCGAGCCTCCAAGGACTCCGCCGTGCAGGTCGTCGATTTCCGTTCCCGGCTTGTTGATGTCGAACGACCGTAGAACGTACATCTGCGGTGTCGCATTCGGATCCCTTTTCGGTGTCGGGATCCGTTTCTCCATTTCGTACAGGACTACGTCCGTGTTCACACCATGTTGAGCCGACACAGGTATGACTGGGGAATCGGCGGCAATCGTGTTCTTGACAAATGCTTTGATCTCCTCGTAGTTCTCCATTGCCTTGTCTCGGTCGACTATGTCGATCTTGTTCTGAATCAGTATGATCCGTTGTATGCCAACCATCTGTGCCGCAAGGAGGTGTTCACGGTCCTGGGCCTGAGGGAATTTGACATTACTTGCGGCTACAAACAGTGCCCCATCCATGAGAGCTGCGCCTGCAAGCATGGTCACCATAAGACTGTGATGACCTGGGCAATCAACGAAACTCACGCCGCGCTTGAACTTCGTTTCCGAGCCGCAGTGAGGGCATTTCGGGCTCGTTGTGTAGTTGTGGGGTGGCTTGCACTTGGGGCATCTATAGATGAAGACGTCCGCATATCCGATTCTGATGGTGATCCCGCGTCTCAGTTCCTCCGAGTGCCTTGAAGTCCAGACGCCGGTCAGTGACTGGACGAGGGTGCTCTTCCCGTTATCAACGTGGCCTAGGGTTCCGATGTTGACCTCCGGTTGCCAGCTAATTGCCTCGCCATCCTTTTCTTGAGGTTCGATGTCTTCAGCACTCATGTTCTCTCGTCGTTCCGCGCTTTTGCTTCCAAATTGGCGTCGGACATATAATGATGTCTGCATTCAACGAGACTGTATGACAGCTCGTCAGGGCTTGGCGAGCTCACCCATGACTAGTGTACCCATAAGGGTTCCAGAGACGACGAAAGCGAACCAGAGCGCAAGCAGGATCCAGACACGGCCCGGCACCTGCTCAGTCCTGAAAAGGATGTTCACCAGAACGAACTGCACGAATCCGAAAATGACTCCTACCAAATTCAGCGCACTCAGCCCGAGTAGTCCTAGTGTCCTGGTCGATACCTCTCCGGCCGCAGAGAAGACCATTAGATCAGAGACGAATGTGACAGGTCCTATAATCATCAGGACGATGAAGATTGGATTGGCAAGGTAGAATTGCGGCCTGAAAAGGTCGAGAAGCCCGTACTTCACTTCCTTCACAGCGAATATCCTCACCATACTGAAGACTAGGAACACGCTATTCACTAGGGCGGCCCAGAAAATGATGCCCAGAATCCTTGCGTCCAAGTCGATCGGTACTCCAACTAGTCGTGAGCATAGCATCAGTACGCTCAAAAAGTCTTTTCCGCGACCACTATGAACTAGAAAATAACGATACCTTGCCTTGTTGAGCTCCTACGGCGACTTACGCTTCCACACCGTGCCCGCAGGGGTGTCCTCGACAACTATGCCCATCGCGAGGAGTTGTTTTCTGAGACTGTCTGCTGTTGCCCAATCTCTATTCGCACGCGCCTGATCTCGCTCCCTTATCAAACGCCCAGCCTCTTCTGGAAGTTCATCGGCCTTGATCTGTCCTCCGAGTATCCCGACCACCCTGTCAAGATCTGAGAAGAACTGATGGATTGCGACCGTATCTTTTGTGGACACTTCGTCTTGGTCGATCGCTCGATTGACCACTCGGGCCGCCCGATGGATTGCAGCTAGAGCTCCAGGCGTGTTCAGGTCATCATCCATTGCCTTCTCGAATTCCCTTCTTTCTCTGCTAAGTATCTCTAGAAGCTGGGCATTGCTGTGCCGTCTTGTCCTTCCGATGTTATTGATGCGACGATACGTTCCCCGAATTGCTTGCACAGCTTTCTCAGCATCTGCAAGGACCCCCTCAGTGAAGTTAAGTTGGGCTCGGTACTGCGCCGACATGAGCAAGTACCTTACCGCGAGCGGATCGTGCCCTTTGGACAGCAAATCTCTGAGCGTGAAGAAGTTGCCAGATGACTTAGCCATCTTCCTGCCTCCAACAAGCAGCATCCCGGAGTGGAGCCAGAACCTTACGAATCGTTTGCCCGTTGCCGCTTCGGATTGAGCAATTTCGTTCTCGTGGTGGGGGAAGATCAAGTCCTCTCCGCCTGAATGTATGTCGAACGTTGTTCCTAGGTACTTCATGGACATCGCCGAGCACTCTAGATGCCATCCAGGTCGGCCCTTACCAATCGCAGTCTCCCAGAAGACGTCGCCATCGTCCGGATGCCACCCTTTCCAAAGAGCGAAATCCCTTGCCTCATCCTTATTGTACTTGTCTGAGTCGATGCGTGCTCCATCTTTCAATTCATCCATGTGGACGCCAGAGAGTCTGCCATACGCCCTGAATTTGGAAATATCAAAGTAGATGGATCCCTCTGCCTCGTAGGCGAAACCTCTGCGAACAAGCTTCTTCACTAATGCAACCATCTCGTCGATGTGCTCAGTTGCCCGAGGGTAGTGCTCGGCACGCTCTATGTTCAGCGCCCCGAGGTCTGCGAGATATGCTTCCTCGTACTTTTTGGTGTACTCGTGAAGAGTCAGGCCCGTTTCCTTGGACTGGCGAATCGTCCTATCATCCACATCGGTGATATTCGTTACTTGGGTGACCTTGTATCCCTTGAATTCCAGATACCTTCTCAGCACATCCTGGAATATGTACGTCCTGAAGTTACCGATATGCGCATAGTCCCACACCGTGGGACCGCATGTGTACATTCTTACAGTATTCTTCTTCAGTGGGGCAAACTTCTGCAACTTCCTAGTATAGGTGTTCAGCAGCCTGAGTGTCATATCGAGACCTCTTCGCGACTTACGCTACGTAACAATAAGCGATCCTGGGTTGTTCTAGGTGGATCGATGTGAGACATTCTTAGGGTAGGAATCCCTGCAAACGCAGTCACCCATTTTGCTTGCCTCGCTCCGGGCAACAGCCGAACGTTGGTGTATTAAACGTTTGTAGTATGTCGCCGGCGTGCACTGGAACTGCAGGGCAGCTCACAGTTTGTAGCCCATCTTTCTGAGTAAGCTCTTACGATCCTCGACATCTTTGGGGCCTTCAATATCTTTAGGCTTCAAGCCGTCGATGACCCCGAGTATGCCTCTCCCCTGGTCGGTTTCCGCGACAACAACTTGGATAGGGTTGGCGGTCGCGGCATAGATTGAGCATACTTCTGGAACGGCCTTGATCTTGTCGAGAACATTGATTGGGTACGCATCCTTGAGGAACACGATGAACGAGTGGCCGGCACCCAATTGCAACGCCGCTTTTCCTGCAAGCGTGGTCAGTTCCTGTTCGTTTCCGGAGACCCGTACAAGACAAGGGCCACTCGATTCGTTGAATGCGATCCCGAACTTTGCGTGGGGGACCGTGCATACAATTGCTTCGTGGAGGTCTTCAACCGTCTTTATGAAGTGGCTCTGTCCGAGCACTATGTTGACACCCTCAGGAACGTCTATTCGAATAACCTTCGTGTCCAACGTGCAAACCCTCAGATGGAGATGAGAGATGCAAGTATTAGACTTGCACGTGAGGTGGCCCGACTAGATCCTGAGCTCCTTTTCGAGTGGAGTGAGGTTGTCAATGCCACTCTTCGTGATGACGATCGTGTCTTCTATTCTGACGCCACCCAGCCCGGGCTCGTATAGGCCTGGTTCGACTGTAACAACATGCCCTCTCCGGAGCGTTTCATCGCTGAACAAGCTCAATTGAGGTCTTTCGCCAATCGTTAGGCCGACACCATGCCCCAGAGAATGAATGAATCCTACCCTCGTGGCGTCTTTGTCGCCTCTGAGTATTGCCCTGATCGTCTTGAATCGGCGCCGCTCGAAGAGATCACAGGCCAAGCTCATCATCTTGCTGGCTTGGGTCCCCTCGCCCATCGAGTCCAGCATTCTAGTCTGGACCTCCCGTACAGCATCAAACATCTTCTTCACTTTGGGAAGAGGCTTGCCGACCACGTAGGTTCTCGTCAGATCGAACCAGTACCCGTCCGTTCCGACAGGGAACAGGTCGAAAACGATTGGTACGCCGGTCCTTATCGGCTCCGAGGCGATTCCCATCTGGTGCGGGTCGGCCGAACTTGGTCCGACTGCAAAGACGGTGCCTTCCGGCGCCATGAGATCCTGCTCTGCCAGCAGAACGTTGATCCTGGACTTGACTATGCCAACTGTTAGTACTCTATGCTCCAGTCTGAGCTTTCCTGAGCTCACTGTGCACTTGCGGAGCATTTCGAGCGTCCTTTCAACCACGCGTGCTGCCCGTGTACCTACGTCTCGAATTCTGTCGATTTCTTCGGGGTCCTTTGTCTCTCTCAAAGATTCGATCAGCGAAGCATCAGTCTCTCCAGCTACTTCGTACCCAAGCCTGCGGAGCGAGTCTGTAACGGAAAGGAGATGCGAGAACTCGTTTCGACTGTAGATGCCAATGTTTCCACGAGTGCGAAGTGACCGCAAGATTAGATCGAGGAACTTGATGTAGCCTCGTTCTCGGCCGTGCAGTTTGACGAGCTTCTCGTAGTCATAGTCGGTGTAGGTTCGGACGTTCTTAATGCGGCCTCGTTTGGCACTGCCAACATCAATGTTGCTGACGACCAAGAGAGGACGCTGCCCTATCCGCTTTAGAAAGATTCCTCCGCGTGGGATCAGTGTTCCCGTGACATATGCAAGCTCCGGATTGCCTAGAGTACTCTCACCGATAACAAGAACCGTGTCCAGCCCGCGTCTTCTCATTTCGTCGTCGAACGCGTCAAACAACAGATTCGCCCTACTTCTGGGTGATGGATCGTCGAACCTGCCTTGCACGCCTGTGACTAATACTCAGCGCTTCAGAGAGCTTTCTCCAGGGAGCAGCGAAACGCAGGAACGAGTTCACCATTGCTCGCAGCGCAACAAGATCTTTTGCGTAGAATCTGATCTTTGCAACCTTTCCCCGCCTGGTGACTCGGATATGGGCTCTGCTCGTACGTGGCGCGATTATCTCCGGGATAAGTGCGCGTGCGATCGCTTCGGCGTCTGACTCGTTGGGGAAATCAATTGAAACCTCAGCTTCTGCTTTGGCGTTTTTCAACCCTTGTCGACCTGCGCGATAATCTAAAGTCAACTGGGTGAAGTTTTGCCGACCGGCAAGAATGAGGTTTGCTCACCGTCATTCAGTTTGTTCTTCGACGGCCTTTTCGGTTTTCTTTCTTCTCCTTCTCCGCTTTTCCCGAGCTTCGGCTGCAGCTTTCTCCTCAGTAGCACGTGCCTCTGCCTTCTGCTTGAGTTCCGCAGCCAGCAATCCTGCAGCCAGCCCTTGTCGGGCGGCGCGTTTGGAGATTTCGCCCAACTTTGTTGCGGGAAGATACGCTCCACCAGCGAATTTTACGCTGCATTTGCGGCAGCTCCAGACGCCAACAGTGAGCCGCTTCACGGCTCGAACGTGACACCTGGGGCATTCATGGGGGACGCGCATACCGGCAACTACTTGGGCATACCTTCTTCTTACGACGGTACCGTATCGGGGACCGAAGCTTCCTGCTGGTCCTACTTTCTTAACTTTCATCTTCCAGCTGCCGCTCCCCTGATTGTTTCACGAATCTCCTTACCTTTCTCGATTGCAGTCTTCACCGCTTGCCTAACTTCTTGGTCGGTGAAGGTTCCTAGGCCTCCCTTCTGCATGGCGCAGATGTTGCTGTCTCGGTCTGTGGTGACTGTGAGTCTGGAGCTCATGACAAGCTCCTCTTCTAGGCAAGGGTCTAAGATCATGCTGCCCTCTATCTTTGCGGTCGTGATGGCCACAGGCTCGTTCAGGACGGGCAAAGGCACGAGTTCGTCGCCTGTGTGAACTTCTTCTCCATCCATCTCGTAGCGTTTCATCTTGGACGTAAGCAGAGCTGCTAGCGCAGATATTGATGCGGCGTCTATGAGGTTCCCATCATGGTCAAGAACGTACACGTCAACGAAGATGATGACCACGTGCTTCTTCGGTTTGACGCATAGCGCCTCAAGCCCGATTGCTTTCGACTCGCGGATCCCCCTATCCACTACTCTAGCAAGCTCAATTGCACCCTCGCTTGGGGGACCTGGCTCAAAAGCAGGCGAAGCGAATGGAACGAGTTCGGCATTGACGGTGAGGACTCCTTGGTTCGGTGTGTCAGGGAACGGTGTTCCCAGTTCGATTTTGATGCCAGTCATGACTTTGGTCTTGCCTAGGTTTACCATGGCTGACCCGTTTGCCTTCTGGATCAGTCCTGTCTCAATCTTCAGGTCTCTATAGTCCGTTAGCTTTCGTTCATCGATCCTTAGTCCCTTTGCTAGGAGATCTATGATGCCTTTCTGTTCGATCTTGCCGATCGGTGGCTGCTGTGGGGTTGTCGACATCAGGCTTTTGCCTCCTGAGCCTCATGTCTTTCCTCAGCTTGTTCCTTAACTGAGATGTATTTCCGCTTGAGTGCCTCAACTTGTATCTCGCTGATCTTCTTGCACGCTGTAATGCCCATGTCTAGTGCTTGGTTGAATTCCTGTTCAGTCAAGGAGCCATCCATCTGAAGGAGCGTGATAACGCCCGACTTCGGCATGAACGCGATAGGAAGGTCAGCGTCGCCCTGTTTGTCTTCGATATCGGACGGGTCCAGTGCGATCTTCCCGTCAATCTTGCAAACCGCACACGCAGCAACGATCTCTTTCAGTGGCACGCCTGCATCTGCCAATGCAAGAGACGCGGCGGCTATCCCCGCGCATCTACTGCCCCCGTCTGATTGCAGGATCTCAATGAAGATGTCTATTGATGTCCGTGGGTACGCCTCGGACATTACTGAGTTTTCCAAGGCTTCTCTGATGACCTTGGATAGTTCAAGTTCTCTTCGCGATGGCGCAGGAGACTTCCTCTCCTCAACGGAGAACGGCGCCATATGGTAGCGACACTTGATTACCGCACGATCTGCGAGTGCGATATGCTTCGGGTGAGCCTCTCGAGGGCCGTAGACTGCGGCCATGATGCGGTTCTTTCCATGTTCAATGTAAGCAGATCCGTCAGCCTTGTCCAATACTCCGACATCCATCTTGATGGGCCTAAGCTCATCGAGCTTTCTGCCGTCGAGACGTACACCGTTCTCATCAACAAGCTTGACTTCGGGTTTGTTCAACTCTTCCTTACCTCAATTCCCTGTTCATCATCTCGTTTACGCGATCCGTGAGTCCTCGGGTGTGAGCCTCTCGTTCGATCATATACATTGCAGCGGCTGCCACTTGCTCATTCTTGGGTTGCCGACCTGATACTAAGACCGTTCCGTTTTGGCCTACGATTATCTCGCAGCTCGTAGCCTTCTTTAGTAGACCTATCATGGATCCCTTTCGGCCGATCAGTCGCGGGATCTTCGCGGGAGAGACATGGACAACTCGTCCTGAAGAGACCTTCCCAAGTCCGCGACCCCTTATAGTCAGCAACGGGTCACGTGTCCTATCAAAAGCGATCACTTCAGCCATCACCAAGTCCCCAACGTTGAAAATCTTGGTGAGATCCTTTCTTGCGGCCATCGCTCTCGCGGACGGTGTCTCAGAAAGTGGTAGCAATGCGGGATATGGTGAAGATATGTCCACATTCCACCCCGACATCGCGATATCCACTACGCGCCCGATTACAAAGTCATCCACGCGGGGGATGTAGCATCCTTTCAGAGGAACAACTATGAACTTGTTTGCGACCAGCTCGGCAAGGCCGATTCTTGATGCGTATACCTTGTTTTCCTCTCTGTACGTGTTCTCTCCCGGGAAGTAGGATCCTTCACCCAGCACTTCCCCGGGTGCAACAAGCTGTTTCTTCTCAGCGAATATGGTCAACTATTCCATCTCGGCACTCGCGTAGCAAGGAGGTCAACCACGGAGGCGGCCTACTTTAACACTTTCGTCTGCACGGTACCTTGTGTGAGTTTCCCGAGCCGATCGATGAATGACCCGTAGAGTCCGGCCGGCATCTCCACGAGAGCGACCAAGGACCCGTCTTTTTGCCACTCTTCCTTCGTGATTGTACCGAACCCTTTGATCGAACCATACGCCTTTGCCGCGTGCTCTGGGAACACCTTTACAGCGACTTTCATCTTATCGATCTTTATGGGCAGAAGTGTTCGAAGCTCCTCGATTACAGCCTTCGCCTGCTCCTCAGCCGGTTTGAACGGATCGACAACTAGGCGGATCTGGTTGAACGCCTGTTCGATCCTAAGTGGGGGATGAGGTGTGCCGGTTCTCGGGTCAATGCAGTTGCGTGATACGAAGGCTACGATCTGTTTCCTCTTGTCGTCTACGAGTTGTCGCCTTTGCTCGGTAGTAAGCTGAAGTTCACCATGTTTCATGATATTTTCGGCGACGAGAAGAGGATCCGTCGTTCCGAATGCCTTCTGAAGCTTCTCGTCCGATGCATGTGTTCCCTTGCTGGCGTCAGCGTAGATCTCGTCGATTACGAGCATCTGTGAAATCGGCGTGGCCTTGCCCATCTTGTAGTCAAGGGCAGGCTCAGGTTTAACTAAAATCTCGAACTTCTCGCCGCTCTTAGTGATCCTTGCCGTTGTATACTTGTCGCTCATTTGGTGCCAGCCTTTTTGGCTGACTCGAGCTTCTTGAGGTATTTGTCAACATCGGCAGGCGCGAGCCTGGTGAACTTCTTCGTCGCCGATGGGATAAAGGCGATTCTTATCTTCTGGGCGTCGATCTTGTCCTCGAGCACTTTGCTCATGCACTTCAGGGCTAGCACGAAGCTGTCGTCGAGAGTTATGGGGTCCTTGTATTCGGCTTCGAGGATCTCGTTAGCGGCATCTCCGCCAGCTCCGATAGCCCAAGCCTTGTAAGCCAGGTAGGCACCGCTAGGATCCGTCCAGAAGATGTGACTACCCTTTCGATCCATTCCCCCGAAGATAATCGAGATTCCAAAGGGCCTAACACCAGCATGCTGCGTATAGAGTTGCTTGATCTCCCCAATTCGTCGAGTCAGAATCTCAACATCGATAGGCTCATCGTATAGGAGCCGATTGCTCTGTGCATAGATCCGCGCTTGATCAATCAGAACGTGAGCATCACAGCTAAGGCCCGCAACGGCTGCACCTACGTGTTCGTCGATCTGAAAGATCTTCCACATGAAGGTAGGATCCTGAAGTTTCGACGTCGCCCGTTCCTCCGCGGCCAAAACAACGCCCTCAGGCGACGCAATTCCCAGCACAGTCGCGCCTCTCTTGACGGTCTCTGAGGCATACTCAACTTGGAAGAGCCGACCGTCCGGAGAGAACACTGTGATTGCACGGTCGTATGCTCCAGGCACAGAGAACATTGACACTCTTTTTCACCCTTGTAGACTGCTATTTGTGATTGGCAACCTCAAGTCCCCTAGCACAGTATTCGTGCGGGGATAGTGCTCGGTTGCTTTCCTCCCTTAGTCCATTGGCCCACTATCTAAATCCAGCGCTTGGAATGAAAGACGCCCACACGCAAAGAGAAAGCAGCTATTCTGGTTCGGACTGATATCGGAATCCGACAGCCCGGACGTGGCTGGCGTCATCCTCAGGTGTCTGCTAGCCACGACCGAGCAAAAACTCGAAAAGGAGGAACTACTATCCTAGGAGTGACACATGCGGGCATTGTGTTCTAAAAGTCACAGGTGTCTGAGCGCGGAAGCTATGATAGAGATTGAATGCAAGGAGTTCCATGGGGACCGACAAGCCCTAGCCGACTATCTACGAGATCGACTGAAAGTTGAAGTCCAAACGGAACGAAAGGGGTTCCGGATTGGTTCTGGCGACAAACCCGATGCTGGGCCGAGCACACAGGAAGTCAAAGACCTAGTCAAACGGGCGCTCCACCACATAGGGGCGGACGAATACCACGTCGTCACTCAGGAGGGTGTTCTCAGCATCAGGCAGCGAAAGACTCGCGAACACTATGCGAAAAAGAAGGGGTCTGCCCCTTCAGTTCGGCAGACCGTGCCCTATTTCTTCCCCGGTTGAAGACTCGATACTGCAATGTGACCAAGGATCGCTGCCCTGTCGAATCCGAGTTGATTCTGTGCTTATGTGGGTCCGCCCGTCGCAGAGCTCGTCATTTCTTTCAGCAAAAAAGATCTGTCTGGGACTGGCCTCGTCATCCCCGATCGCTATTGGTGAATAGTCGCTATTACTGCTTTCTGCAACCTTGGCTGCTGTGCCAAGTTGAGGCCGCTGAGAGCTCGGGCGAGTGTCTGGCAATATGGGGATGGTTGATGGAAAGGCCTAAGTCTATTGAAGCATCTCAGCAGGTCGTTACAGCATAGAGTAGTGGTGTAACTTGGACCTCTCGAGGGAAATCGACTTCCTTTCACGGCTTGTTGAAATCGACACGGATTCCAACTTGAAGACGGGATACGTGGCCTGTGCGGACGTTATCAGGAAAGAGGCTGAATTGATCGGACTGAGGACTGAGGTTTATGACTCAGTCGAGGTCGCCCAGGACAAGAAACCTAGGCCAAATGTGATCGCGCGACTCGATGTCGGCGCACGGGAAACGGTTCTTCTCGCAACCCATTACGATGTCGTTGCCGCCGGGACCGGATGGCGACATGACCCGTTCAAACTCGTTGTCGAAGGAGACAAAGCCTTCGGACGAGGTGCCGCTGATGACAAGGGCGCTATTGTCTGTGCGATGAGTGCGTTGCGCGAGTTGAAGGAGAGGACACCAAGGGCGAATACTGTCCTCCTGGCATGTCCTGATGAGGAGGTCGGAGGCGAATTGGGTCTTGGATATGCAGTCAATCACGCGAACGTGCGTGGTGATGCTGCGATTGTGATTGATGCCTCACCAGCTGTTGTTTCGATCGGCGCCAGCGGCATACTATGGGGCAAGATTGTCGTAAAAGGCAAACAAGGCCACGCGGGTTACCCGCAGCTCGCGAAGAACGCAATAGACGAGGCGATCCCGTTTCTCGAAAGACTCTCCAAGTACGCAAAGATCCGAGAGCGAATCAGATCAAAGATCCTAGCGCCACCCGGGTCTCCCCACAAGCAGATCTGGGGAAGGTTCACCCTCACCATGCTCAAGGCAGGCGAAAAGGAGAACATTATTCCAGGAGAATGTGAAGCGAGATTCGACATGCGCGTGTGCCCTGACGAGAACTACGAAAGGGCAAAGAAGGATCTCGAAAGATACTTCAAGAAGCTCCGGTCTGCACAAAAAGTCAAAGCTACATTGGAGTTCACGCAACAGACACCATCCAACTACTTCACGGATCCCAAGCATCCTATTGTCGCTAGGTTCGCTCGTGCAGCAAGTCAGGCCTTCGGACGGAGAATCCCCGTCGCAGGGGAGCTGGGCGGCAACGACGGCCACTTCTTCTCCAAAGTTGGTATTCCAGTCATCAGTTTTGGCCCGATTCGTGACGACTGCCGGTTCCACGGTGTAGACGAGTTCGTCTATCTCAAAGATATCGAATTGGTGAAGAAGACTCTCGTGAACCTAGTGTGCGATTGGGAAACTGACATCGCCTGAACTGAAACCATTCTGTCCAGTCTTCCGCTCAAAATCCAAATACCCTTGATCTAGGACTGATGACTGGAAGCGTCTTTCGCTCTGCGAGCGATAACCTATCTCATACTCTGAATCGTCATCCAACTGGCTGGTGGGTCATCTCTTCCGTTGGTGCATTTGGACTCCTAGTCCCTTTATCGTCCCTGAGGACCTAATCACCATCGCCGTCGCAGGCTGTTGATTCGCATACGAGATCATCGCAAGCGCAGCTCGTAGTTTCTCCACACTCTCGAGCGAGCAACGTAACACTACCTTGTCGCTCACCGATCCAAATCCAATCACCCTCAAGTTCATCTCCGCGACTCCAAACCTGCCGAACATCTGCTCAACCGAACCAAACACCGCTTCCTCGATGGCCAGTGCCGAGACCGGATCCTTCGTCAGGAACCTAACGAGAAGGTAACGGTGCCCTCTCCTACTCTTCGTATGTCGACCTCCTCACGATTCTGACGCCTTCCTCCAATTGGGGCTGCTCCGTTCTCAAGCGGTTCTGTCTGACGATCGCTATCGGGATCTCGGAGACCCCTGCCAGTGCGGCTTGAGACGAAAGGCCGAGCATGTGAAGAACTGCGGCAACATCTTTCGGGGCTCTCAGCTCAAGAGGGTTGGAGGCGCCCGTGCAACCAATCACTCGCGTAGATGCCTCAGTCGCAACCTCAAGTTCTCGTCTCTGCCTGCCAAGCTTCGCCTTAAACTCTGGTCCTCGAATCAATTCCGACATGTTGAACTCCAGAGCAGCCCGGCAAGTGCTAGCTAGGTTTCTCCGGAACGAGGTGCCCGGTCCTTGTCTAGGGAAATGTACGATATCGACTCGTCTATCCCGCACCGCAACCTGAGAGACAGACTGTCTACCACAGTCTACAGCAACTATCTCGTATTCGGCTCTGAATCTGCGCAGGCTCCTCAATAGTTCCTCGCGAGATCTGGGTCTCAAGTTCAGTCGTTTGGCAACGTCAATGCCCGCATCCCTGAGCGAATTCATCGCCGGTGGTTTCGGTGCCAGCTGGTCAGGAGGGACTACGAGTCCAACTACCGCTGTCCCAAGTTGACTGAGAACCTCACCCATCGAACGAGCGTTCGCAGTGTCATCCAGCTGCGGGCACAAGTGCAGGTCGGCGTACAATCTCATGATACGAGCCCGCTCTTCCTACACAGATCAACTATCCTATCAGAATCATACCCAGAAACAAACTTAAGTTTCATCCGAATAGGGTCCCCTTCGTAGGATTTGACTGTTCCCAGAAAGGCTTCTTGCTTGTCGAACCGCAGATACAGGTTGCCTTCCTTGTCGACGCACCTCTCGATATCGCTGCCTAGGAACTGCTTGTCCGATTCTGACAGCCTCTGTGAGAGAACTTGGAGCACGTTTGGGAGAAGCGTTTTTGCCGCCAGCTTCGCTGATATTGTGGCGATCATGTTTCCATGATGGCCTTTCATGTACTGACGGGTGAGGTTAACTTGGGTCCGTGAAATCAATTCAACAAGGAATCTTGTCGCTTGCTCCACTTTCTGGATGTCTTCAGTGGCGTGGGCAATCACGCTCAAGTGCGCCGAGAGGAACGGTGTGCTCATAGGTGGCATACTGGGACACGACTGATGGGGAACGCTCTTGTCTAGGTGCCTTTTACTAGTTGCTGGATTCAAGGCTTCAGGCTCTCGTGGGTGTCATTTGTATGGAGGACTTTCAGTTCAAGCAGGTAATTGCTGTCAGAAAAGACTTGGACATGGGAAAAGGAAAGGTTGCTGTCCAAGTCGCTCATGCGGCTGTATCGGCAGCTGAGATCGCTCGCAAAAGGTTTGCAGAATGGTGGGATGCATGGCTGAAAGAAGGCCAATGCAAGGTTGCAGTAAGGGTGGACTCTCTCGAGGAAATACTCCAACTGGAAAGGAAATCAAAGGAACTCCGACTCCCCTTTGCCCTAATTACGGACAGAGGTCTGACGCAAATTGAGCCCGGAACAACGACTTGCCTGGGTATAGGTCCGGCTCCATCTGCGATTATTGACTCACTGACGGGGAACCTTAGCCTACTTTGACCTTTGTCTTTCGGGAGATATTCTGGTCCATCTTCCGCGTCTGCCTTTCAGGATGGGATGCAGGTTCTCAGGTTTTCTGAGGTTCATCATCACGACCTCCACGCCCTTTCTGGCCGCGCGTTGAGCTTCGAATAGCTTACCCTGCATGCCTGCAGTAACGTCAGGCATTCTTGACCCCCGAGCCGACCCTGCGATCTCACGAATTTCCCTGCAAGAAATTGTCTGTAGCAGCTCAGCGTCTTGGCAGATCTTTGGGTCCGAAGAGTATAGCCCGTCCACATCGGTTCCGTAAATGATCATTGACGCCCCTATCCGAGGGGCGATCCAAGCCGCCATCTGGTCCGCCGATACCACTCTCCAACCCTGCTCAAGGTCTGGGACTAAGTCTCCACCAAACAGCGGAACAAGGCCTAGCTCTGAGAACTTACGGATCGGGGCAAGCTCGGCTCTGCACAGTCTCCCTGATCGTGCTATCATGAAGCTGGAGGGAGTGAAGGGCACGACAGGAATTCCATGCCCACAAAGGACCGAAACCAACATCTCTTGCAGTCTGAGCAATTGCAGCTTTGTCCTAGCGAAACTCCTTGCCTTCCTCTTGCTGGATCCCTCGTCGAGTCTAAACCGCTTGACTGGTATGTGGCCAAACGAGCCCGCTCCATTGAGGAGAATCAGTTTGTCTGGGACCCTAGCGAGTTCTTTCCCTATTCTGTGCATTGAACGTAGGTCTGCCTTGAATGCCCGCCTCTTGTCTGTTATTACAGATCCGCCGAGCTTGACAATTACGATCCTGCTCTTGCGAGCCAACCTTGCTACCAGTAGCTAGGTTCACAGCTTAGCGGAAAATAAGGGCTCCGGGTCGCTAATGCCTTCGCTTCTTCACTGGCTTCTTACTACGTCCGGCCTTCCTTTTGGTACGCTCGGGACTTTTCTTGGCCTCGGGCACGACGGCGGGAGCCTCCACAGCAGTCTCAGGCGCGACAGTCACTTGAGCTGGAGGAGCTAGGAATGTGGTCAACGTGGTCACGTTCTGTGGGTGAACGGTAGACCTGCGCTCATCCACTCTTATTCCCATTGAGCGAGCTTGCGATTTCAGAACCCCAGCCTGCTTGAGTTCGCCTAACGAGAAGCCTCGAGCCTTTCGCAGCTTATGTGCTCCATGCACGAACCTTGGAACTAAGGGAACCGGTGGCGGCATTTGCGGCAATCTTGTTCACTCGCCTCATGCATGCAGCGCTAAGGCGTGCACAATTGTGTCGTCTTTCTTGATAGCAGGATGATTTGGATCCACGAGAACAACCTCGAACCATTTGCTGGTCCCGTCTTCCCACACATAGTAAGAATTCAGAACGGATAGATTGGGGAACTTCTTAGCCACGCGCTCCTCTGCTATCTGTTTGAGGCTCTTCGCTCTAGTGAATTTGGTTACGCCAAGTGCTTTTGGTCTTCGTCCAGATGATGGGCGCTTCTTTCTAGCACCACCTTTTCTAATGCGCACCCGTGCCACAACGAAACCCTGCTTCTTTCGGTATCCCAGACTTCTCGCACGATCCGGACGAGTCGGGAATTCCAGACGCTTGATGACGCTATCCCTTCTCCAAGAGATGGCTGATTGGCGGAGGTACTGATCAACCGCGCTCTTGCCTGGCTGCCTCCATGCCTTGGACACATACTTGTACGCTCCCATACGTTCTCGCCGGCTTTTCGCCTTCCTTTTCTGTGGTTATGGATTCTCACCACACAGGTAA
The DNA here is from genome assembly GCA_050012535.1 of Bathyarchaeia archaeon. Lineage (GTDB taxonomy): Archaea > Thermoproteota > Bathyarchaeia > 40CM-2-53-6 > 40CM-2-53-6 > CAVPLU01. Next base: position 41,359 of record JBEKGZ010000001.1, on the reverse strand, counting down.
CTGCTCGATAAAGGTTGTCCCGTTTGCAATTTCATCGCGTATCATCGTGTTGATCGTGCCTTGTCGTAGGCTCGTGATGGCAGACAATGATTTCGCTTGGAAGAATCAGGTGAAGCGGCTTCGATTACGAAGAACCGTTTCATACAGTACGCAGTTCTGGCTACTCAGTATCGCGTGCGTCCGCTCGGTCTGCAGCAAAGACATCAATAAGCAATTCAGTGCATTTGTAGGGGAGTATGTGATGCACAGTGGGCTTCTCTGTGGGAGTGGTAGGAAAACCCAATGTTGGCAAGAGCACGTTCTTCAGCGCAGCGACACTCGTGAACGTAGCAATTGCAAACTATCCGTTCACCACCATCAAGCCGAATAGGGGAATGGCGTACGTCAGGACTCCTTGCGTGTGCAAAGAGCTTGGCGTTCAGGACAACCCAACCAACTCTGCGTGTATTGATGGCACACGACTGATCCCCGTCGAGCTTGTGGATTGCGCAGGACTAGTCCCAGGTGCGTGGCAGGGAAGAGGCCTAGGAAACCAGTTCCTAGACGAAATCAGACAGGCTGACGCGCTCATACATATCGTCGACGCAGCGGGGGCAACTGACATCGAAGGAAAGCCGTGCAATATCGGGTCCCATGACCCGCGAGAAGACGTCGAGTTCCTCGAGAAAGAACTTGATATGTGGCTCCTCCAGATCGTCAAAAAGGACTGGGACAGAACAGTCAAGCGAGTCGAAGGGACCAAGGATGACTTTGGCTCCGTCCTAGAAGATAGACTGAGCGGACTCGGAGTCAGACGGGCCCATGTCCTGAAAGCGCAGACCGATCTCGGTTTGGATGGGGCGCATCCAAGTCGATGGAGCGACGACCAACTGCTGAAGTTTCTCCATGAAGTAAGACGAGTTACGAAGCCAATGCTTATCGCTGCCAACAAGATCGACATTCCGATCGCAGAAAAGAACACCGAGGTCCTGGGAAAGCTGGGTTACCAAGTAATCCCGTGCTGCGCAGAAGCGGAGTTGGCGCTGAGGAGAACCGCTGAAAAGGGATTGACAGACTACAAGCCTGGCGACAGCAACTTCAAAGTGATTGGGCAAGCACTCTCAGCTGAGCAACAAGCCGCGTTAGATAGGATAAAGGAGAAGATCCTGATACCATGGGGATCTACCGGGGTTCAAGCCGCCATCGACTACGCCTTCTTCAAAATGCTGAAAATGATCACGGTCTACCCAGTTGAGGACCCTGAAAGACTCACAGATCACAAGGGCCGAGTGCTCCCCGACGCATACCTTGTCCCCTTTGGCACTACCGCGAAGCAATTTGCAGGAACAATCCATTCGGATCTTGGAGAGGGATTCCTATACGGTGTAGAGGTGAGATCGAAAATGAGGATCGGAGAGGAACACGTCTTAAAAGATCGCGATGTAATATCGATTGTGAGCGCGAAGAAGCGAGGATAGGCCTAACCGTAGTGTGCTATCCTTGTGGCGACATCACGTCTTTCGAAATGACGGAACAGGCGGGTACTACCGCTCCGGAAGCAATCCGGATACCCGGCATGAATGATGCATTTATGCCGGTCTTGACGTTGTCACCCGTTACGATGCCAAGCTTTCGCAGACCCGTGTCCACGAGGCTATCCTTTATCCTCATGCGTACCGCACTGTCGTTCAGCTTGAGGTTCGCGACTATGGTGCCCGCTGCCAAGTTGCAGTTCTCTCCAATGATGCTATCGCCGACATAGGCAAGATGAGGTATCTTCGTGTGTCCCATGATGATGCTATTCTTGATCTCACAGAAGGCGCCAATTGCCGATCTTCTCCCGACAGACGTGCCAGCACGAATGTGAGCAAGAGGCCCTATCACAGCGCCCTCCCCAATCCAAGCCGGTCCTTCGATGACTGTTCCTGTTCTGATAAGAGCGCCTTTCTCAATTGTAACTTGACCTGTCACGCTCGTCCATTTCTCAATTCTCCCGGCGATCTTTCGCCTTGATCTGGCGAGGAGACGTGCGTTTGCAGCAAGAACATCCCACGGCTTTCCGATGTCTTGCCAGTCAGATGGGTCAATCTTTGTCCATGCCACCGGTGTTCCAGTCTTGGCTAAGGAGGATATGGTATCAGTGATCTCAAATTCGCCTCTTCCTGACCGAAGTGTCGGTTGCAGGTGATCGAACATTGTTGGGTTTAGAACGTAGATTCCTGTGTTGGCGAGATTGCTGGGGCTTTGTGATTGACTCGGTTTCTCCACGATCTCGGTGAGCAGATCGCCTGACACCCGGGCCATTCCATAAGACTCGGAGTGCGAAACGGGAACGAGTCCGATCGTGGGCTTTCGTCCTTTCCTCATATACGTGTCAACAACGCGTATGATTGCGCGTGGAGTAACCACCAAGTCGCCGTACGCCACCAAGAAGTCATTGCTGCCAACCCGATCTTGCGCCACAGCGATGGCGTTCGCAGTTCCCGAGACATCTGGCTGATCCACGTAGTCGACAGTGACACCGAATTTGGAGCCGTCACCAATGTGTTTCTTGATGAGTTCGCTTCTGTATTGAGTTACCAGTACGATTGACCGTATTCCTGCCGACCTGACGGCGGATATCACGTGTTCTATTATCGGCTTGCCGGCGACGGGGATCATGTGCTTAGACCGGTTCTCGGTCAATGGCCATAGACGCACCCCTTTCCCTGCTGCAAGGACCACCGCCTTCAACCGTTTGTCTGCATGTGTCAAGGTCGGCTTCCCCGGCAGTACCAAGCTAGTTCCTGATAGATGTCATTTGTGTGGGTCGTTTGACCGTGGCTCTTAAAAGCGTCGCAAGTCGAAAACCAGTCCCTCCGGGGAAAGATGGCTATTGCCATTCGACGTGATTTCATTTGCCACCGGCATAGTGGCGGGGGGACTAGTCGGAGTGCTCGCAGGCTACCTTCACGAAACCGAAACGATCGGAGAACTCCAGGAGAAAGTTCGGATGGCCATGGTTCAATTGGAGAAGACCACCTCCACGATCCGGAACAGAACCAGCAAGGAACCTGCCGGGTCCGATCTGCAGCATCAACTTCAGGAGCTGCAGGACGAAATCAAGAAACTCTACCGTAGACCTGGCAGCTAGGCTTCTACAGCCTTGGGTTGCACCGATGTCTCGCCGGGTTTCGCCATCACGCCTTCAGGAATTATTAGGAGCCTAGACTTCCTAACTCCCACGTGTCTCAGTGGAGAGACCTTCTTGGCAAGATTATAGATCTCAGAGCCGAATATGCCGAGAACCATCTCATGGCAGAGCTGATCGTACCCTAGAGTATCTGCTTTCTCCTCTATTGTCTTCCTCATCATGCTCCTGATCAGATGCTGCTGATTGGCATTGACTCGGTCTCTCGTGAAAGCGACTACCGATGCACGAGTCACATACTGATCCTTTGAAGTCACGTTGAAGATCGCATCTATGCGTGTGCTTCCCCGCCTCACCAAGCTACGGAGGTAGTCTGCCGAGTACTCGTGCCCCTTTAGGATGGTGTCTGCGCGAGTGCCCTTCACATTCGCGGCGAGGAAATAGAGTTTCTGCGACTGGTGGGAGAAATCGTTTGTGATATCGTAGAGTGTTGTCTCTACCACTCTGCCAATTACTTTGGTTGGATCGTTACAGGGAATCGAGGCAACTCTCTTCTCGCCGAAGTACGCGGGTGCGTAGACATCGTACCATTCCTTGGCACGCCACTTGTCCCTGACCTTCTTGGTTGCCTTTGCCTTCTTTGACAATCTTCTATCACTGAGCGAAAACGCAGCATCCTCCGAGGGCTATTAAACCTTTGGCGCGTCATAGCAGTCTGATCAGTGCTTCGTCCGCGCTCTGGTCCTTCCGTATTTGGGTGTAGATGCGAGTCCGTTAACCGCGATTAGGCAGAGCAACAGGTCATCGATGGTGCCTAGGAGTGAATCGATATCTTGCGCACCGGTAATGGTTGAGACGACTTGTTTTCCTTTGACTCGCGATGTGATGTGAAGCGGCCTAGGTGCCGCCCGGTTATCCGCCTTCAGGGCGGCTTCTATTGATCTAGCGGTCGAGGCGTTAGCGTAGTGGGTCGTGACTGTTGCCTTCACTCTTCCTTCATCTGCTCGATGATCAGGCTGTCTATCATTCGATAGAACTCTTCTGCATTACTAGAGCGGATGTGCGCTCCTGCGGCCACGTTATGTCCTCCGCCGAAGCCGCCGAAAGCGGTGGAGGCTTTCTGCAGAGCAAGGCCGAGATCCACTCCCTTCTCTAACAGGGCCTTAGGCGCCCTCGCGGATATCTTCACTCCCCCGTCTCTGGATCTCGCGCCCACAATTGTTGCCTTGTTCGGCCTGAGGTGTCCTGCCGAGGACAGGATCGAGGAGAATGCACCTGTCATGTTCTCTGCGATTTTGTCTTCACCTCTCACCACGCAGACGGCCTTGAGCTCCATGATAGCAGAAGGGGTTTCAGTGAGCCATTCCATGTACTCTGCGAGCGTTTTGCGATATCTTGCAACCACTTCCTGCACCTCCTCTAAGACACCGCCCCTCTCGCCAAGACAGATTGATACCGCTAGGCCTTCGCGATCCATTCTCCCGCATGCGTTGAGCATTGACGAGAATTCGCGTGCATCTCGCGTCAGGCTCCCCGCGGGCTCGCCCGTGATCGTGTAGACGGTCCCTATGAGTTCCAGCGCCTTGCTTCCCTTGAAGCCCTTCGAGACGAGTAGCTCTACTATCGCACTTAGCAGGGTCTGCTTCTCCTCGCGGCTCAGGTCGCTGGTTGTTCTCCATCGTTCCCCGACTTTCAGTGGGATCTTGTGGGATGCAAGCAACGCTGTGCAATTGTCCTCTTCCCCGGTCAAGTGTGGCAGGTAAGGCGTTGTGGTCAGCGCAAGTGCACGATGTATGGGTCGAGTTTCTCTACCAAAGAATAGCAAGTCCTTGTCAGTTTTCAGAGACCCGCACTTTATGCCGTCTTGGACTGCGAGTTCGTTAGGCCCGCGTAGGCGTCGTTCATTGTTCTTGTCCTGCATGTCACCAAGCGCACCAACTACAGCAAGCACAGAGAGATCGATGTTTGACGGAGACATTTTTCGGGCGACCAGATAGGCAAGCCCCGCGGCGCTTATCTCTGTGGCGCCGTCGAGCCCGAAGTCATGCGGGTTGACCTGGAATACTCTCATCGGGGTTTTTCCGGTGGGTGGATGATGATCTATTACCAGGATTTCGTGCTCTTCAGCTGTTTTCGTGAGGCTGTCGAGATAACCGCTGCCTATGTCTGTGAGCACGAGCAAGTCAGGTTCAGAGCGCAGAGCTTCCTCCAGAGTCTCGGGGGCCAGCTCCTTTATGACTCTGAGTTGGAAGTTCGCTTCGATCCGTGCGAGACTAGATCCCATGATACCGATTGCCGCTAGTCCGTCGGCGTCGTAATGAGAAAGTAGTAGAATCCTTGAATCGTGAGATGCTTTATCCCTCAGAACTTCGGAAGCTTCCACTGCTCTCGCGAGAAGACCTTCTAGATCTGGTTCAGACGACATCTCTAGGCCACGGAAGCAGCCATCGGTTTGTATTCCCACTCCGGCTGCAGCTTGCCCTGTGCTTTGTAGTACTTCACAAGGCGGTGTATTTTGGACTCGGCGCATGCGAGCGCTCTCTTGTTCTGGTAGTCTTTCCTGTTCTTCTCCAGGTGCTTTCGAAGGCCTTGGGCTCTGCGAAATAGGTAGTCAAGGTCTTCAGGGACTTTCGGAACCTGACCTGAAGCGCGAGCCAGCTGCGTGACACTCTTTCCCGTCACAGGTTTGACAAGGGGCACCCCGTACTTATCTCGGAGAATGGTTCCGATCAAACTCGGTGAGTTTCCTTCCTTTGCCAGCTTGGCTATTAGAGCCTCGATTTCCTCCGGTGTATACTTGAACCAAGCCGGGGGCTTCTTGCTGACGGGTCGCGTCGAGCCCGACCGGCCTCGTTTGCTCGTGTACAGTCTTGCTAAGTCAGACACACTCCTAGGGTGCACCCTGATTCCAGATTTTGGTATTCGACCATCCCTGCTCTATTTAAGTCGTTCCCGCAGACAGCTGGGTTGGTTCTGCGAGGTGTCACTCGCTATTGACGACTCTTACCAATAGGCTCGCGTTGTGAGTAGCCATTTCGAAAGTTTCTTGAATGAGGTTGCCCTGTGAGAAAACCTGTTCTTTTCCCTCACAGTCATCTGCGCAAACGTTCGGCCATCTCCCTTCGTCGGGATGAAGATGGGATCAAATCCAAAACCGCTCGCCCCCCGAGGCCGCAGTCCCATGTATCCGAATACACTCCCCACGAAACACCTCGGCTTTCTACTTGGTGTACAGAAGGCTGCGACGGATGAGAACTTGGCGCTCCTATTGGAGACACCTTCCATTAGCTTCAGGATGCCTTTGTTGCCGAGTCGTTTGAAGACGTCTGACGAGTAAGGGCCGGGAAATCCGTTGAGCTTGCGAATGAACAGACCTGCATCTTCGGCTACGACAGGGATCCCAAGACGGTTGGCCGCTTCCTGAGCCCCATACGAGGCGATTTCTGAGAGGTTGTCAGATTGGATCTCGATCTTTGGAGCAAGAAGCATTTGCAGTTGCAGTCCGGAAGCTTTCGCCACGGCTTGTGCTTCCCTGAATTTCCCTTTGTTAGATGTTAGGAACCAGATTCGTCTGTGTTCTTTCACTATACCTCCCTCGTTTTTCAATCTCATGCATCTTCGTTAGGACGCACTCTGTGCCTTTTCGTCCTATGACTCGTCGGTAGCCATCGAGGACGGCTTCGAAGCCTCTTGAGTGTAATGCGAAATGCGTGCTCTTGAATGCCCTGTTCATGAGCAATAGGTCTACGCCTCTTGCCTCCGGTTCATCTGAGTAGCCGCTCAAGCCAAAGTCGATGAAGAACAGTTTGTCTGCATCTCTGAGAATCATGTTGGAAGTAGTAAGATCGCCGTGAACAATACCGCCCGAGTGAAGTCGACCTACAAGTGATCCTACAAGGCAACAAGTTCGCCTAAGATCCGAATCGTCCATTCCGAAGAAAGCCTCCTTCAGGCGGGGGCCGTTGACATAATCCATGATGATCGTACAGGTTGCTGTGTCCACCTCATACACTGTCGGCGTGGGAACCCCCGCGCGTTTGGAATCGTGGAGGAGATGTGCTTCGCGTGACGTTCGCGCAATTCTGATAGAACAGTCCAGGCGCTCGACCCTGTACGCCTTCGGGAGGCGAGTCTTCATGACGACTTGTCTGCCATGCCACTCCTCTAGGAATATGCTAGCCTCCGCCCCCTTGCGGATTAGCATGGCAGGATCATCTCCAAGGGATTTCGACCTCATCTAGTCGCCAGCGGGGCCTGACTTGACTCTGTTCGATCTCGACGAACGAGTGACACTCGAAAGCCAATGTTCCAGTCCACGAGATTTGGGCACCGCAGTCGCCTGCAAACTTGTGATCCACGGCGCAGAATGTTGCATTATGTTCCTCTGCAACCATCTCAAGCTTCTTTCGGAGAAAGGAGTTCGAGGCAACGCCTCCAACGAGCAGAACTTCTTCCTTCTCTGTGTGTGCTAGGCTTCGCTCCACCGCCTCCGCCAGCATCGAGAATGACACTTCTTGGACTGAGTAGCAGAGATCCTCAACCGACGTTCCTGCGTCTAACAGCTTCGTCGCCGCGGTAAGGAGGCCAGAATAGGAGACATCGTTTCCTTTCACGGTGTATGGAAGCTCGACGAAATTGCTGCTCTTGGCTGCGAGCCGCTCAATCACAGGTCCCCCTGGCGAAGCGAGACCTGCAGAGCGAGCGAACATGTCCAGCAGGTTGCCGAGGGTTATGTCTTCTGTCTCACCGTAGATTCTCCACCGACGGCTGGCAAACGCTGCTATGGTTGTATGTCCCCCAGAGAGCAGAACTACCAGCGGGTCACGAGAACCTGTCGTAAGGGAGCCGATCTCTATGTGGCCGATTGCGTGGTGGACCGGTATCAGGGGAATTCGGAGTCTAGAGGCAATTGCCCTCGCAATGGTCGCGCCGATTCGTAGCGTTGGTCCGAGGCCTGGGCCCAGCGCGATCGCTACACCATCAATCTCTCTGGCTTCGACTTCTGCGTCTCTGAGCGCACCTCGAATCACGGAATCGGCTATTGATGAGTGATGCTGTGCTGCTTCCCTTGGATGTATCCCCCGTCCTGCCATTGGGACGTAAACCCGCTTAACGTCAGAAAGGATGCGTCCCTCGGAACTGGCGACACTCGCACCGAAAGTGTGCGCCGTAGACTCAATGCCGAGGATCAGCGAGGGCATCTGTATCTCCATGACGCGAGTTTCGTGAAGAAGGCTAAATAGAACCTGTCCGCGGTATAAGCTGGCCGCGGGTGGCTATTGTGACAGGTGACCGGGAAATCGAAGTTATTGCGTAGCCTTGGCTGCCCCCAAACAGATATCCAACGGCATTGGATGTGGCGAAAGCCCTGCCTTGGATTGACTATGTGCGGTGAGGAAAGTCTAAGGTGATGTTGCTTGAAGCATGAGATCGGAGCATTAGCTAAGACATACAACTGGAAGGAAGTCGAACAGACCGTACAAAGCCTCTGGAAGAAGGCCAGCGCGTACGAGGTGGTGAAGGCACAGAGATCTGACGGCCCGAAATTCTACTTCCTTGACGGTCCTCCCTTCCCCTCATCAGACACGCCTCACATTGGCACATGCTGGAACAAGGTCGTCAAGGACGTGGTCCTTAGGTACGAAAGGTCAATGGGCTTCAATTGCAGAGACCAGCCTGGATATGATTGCCATGGCCTGCCAATCGAGCTCGCCATTGAGCGGCAACACGATTTCAAACAGAAGCGCGATGTGGAAGTATACGGTCTCGACAAGTTCGTCTCCGAGTGCAAGGATTTCGCCAACACCAACTCAAAGGCAATGAGCCGGATATTCGCCGACCTCGGAGTGTGGATGGATTGGAAACGACCCTATCTCACCGACGATAATGCGTACGTTGAGTCCGCATGGTGGACTGTGAAGAAGTCGCACGAGGACGGGCTTCTGGAACATGGTTTGAAGGTTGTCCACTGGTGCCCTCGTTGCGAGACTGTACTGTCCGATTATGAGGTTGTCTTGGAGTATCGCGAGCTGAGAGATCCGTCAATCTATGTGAAGTTTCCAGTTGAGGGACGCGAGAACGAGTACATTCTCATCTGGACTACTACACCTTGGACGCTGCCATCGAACACCGCCGTGATGGTTCACCCAGAATACGAGTACGCGCGTGTGAGATGCGAAAACGAAGTCTACATCATGGCGAAGGAAAGAATACCGTATGTTGCCGCAGAGACCGGTACAAAGCTTGAACTGTTGGAGACGTTCAAGGGGCAAACGATCGAGGGCCTTCGATACAAATCCCCCTTGGCGGACATAGTTCCTGCACAAGCTCACATGACGGGCGGTCATCGCGTTGTGCTCAGTGCAGAGTACGTGACTCTCGAAGATGGAACTGGATGCGTGCATTCAGCCCCTGGGCATGGAGAAGAGGACTATGAAGTGGGTCGCCGCACCGGACTTCCGGTGGTCATGTTAGTCGACAGCCAAGGCAAGATGGTTGCTGAAGCAGGTAAGTATGCTGGCAAGGATGTCAGACAGGCAAACCCAGAGGTGATCGAGGACCTCAAAGCGAGGGGGGCACTTCTCTTCGCAGGTGAGATAGTTCACAGAAGTCCCGTCTGCTGGCGTTGCCACACTCAGCTTATCATACGCGCGACCGACCAATGGTTCATCAAAGTCACCCAGATGCGCGACAAGATGATCGCCGACATCGAGGCAACCCGATGGATCCCAGACTGGGCTGGTGCAAATCAGTTCCGCAACTGGCTCCAAGGACTGAGAGACTGGGTCATCTCGAGACAGCGATTCTGGGGTACGCCGCTCCCAATCTGGGTATGCGAGTCCTGCAAGCGCAGAGAAGTTATCGGTTCATTGAAGGAGCTAAAGGAAAAGAGCATTGACAACAAGATACCCAAAGAGATGCATGTCCCTTGGGTTAACGAAGTCAGGCTCAAATGCGCCTGCGGAGGCCAGATGAGAAGACTCCCTGACGTGATGGTAGGATGGTTCGATTCCGGGGTCTCATCCTATGCATGCCTAGGATATCCGAAGAGCCAAGCTGAAGCGAAGAAATGGTGGCCAGCGGACTTCATCGTGGAAGGACGCGACCAGATCTCCGGATGGTTCTTCTCTCTACTCAAGGCTGGCCTCGTGGCGTTTGGGGAGACTCCATACAAGACAGTGCTCATGCACGGTTTCATGCTCGATGAGCAAGGACGTGAGATGCACAAGTCTCTTGGCAATTTCGTAGTGCCGCAAGAGGCGATCGATCGACATGGACGCGACGCGCTTCGATTGTACGTGCTGCAGAATACGCCTTGGGAAGATCTGAGATTCTCATGGAAGGTTCTTGCACAGATCGCCGGAGACCTTCAAACAATCTGGAACGTGTACGTGTTTGCCAGTACCTACATGAACCTAGACAGATTTGACCCAACCGAGCACCCGCCTGAGAAGATGAGGCAGCATATGAGGGAAGAGGATCTCTGGCTAATGAGCCGCACTGAACACACGATCGAGTCTGTGAGTTCAGCAATGGAAGGTTACCGCATCCATGAAGCCGTGCGGACTTTGCGGACCTTCCTCGTTGAAGATCTCAGTCACAACTACATTCGGCTGGTTAGAAAACGAACATGGGTTGAAAAAGAGAACCCTGACAAACTAGCCAGTTACGCGGTCCTCTCTCACGCACTGCGCCAAGCTGCAGTAATGATAGCTCCCTTTACTCCGTTCATCGCCGAGGCGCTCTACCAAGGCATGTTCAAATCCGCGACGGCGAAACCGCACGTCACAGTTCATGCACTTGATTGGCCTAAAGCGAACAGCGTATGGCGGGATGACGACCTAGAGAGACGACTTGACATCTGTCAGCGAGTTATCTCTGCGGCCGCGATGGCGAGAATGAAGGCAGGCCTCAAGCTTAGACAACCAGTGAGGAGCGTGAACATTGTCACCGGAAAGGATGAAGTGCGCGATGCCGTGCTACGGATGAAGGCTCTTCTTCTCGACCAGATGAACACTCGATCTCTGAATGTGTCTCTGCCATCCGAATCGAAAGAGAGCGTCACCCTTCGAACTGTGCCGATCATGGCCACGCTTGGCCCCGAGCTCAAGTCGCGAGCGGCAAAAGTGGCTCAAAAGCTGACAGCTATGAATCCCGAGGATCTTAGGAAGCAGCTGTCCCAGGGAAAAGTAGAGATTGAAATCGACTCCGAGAAGGTAACGATATACGACAAATACGTGAATTTCATCGAAGAAGCGAAGGATGCCGAGCCTGCCGCGGACTTTGACGGAGGCAGGGTATCCATCGACACAACACTTTCTCCCGATGAGGTCGCAGACGGTCTGGCGCGCGACTTGGTCAGAAGAATTCAACAGATGCGCAAGGAGATGGACCTTAGGGTGGACGATTTCGTCAACGTTGATGTGGTCGCATCAACAGATGAGACAGCATCATCTGTGAAGAGTAGACATGACTACATCTTGGGTGAAGTGCGAGCACGGACGCTAGTGGTCCAAAAGTCCGACCCAGCGAAGGCGCACGGCGAGCTTGTTAAAGAATGGTCAATCGGAGATGATGTCTTCTCAATTGGCCTACGCAGGCACCGGAAACGCACCACATCTCATCGTCGGCAGCGTCATTCTGGCATACGAAAGCTGCGGAAGTCGCATTAGACTGCAACGCTCGATCTGACCATTCTGTCGTGCAGGCGTCGGGGACCAAGCCTACCTTTTTATCTCGATATCATACTTGCTCGGTCAAATCTGTGGCTGATGCGAGATGGCTGGTCGAGGAAGAACCGCACGATCAAGTATGATTGTTCTGGCTGTGCTAATCGTTGCCATGGCGGCGTCGGGAGTACAAGTTGGACATGCCTCATCATCCAACCTTTCCGTTACCTCCTCAGGCACCGTGCTTGTCGCGGCACGAAACAACACGCTGGCGATCGAGATCACAAATGTCGGCAAATATCTGAAAGACCTCGATGTCGCTCTGACCATTCCGCCGCCACTCGTGCTGTTTGGCGACAACCACTGGATTCGACCCTCTTTCTCACCGGGAGAGTCAATTAATGCCAACCTCACAGTCTTTGCGCCTACCTCAGCTGCGGATACTACACAACAAGGCAGTGTCGTCGCTCTGTACAAGGCCGTTGGTGAGGCAACCTTGACGACTGAGAATCACGCAATCTCCTTCCTAGTCCGAGGGTGGATCGACATTGCGGTGTATGAGATCACTGTAGACCCAGAGTTAGTTCTTCCTGGTCAGGAGGTAACGATTTCAGGGAATATCCTAAATCGGGGGGTTGTCTCTGCGATGTATACGAATGTAACCGTCGATTCTAATGAAACGTTCGTGAAAGGATCTGTCCAGCCGACGTATGTTGGAGAAGTCGATCCGAATGCACCAGCGCCGTTTAGCGTAACAGCAATGGTCGACTCAGGTGCGCGTGAAGGAACCCACGTGGCGACAGTCTCGGTGTATTACACAGACGATCTTCAGTTCAACCATGTCATCAGGATTCCCATCACGTTCACAGTTGTGTTAGAGCTACCCACTACTACGACAACTAGGACAGACATCGTAGGCCAGTTACTCTCGGTTCCTTTCGTAGGCCAGTTACTCTCAGTTCCTTTCCTTGCGTTGGGTATTGGAGTCGTAATCGTTCTTGTGATCGTTGCAATATACCTTCGCAGAAGACGTAGGTCCACAGACTCTGCCTGAGACGTCCTGAATAGGCCAGGCCAGACTCAAAGCTAGACAATCAATGCATACAGATCGGACTCTTTGTTGCTTGAAAATAGCCAAGCATTACTAACACTCGGGATCGCAGTCACCGCAGTTTGTTCCCAGAAGTGCAAACCGTAGATGCATTACATTGGAACTTCGATGAATAGTCGCTCAAGTAGCTCCTTGTAGCGATTGCGAATCGTCACTTCTGTGACGTTCGCGATCTCAGCGATCTCGCGTTGCGTCTTCCGCTCATTCGTCAGCACAGCGGCAATGTATGTTGCGGCAGCAGCGATTCCGGTCGGCCCCCTGCCGCTTGTCAATTTCATTCGTGTCGCCGTTTCAAGTATGCGAATCGCCATCGCCTCAGCCTTTCCGGAGATTACCAGTTTGTTGCTGAAGCGGGCTGCATAGTGGCGACTTGTAGATGGAGGCACGAAGGTTTCTAGCTCTCGAACCATGAAGCGGTAGCTCCTGCCGATGTCTTTCTTGCTCAGGCTACTGGCGCTCGCAATCTCGTCGAGTGTCCTTGGAACACCGCATTGCCTGCAGCTCATGTAGATCGCGGCCGCAGTCACGTTGTGAATCGATCTTCCACGTATGAGTCTTTTCTTTATGGCGCGCCTGTAAATGACGGAAGCTGTTTCGAGAAGGTTCTTCGGAAGGTTCAGCGTTGACGCTAGCTTGCTCAATTCAGATAGAGCAACTGCCAAGTTGCGTTCCGTTGCGTCTGAAACGCGCACTCGTCTTTGCCATTTGCGAAGCTTGTACATGTCGAGGCGTTCGGTCGCACTCATCTGTCGACCGCTTCCTCTTCTATCCCGCCAGTCGATGACTGTCGAGAGACCTTTGTCATGAATTGTGAAAGTCAGGGGCGCGCCTGCGCGAGACCTCTTTGCTTTCTGTTCGTCATCGAATGCGCGCCATTCCGGTCGACTGTCAGCCAACTTCTCAGCAATCACGCACCCGCAATTGACACATACAATCTCGGCAGCGTCGTAGTCTCGCATTAACTTGGAGCCGCCACACTCCGGGCAGACTCTGATTCTCGGTTGGGGTTGCACGGCTTCTACTGGATCTACTTGTGCGTCTTCCATCTTTCCACCATTATCAGTCTTCAAGGGCGTATACTGTTCGTCCGACGACCGATTCTGGCTTAGCAATCGTTGGCTTCACGGAGGCGTACGGTCCAGAAACTGGGCCGAGGATGTCCATCACGACACCGACACTCTTCAGTTTACTATCACAGGCCTTCGTGCCAGGTCGTACAAATCTCGGAGGATCAAGTTTCACGATGAGGGCATGGCTTTTCGACACATGAAGGACCTTGCCCAACTTCCTCAAATCTTCGTCGTCACTCCGGGAAGGTGCGGGTCCAACGCAGCCGCACCTTATATAAACGTCTCGTCTCGCTCAAAATCAACAACGCTCAGAATTGACCTGCGACTTTGTACGGCCCCGAAGGGGAGAACGCAGTCGTACCCACTCAAAGGCTAAGGCCAATAGCGAACCCTCATGATTATTCTTCACGCAAAGCCGGTATGAGAATCGGTCCCTCGAAAAGGCGTTGAGAAACCCAATTGTCGAAAACACACGCGTCGGTCTTCGATGCTCTAGCGAATCCAGTTCGTGCAGCGCTGCTGGATCTTGGGATTCAATCGCCCACTCAACCTCAAGCTATGGCGATACCCCACATTCTCCGTGGCGAGAATGTGCTGCTGGTGTCGCCGACAGCAAGCGGAAAGACAGAGGCGGCGCTTCTTCCCCTCTTGAGCCGACTCGTTACAGAGGAGAGACGCAAGGGAATTGCGATTCTATACGTGACGCCTCTTCGTGCTCTAAACAGAGACCTCTTCGGTAGGGCAACTCAACTCACGGCGAAGATCGGGGTTCGATGTGAGATTCGCCACGGAGATACTCCCGCATCTCAGAGGCGAAAGCAATCCAGGGATCCTCCGGAGATTCTTATAACAACTCCTGAGACGCTTCAAGCGATATTGCCCAGCAAGGCAATGCGAAGACACCTGAGATCTCTCCGAGCAGTGATCGTCGATGAGATTCATGAACTTGCCCAGGACAAGCGGGGAGCGCAACTCACCGTTGCCTTAGAACGGTTGAGATTGATCACGCGAAGGCGTTTTCAGAGAATTGGTCTCTCGGCCACGGTCGGCGATCCCGAGAAGGTGGCGGACTTTCTCGTTGGGTCAGGTGAGCAGTGTGAGATAGTAAGGGTCAACTTGGAGAAAGAAGCCAAGTATCATGTTGAGTATCCTTATCCGACTCCTGAGGATCATGATCTTGCTCAGTCACTCTACACGAGTCCAGATGCTGCTGCTCGAATTTCGAGGATCAAAGAACTTGTCGACACTCATACTTCCACACTGATCTTTGTCAATAGCCGGCAGCATGCGGAGATGCTCGGCCTAAGATTGGGAAAACTAGACAAGCGCATTGCAGTGCACCACGGATCCCTCTCGCGGGAAGAGCGTTCGCGTATCGAAGGCGAATTCAAGGCAGGCATCCTAAGAGGGATCATTTGCACATCAACTTTGCAGCTTGGGATCGATATTGGTAGCGTAGACCTTACTGTTCAGTACATGTCGCCTAGGCAGGTCTCAGCCCTAATCCAGCGCGTCGGCAGGTCGGGTCATCGTCTCGGCCGCATTTCTGAAGGGGTCCTGATATGCGCCTATCCTGAAGACGTGCTCGAGTCGATCGCCATCACAAGAAGGGCGAGGGAGCAACAGCTGGAGCCAACGCGGATCCACTCGAATGCTCTAGATGTCCTGGCTCACCAAGTTGCCGGCATTCTGATGGATAGCGAACGTGCGACTTTGAGAGACATACTCTCGGTTGTCAGACGATCCAGCGCCTTCGCAACCGTCACAACTGAGGAATTTCGATCAGTCGTAACATTCATGGAAGCGCGAGGTATGCTCCGAAAAACAGCTAAGATGTTAAAGCGAACTCCTAGGACGAGACATTACTACTATCAGAATCTCTCCATGATACCTGATGAGCGCAGGTACTCGATACTTGATATCACGACTCAACGGAGAATAGGAATCCTCGGTGAGGAATTCGTCGTATTGCACGCTCGAAAGGGTGTTCACTTCATTTGTCGCGGGCGCGTCTGGGAGATCACGAGAGTCGGAGAGGACGGTAATATCTACGTTGTTCCCATCGAAGACCCAACCGCCGCAATACCAGGTTGGGACGGCGAGATCTTGCCGGTTCCATTCGAGGTTGCGCAGGAAGTTGGTAGAATAAGAGGCGAAGTCGAGGTAAGCCTGAGGGTGATGGGAAAGGAACGCACAATCGCAAACCTGTGCAGCTATCCAATTGAGAGACTCGCCGCTACAAGGATTACTGAGGAGATCGAGGACTACGCCAAGAGAGGCTGCCCGGTTCCGACTGACCATGCGGTTCTGGTTGAAGCGTTTGATCGGTACCTGATAATACACAGCTCATTCGGGGATGCAGTCAACCGAGCTCTCGCTTACGCGTTTGATGAGTTTCTGACGGAACGTAACGGAGTGAACAACGTCTGGGCCGACGGCTACCGTATCTTGATCGGACTGCCCGAAACGGTTTCTCGTGAGAATCTCAACAGGATCTCAAAGGAACTCTTCTCAATGTCGGAGCAGATGATAGAGAGGAAGTTCTCCGAATACGCTCAAAGACGCTTTCCTTTTGCATACAACATGAAGTTCATCGCTCAGAGATTCGGTGCCATTCCTCGTGGCATATTCCTGAGCGACCGCACGCTCCTCGAGTTGTCTGCTCGCTTCGAGTCAACGCCAATTCATGAGGAAACAATGCGGGAGGCGAAACTGACCAAAGTTGACCTAATCACGGCAAAGAAGGTGATGAGCTCGATTGCCAACGGCGCAATAGCGGTCATCCCCTTGCTATCTGACGACTCTCCCACCCCACAGGGGTTCTACATGTTGAATAAGCTCGTCGAAGTCGCGGAGATGGTTGCACCTGAAAGCACAAAGAAGGACAACCTCTCGCGCATGAGGGCTTCTCTTCTTGCACAAAAGGTGGGGTTCCTGTGCTTACAATGCGGTTCTACCCTAGAGGAAGAGCGCGTTGAGAGTCTTCCTGAGTTCCCAAAGTGCCAGTCTTGTGGATCAGGCCTGCTTGCCTTAAGGAGCAAAGTCAGATCAGATGTTCCTCAGATCCTTCAGAAACGGAAATCAAGAGAAGAGCTGACGGAAGAAGAGCAGGCAGTTCTAAGTAGGGCTAGGCGAGCGGCAGACCTAGTCCTTTCATACGGTAGACAGGCAGCCATAGCATTGCTCACCTGGGGCGTCGGTCCTCAAACCGCCGCTGGTATCCTCGCCAAAATGCATGTGCGAGACGAGGATTTCTATGCAGATCTCCTTGAGGCCAAACTGAGATACATTCAGACCCGCCCTTTCTGGGACTAAGCTCTAATCACCCCTCCCTTGAGCATGGCACATGGGGTATTGGGACCCCGAAACTTTTTACCGAGCTGGAAGGTTCGCTACCCGACCCGGAAGATCCGATGGATGATCAAAGGCATAGCTCTGACGAATTTCATGTCGTACGAAAACGCGTACGTCCCCCTAGAGTCAGGGCTAAATCTGATCTGTGGACCCAATGGAGCTGGAAAGTCATCCATCCTTCTCGCGATATCCGTCGTCCTGGGTCAGACATACACAGAACGAGCTCGCCGTCTAAGCGACTTGATAAGATGGCGAGCTGACGAGGCACGCATCACACTTCAGCTTGACAATCGTCCTAGAGAGCACGGCAAACCGTTCCCGCAGTACCACGTCGACACGGTAACCGTGACCCGTATTCTGAAGCGAAACGGCAGTTACCAGTACCTCGTTCAAGACCATCCTGTGACGAAGAACGAAGTGACGAGCGCGCTTGTGAGATACGGCCTGAACCCCGACAACATCCTCGTTATCATGCACCAGTTGATGGTTGGCAGATTCGCTTCGATCTCCGCGAACGACAAGCTGAAGATGTTAGAGGAGGCAGTTGGATTTCAATCATACCGATCCAACGTGCTAGAGGCGCATGAGCGGCTGACAAAAGCAGCTGGAGAGGAGGAATCTCTCGCTCAAGTCCTAGAGTCCACAAAGGAGACCCACGAATACTGGCGGAGAGAACACGAACGATTTCTCCAAAAGAAGGCACTGGACAGTAAGCTTGCTGAACTGAAGAGAGAGATGGCCTGGGCAAGGATCCTGAAACGAGAGGAAGCACTGCTCCGCATTCAAGAGAGGGCGGAATCGCGCGCGAGAATGATCGAGAGCGCTGATCAGAAGCTGCTTGAGGCGGATGAGTCTCTCAAGCACCGTCAAGAGAGATATGACAGGCATCTGAAAGAACGATTCGAAGTCCACGAGGCATACATTGAGCTGGTACGCCAGGAAGCAGCAGGAACCTCCTCAGTCGAATGGATTCAGAGGTTCAGAGATGAGTCACAGAAACGCCTTTTCCGACCCGCGACCAAGGAGAACCCTGAACAATCAAACGCACAGGCAGAAGTGTCTAATCAAGGCGAAGGCATTCCGGTTGCGATGAGAGAATGGCTCGATGCTCTCGGTCAAATTCGGGAAGAGACAGAAGAGAAGCTCGGGCGCACTCGAGAGAGACTCCAAGCGAAAGAGACCGCGCTCCACGACATGGACACACGGACAGAAAGTGAACTTTCGCGCCTCATCGATGCGAGAGTTGACACTCAAGTTCTTGGTTTCAAGAGGAAGTTGCTGAGTGAGCAGCTGGCGGACTTGGAAGCCCAGCGAAGAATGCTTGAGGAGGAGATTGCGCCGCTTCGCACGAATGCCGAGCAGATGGGGCCACGATTCGCGAATCCCAGAAAGCTTTCGGACATCATACTGGACATCGGTGCAGTCGAGGAACAACTGCGGCCTCTTGCTCATCTCTCCGAGGACGTGGAGAAGATGTACAGCTCGTATGCCAGCATGTACGAGGACCTGCGCGGGAAGGCCGAGCAGCTGGCTCGAAACAGAGATGAGGTCATCGCGGAGGTAGAGAAGCGGCTTGAACGGTGGAGAGACGTGGTCTCCACCTTCCTTCAGTCCCTTGAGACTCACTACAACGAAATTCTCCTGGAAGTGGGAGCGACCGGTGAGCTCAAGCTCAATGTCGGGAAGAACGTAGAACAGGCTGGACTTGACATCCTAGTAGGATTCAAAGGCGCACCGCCTACGCGCCTTGACTCACTCACCCAGAGCGGAGGCGAAAGAAGCATCGCGCTAATGGCCTTCCTGCTTGCGTTGCAGCAACACATCGCCTCCCCGTTCAGGGCGATCGATGAGTTCGACGTGCACTTGGACCCCAAGAATAGAGAAGTCATCTCCAAACTCATCGTTGCGAGCGCGAGAGAACTCGGAGAAACGCAATACATAGCAATTACGCCAGGACAAGTCACAGTGCCGGATACCGACGTGCATGTTGTCGTAGTTCAGAACATAGAGGGAAGCTCTGTCATATCACAGGTGAAGTAGTTGACGACTCCCGACAAGAAGCCAGAACGCGTCAGATTGACGTCTGGAAGAAAGGAGCTTCGCGAACTCATCCAAACATGCGGATCCATCAGAGAACACAAGTTCAACCCCTTCTTCTTGGATGTAGGTCTAGCAGTCGAAACGCTACGCAAGTATTTCCCCCATTGGGACTTGCTTGATGACCACTGTCTTGACGCCGAGATTATCCGGGACCTAGCGGAAGTCTTGGGCCTCCAGAAGAGTCAGCTCCGATATCAGTCGAGCGCACTCTACACGAATCCTGAGATGTTGGAGAGGAAGTTCCGCTCGCTATCCATCAAGCGACTCGGTGAGATCTTCGTCAAGTCTTGGCATCCGATAGTAGAGAGGGAGCAATTGACAGTGGATGCAGTCCGAGAAGGGCTCGCTTACTGGGATGAGCTACTCTCGTATGAGGAAAGAAGAAAGAGGCTAGCGCTACGAAGGCCAGCCCAGCCCATGGCAACTGACTTGGACTCGCTTGTCAAGTCGGGCATCATGACCCGTGAAGAGTTCGCGAGGAACCTCCGCGGACTATGGGAGGAACTCCGTGAAAAGACCGGCGATGAGCGCTCCATCGAGTATTGGTCGTTCGTTCGACGGGGTTCATACCAAGAAACCGTTCAGCGAGCAT
Source organism: Bathyarchaeia archaeon (assembly GCA_050012535.1). GTDB lineage: Archaea > Thermoproteota > Bathyarchaeia > 40CM-2-53-6 > 40CM-2-53-6 > CAVPLU01. The sequence goes on along the minus strand of JBEKGZ010000001.1, from coordinate 21,354 downwards.
ACTACGTAAGCTTCCTGCTCACCTACGGATACGCGAAGATGCTGCGGGACGCCAGCGAATTGAAACTAATGTCACTGGCGACACCGACCGAGAAGACTGCTGCCGGGCTAGTTAGCTTCCCGATTGCGATAACCAAAGACGACCACTCAACTATTACGGCGAACCCGTTCTGAAAGTGGAGATGGCGATTCATGCAAGAAGCTGCCGATGAGAAGCGCTTCTACAGTGAGAAGCTGAAGCATGCGATTCACCTTCTGCTTTTCAAACGAGGTAAGATGCCAGGCGCGAAGGAGTGGGAACTGAAGGCCAGCCTCGGGAAAAACTACAAGGAAGTCCTCAAACAAGTTGATGCGCTTCTATCCGAACTTGACCTTGAAGTCAAACGAGTAGAACCTGACCAATCGCAAGCAAGACAACTCGGGGAAGGCCAGCTCGGTGACAACACCGAGGACGCGCGATACTTGGTCACGCTACGAGGAACGCTTACACCCAAGGAGGCACGGCTATCCGGGTGGCGAATCGACAATCTGGCAGCCCTGACGGTCGCAATAGCGTATGTAGTGACCAAACAGGGTAAAGCTCCACGTGAGGAGGTGGAGAAACTCATTGCCGACAAGATCGGCAGATGGAAGACGCTCACGCTCATGGATGCTTTCGTTCGAAACGGGTACCTGAAAGAAGATGAGACAGGATCCTTGTCGCTCGGGTGGCGTACAAAGTCTGAAGTGAACCTTAGGGACCTAATGACCCTCCTCGCAGAGACTGGGAGCTAAGGTTTCGTTTCGGCCTCAAGCGATTTCTTGAGCTCGCCTACAAACATATTGGCATACTTCTTGGTCTTTATCAGTCGACCGTACTCGTGCTTGCGTATGCTTTCGGAGGTCTTCTTCAGCTCGTCCTGCTGCGCGTAGTGGTCATGAACTTTGCTACGACTCAGTACCGTCAGAACTTTTCCCACGTAGAAGCCGTCGAGGTTCTGACCCTTGCACATAGGGCACTTGCAAGTGAGCTTCTTGCCGTGTAGTCCCATCCATTCCTTTCGCTTGAAGACTCCCCAACCTGACTTGTCGAAGACATTGATTTTGTCCTTTATGAGAGGAACTGGCGGTGGAGGCACGACCCACCTTGAATAACTGTCCACCCCAAAGTACGGCATGAGCATGCCCTGAGAGCTCGGCAACATATGTCGCGCAAACCTGATCTTCGGAGGAACCTGAAAAGCATGAATCCACATGCCCGGATTCTTCTTCTTGATCTTCTCAACAGCTCTGAGCGTGTAGTAGTGGAAGCCCCCCCTCATGTCAACCCCTAGGAGATGAGACTTGTCTTTCACAGCTGGTGCGGAGAAAAGCTCGAACTCTCGCTGGGTTTCCGATGCCTGTATCACTGGCATTATTGGCTTGTCGACGCCTTTCTGATCCATCCATCTCTCCGCGAACTTCAGTAGTGAAGCGAAGTCTTCAGGGCTCATCCCAGACGCCTGCTGGACCGTCACGACATCCATGTCCGCGAAGTATTGCAGATCAAGCAAGGTCCTCAGATCCTCCGCCTCGGCGTAGGACGCTTCACCTTTGAAGATCAGAAACACCAGTCTAGCGACATCCTCGAATCCCCCTGCCTCCCGCGACAGTCTGCGCGCAAAATCTCGAAGAGACGCATCCTCCTTGAGGACCTTCTTGAGCGAGTCTGGATACATGAGTTTGGCAGAGACAACCACCTCTCCTGGAAGAGAATCCTTCGATCCGACCATTCGCGTCGCGTTCAGCTCAGCGGTCGTCGCAAACTTGTTTGGCAGTGCCGCTGAGACCTTGCCTATACGCAGAATCCCGGCATTCGCTGAAGTAGCTTCGTCGCTGGCTCGATCCTGAATGAACACTTCGACCATCGATATTCACCACGCGACTTCCACCGTGTGTTTGCGAGCATGGGATTTAAGTCGACTCCTCAGGGCCAAATCCACCCACGACTGATCGGTAGTGTTGTACCTGATAATGACTGACTCTCCAGAACTATCACCGCGTTTTCCGACACGGATCGATTCTGCCACAAGAAAGTGCGAGATCTGTTCAGCTTCTGATCGCGATAGTTCAGATAAAGACAGTCACTTGACTCTCTGCAACCACTCCAGCATCTTATCTAATGGTCTTTCTAGAAGTCTCTGAGCGATAGAAAGGCTTTGAAACCCTTATCTATGTGCCCTGCAGAGCTACGGGCAAAACCTCTCGGCGCTTCAAATGGTGGAATCGATGAGTGAAGGAACAGAGCTTCCGCCTCAAGTTCAGGAAGAACTAGTTAGGCTACAGCAGTTGCAACAGACGCTTCAGGCTGTCGTGTCCCAGAAGCAGCAACTGGAGATGGATATGACGGAAGCAGATAGAGCCGTGTCTGAGCTCGAGAAAATCGTGGGCGAGACCCCTGTATACAAGAGTGTCGGGAGCATCCTAGTCAAAGCAGACAGGCAGACACTCCTGTCAGAACTGAACGAGAGAAAGGAACTCCTCAACACCCGGGTCACCGTACTCGGAAGGCAGGAAGAACGGACACGCGAGAGGATCAAAGACATTCAGCAGAAATTACAAGAGAAGTTGCGAACCCCCAGAACACCAGAATAACCTCACGAGTAAACGTTGGTACCTATTTTCGAGCGGATCAAGAGTGGAGATTGAACTTCGCCGGGTCCCCACTGACGAAGAGGTAGAACTGATCTGCACCGCAGCGGAGGAGGCTGCTCGGGAACTCATACTATCGAAGATATCCCTCAAGAAACTCGATGATTTGGATCTCTCAGTCGAGGGCGTCGGCGACAAGCCGCTATCGGTCACTGTTCAGATTGCCGTACAGAGCGAGCTCGAGAACCCAGAACTCGACACTATCATCGACGAGGCTACAAACGCAGCATTCGCCGCCGCAGAGGCAAAGGTTCGGGAGCTGAAACTGTGCGACACATCGAACGAATAGCAAGGACGGCTAGGCTCTCAAGAAAAGCCCTGATCATTGGCCACCAGAACGCCGACCCAGACGCCGTGTGCTCAGCATTCCTCTTGTCGCGACTCCTCAAGCACCTGAATAGACGACTCAGGGTCACTGTCGTTTCTCCAGATGGCGTCAGCAAAGTGTCTGCCCGCGTGCTGGAACATATGCACTTTGAAGTCGTGGAAAAGGCGGAGCCAAGCGAGTTTGACGCCATATTCACGGTTGACACAAACACACTCCAACAGCTAGGCAGCCTTCAGCACCCTGTTGAGAGCTCTGGCAAGACTCTGATCATGATTGATCATCACGCAATTCATCCAGAGACACGTGCTCGCGCTGACCTTCTCATATCGGATGACAAGGCGACTTCCGCATGCGAGGTAGTGCTGAAACTCTACGACGCGACGAAACTGCGAATGGCAAAAAAGGACGCCCTCGCCGCCTTTCTTGGTCTTGCATACGAAACAGGCCACTTTACGATTGCCACAACGCGCTCACTGAAGCTGGCCTCCAAGCTTCTTGACCTAGGCGTCGACGGCACAGAAGCGCTCAAGATGATACGAGTTCCTATGGACAATTCAGAGCGGATTGCTCGACTGAAATCTGCTCGCCGCATGAATTGGGACAGTATCGACGGATGGCTCGTTGCGTCAACTGTAGTAGGCTCATATCACGCATCAGTCGCAAGGTCACTGATCAGTCTAGGAGCACACTTAGCAATTGTTGGCGGAGAAAAAAAAGATAGATTAACACTCAGTTTCCGTTCCACTGGGGAGTTCTTTGCTGGTACAAATTTCCACTTAGGCCGCGACCTAGCCACAATTCTAGGTGAAAAGATGAACGGGGCGGGCGGAGGCCACTCCACGGCTGCGGGAGCAACAGTTCAAGGAAACCTAGATGAAACAATCACGAGATCTCTTGAGCTTTTCAAAGAATATCTTGAGAAACGCAAGTCAATGCCTCAATGAAAGGCTATATGGATCAGCCAAGATATGGCGCGCGGCTCGAAAGTGATAGCTGCTCAGAGCTCCTAGGTCGACTTGGGATGACGTGAGGCTGGAAGGATTTGTCAATTGTTCAGGCGAATCATCTGAGCTTCACATACACAGGCGCCTCCAAACCGTCGATCGAAGATCTCTCAATCGGAGTCTCGCCTGGCGAGTTCGTTGTCCTGACAGGGCCGAGCGGATGTGGGAAGACAACAATCTGCAGATGCCTCAACGGACTTATCCCCAACTTCTACTCGGGTGATTTTACTGGTGACCTGATCGTTGATGGCTTGAGTGTGAAAGATCACACAACCGCGGAATTGGCACCTCATGTCGGCATGGTTTTTCAGAATCCCGAAAACCAGCTCTTCTCGCTGAGCGTCGAGAGAGATGTTGCTTTCGGACCGGAGAATCTAGGACTAAGTAGGGAAGAAACTAGGAAACGGGTGGATTGGGCTCTGGATGTTACGGGGATCAGCCATCTCAAGGACAAGCCCCCGTACGAGCTCTCTGGCGGCCAACAGCAACGAGCAGCGATAGCAGGCGTTTTGGCCATGCAACCTAAAGTGATAGTTCTAGACGAGCCTACGTCCTTCCTCGACCCGAAGTCAGCATTAGAAATCCTAGAAGTCATCTCTAACCTAAACAAGAAGCTCGGGATCACAATCATCCTAGTTGAACACAGGCTCGACATCGTATCGAAGCATGCGAACCGAGTCATTGTGATGGACAACGGACGGATTGTCCTCGACGGAACGCCCAAAGATGTCTACGGCGAGCACGCTCGGCTGATTGGGATAGGACTCCCACGGGTTACGGCACTGTTCAATCTCCTGCAGAAAGACGGCGTCCAATTCACTCAAACCCCTACAACGGTCGACGAAGCAGTCGACGTGCTTAGGAAGATGCTGAGCCGATGATTGAAACCGAGGGTCTCAAGTTCGCTTACCCCGGATCCCAAGCGGTCCTCCGTGGTATCGACATCAAGATCAACGATGGCGAATTCGTCGCAATCATGGGGGAAAACGGCGCAGGCAAGACTACCCTGGTGAAGACTTTCAACGGCCTCCTCAGGCCGACTGCGGGAAGAGTGAAAGTGGATGGCGTTGACACGCATGATTCCAGTGTTGCGAGACTCTCGAAGGATGTAGGACTTGTTTTCCAGAACCCAGACCACCAGCTCTTCTCTGAGACCGTTTGGGAGGAGCTCGCGTTCTCCCTCAGAAACTTTGGCTACAAGGAAGATACGATCGACAGACGAGTCGCCTCAATTCTCGAGACGCTAGATCTAACCCGCTATACGCAGTCCTCGCCTTTTGTTCTGAGCGGGGGAGAAAGGAAGAGGGTGGCTCTTGCGGCTGTGCTGGTGTGGAATCCAAAACACATAATCCTCGACGAACCGACCATAGGCCAAGACTATCAACAGAAAGACCGCTTGAGGAACTTCATAATCCAGCTAAACGCTCAAGGAAAGACAGTCATAGTCATCACTCACGACGTTGAGTTTGTCGCAGAGTGTAAGCCTCGAATCATCTTACTATCCAGAGGATTGGTTATAGGAGATCGTCCTGCGGAAGATATTCTGACCGATGGGGCACTGCTTGACAGAGCATCGCTGACAAGGCCGCAGATTGGAGCGCTCATGCATCAACTCAAGGACTGCGGATTGCCTGAACGCACAATCGACGTCTACGCTGCCGAGCAAGCGATTCTACACGCACTCGGGAGGAAAGAGTAGTTGTCCCTGAAAGTCTTCGACGGCTTCAAGTTCGCTAAGCTTCCGACGCCAATTCACAGAATGGATCCCCGTGCAAAGTTCATCATGACCATGGGCATATTTGCGGCTGCGCTCATGTTCTCAAACATCTATGCGCTCATCAGCATATTTCTCGTACAACTACCGATTGTCTACGTCTCGAAATCGTGGAGAAAATGGGCTGGATCGATGAGGGCTGGTATTCTCCTCGCCGTTCTGATATTCACCATGAACTTCGTCTTTGGATCAACATTTGTGTTTTCAGCCGCGATGACCCTGCGTTTCGTCACATTAATGTCCACTTTCTCTCTATTCTTCATGACCACTTCACCTGATGATCTAGGTCTGGCTCTGGAACAGACCCACGTTCCGTACACCCTATCGTTCACGTTCACGACATCGGTGCGACTGGTTCCCACGATGGCGCTTGACGCCCAGACTGTGATCGATGCGCAACGATCTAGAGGCCTTGAGCTCGACAGAGGCAACTTCATGAAACGGATACGTAATTACATACCAATTCTGATTCCCCTGATCGTCTCGGCCATCAGGAGAAGCATCGAGTTGGCAGAAGCCCTTGAGTCGAGGGGATTCGGCGCGAGCCCGAACCGTCAGCCACTCATTGTGCTTCGAATGAAAGCCACCGACTACGTTGTCATCGTATCAACAATACTGATGCTTGCGCTCGCGGTATACGTGTACTTCTACGTCCCGCTTCCGATACTGGACATTCCCATCAAGATGCCTAAGATATTCCCGTGGTTCTAGCTTCGCAGTTAGCTCAACTGAGTGCCATAGGTGCGCCACAGGACCACATCCGGGAGGCGCGTGATGGCAAGAGTAAAGAGGGTTCAGCGCCTTCAAAGGTATGATCGGTGTCAATTTGCGGCTGGCTGGGTATGAACGTGCCACGCGCGATCTCATAGATAGCGTTCGAGAATCCCTAGCGCGAGTCGATCTGGACCAAGTCGAGAAGATGGTGGCGGAGATGCTCGTCTCCACCGATCGACGAATCCTTGTTGTAGGAGCCGGAAGATCGGGCCTCATTGGCCGAGCCTTCGCGATGCGACTTATGCATCTAGGCTTCCAAGTGTACGTAATGGGAGAGACGATCACACCGTCGATTGGAAGAGGAGATCTGATCATAGCTCTGTCAGGATCAGGCACAACTAAGATAGTCGTGACAGCCGTAGAAATCGGCAAGACTGTCGGTGCGAAGATCATCGCAATAACCTCCTACGTCGATTCTGACCTTGGGAAGCTGGCGGATGATGTTGTGCTCGTCAAAGGCCGCACAAGAGTGGCAGATGAGAAGGACTACTTCCTGCGTCAGCTCATGGGAGAACACGAACTTATGGCTCCACTTGGCACAGTGTTTGAGATCAGCCTCATGACATTCTTGGATGGTGTTGTTGTCGAATTGATGCGCCGCCTCGGCCTAACAGAAACCGAGCTGAAGAAAAGACACGCAACCATCGAATAACTCATAGTGCATAAGACCGTGAGCCCTCAGCCGGACTCTTTGGGGACATGATGCCCCGTTCGATCGCAACGATCGTATTGTGAAAGGCTTTATGCAGACCAAGCAGAGGTCTTGCGCACCGATCAGTCATGTCTCTTCTGGTTCGAGATTGCTCGTGGATCGTGACTCAAGACAGCGCGAGGAGTGTTCTCAGGAATGCTTCGGTCTATGTCGAGAACGGGAAGATCGCCGAGATAGGCAGCAGAACTCCACATGATGCTGATCGGGTCCTTGATGGCCATGGAATGATCTTGCTGCCTGGCTTGGTAAACGCGCACACGCATGTCCCGATGGTGATCTTCAGAGGATACGCAGACGACATGCTGCTCCAAGAGTGGCTTAGCAACAAGATCTGGAAACTCGAACCAAACATGACGGAAGATACATGCTACTGGGGAACGATGCTTGGCTGCCTCGAGATGATCGCCTCGGGAACCACAACCTTCAACGACATGTACTTTTTCGTTGAGAGCGAGGCGAAGGCCATACGTGACACGGGCATTCGAGCAGTTCTGTCCTCCGTGATCATAGACCTCACGCCTGACCCGAAACTCCACAGGGAGAACGCCAGCAAGGTGCTAGACTTTCTCAAGGAAATCAGTAATCCTCTTGTCACGCCGGCCATTGCTCCGCATTCAGTCTATTCCTGCTCAGAAGAGACACTTCAATGGGCGAAAGCACGAGCTGATAAGGAGCACGTGCTGGTCCACACACACATAGCCGAGACAAGAAAGGAACAGGGGGATATCGAGAACAGACTAGGACTGAAGGTTGTCGAGTATCTAGATCGGATTCAGTTCCTTGGGGCAAATGTTGTAGGCGCCCATTGTGGATGGGTCAGCATAAAAGAGGTCAAGCTTCTCGGCGAATCTGGCACTAAGGTTGCGCACTGCCCCGTGTCCAACATGAAGCTCGCGGTTGGCGGCGCGGCACCACTTCCCGAAATGTTCGAGAGCCATGTGTGCGTGGGGCTTGGCACTGATGGTGCAGCAAGTAACAATACGTTAGATATGTTTGAGACGATGAAGTTCTGTGCACTCTTGCACAAACATACACGTTGGGATCCTACTCTACTTCCTGCTCAGATGACACTCGACCTAGCCACTAGAGAGGGGGCGAGAGTGCTGGGCATGGAAGGGACGATAGGAAGCATAGAGGTCGGCAAATCTGCCGACATGATTCTCGTGGACACTAGCGCTCCTAACATGATGCCGATTCACGGAAAAGACACGGTCATCTCCGACCTCGTCTATTCTGCGAACGGTGCCAACGTCGATACTACCATTGTCAACGGCAAGGTCCTCATGGAGAAACGCAGGTTCACAATACTCGACCCGAAAACGATCGCAGAGAATGTCGATCGAGTAACACAAGATCTGCTAGCTCGTTCACAGCAGGTCTAGGCATCCTTGTCGTACAAGCTCGCTCTAACAATATCTAGGGAGCCTGAATCTCCCTTCCAGACAGGACGCGCCTCAGCAATACGGATTCTCTTGGTGAACATAGGTGCATTGAGTACGTAGGTCTCTGCCTCCCCTCCCTCGAAGACCAGGCTAATCCCGTATCTTCTCCTGATACTCTTCAGTTCGTCTATGGCTTTGCTGTCAATCACGCGTCCAAGCCAGTCTGGGCCAAGTCCCATTGCCATGCATGCTGTCAGGATGAACTCGAACCCCATCTCCACCTGTTCGGTGAGCAGCTGCTCCGGATCTTTCCTCCACAGCGGCGCGACCGATCGGAGTCCAAGCTCGTAGCATATTGTCTCAATGCGCCACTTCTGATACTCACTGGCAATTGCACCGGTCACCACGCAGTCGATTCCACGCGTGCGCTTGAGCTCGAGTAATGCCTCCTTCATCGCGCCGAGTTCCTCCTCCTTCACCCCAGAAGCCTTTGCAGTCACCTGTGGAATCCCAACGGCCTCAGCCTGAAGGCGAGTCCACTCGATATCGGGATAATGGAACATCCAAGAATCGCTGCGTTGGGGGAAGATCGTCAGAAGGCACGGTATCTCGTAACCTTGATGAATTGCGCACCACAGCGCAAAGGCGCTATCCTTTCCTCCACTGAACAGCACACAAGCTCGCAATCCGGGCACCTGCGACGTTCACTCAGCATTTTTCGATCTGGAATGCAATCGTCAGAAGACTCGGCAAGCTAGATTCACGTTCTGCTCCAAGAGTGCTGACACCTCGTGCATTTCAACCGCTCCACTGATCTCTCTTGCCTGATCCCTGCGTGTTCTCCAGCAACGACAGAGACATTCCGGAAAGCCTCACGATTACCACACCGGGGGCATGTTTCATTGACCTTCACATACTCACCTTCTGGCTTGTCAACCACGCCAACGGAAGAGGAGTCACGATGTTCAATACGTCGAACCTCAATCGCGTGGTCACGAGCCTCATTCCCACACCTTGGGCAGGAGAATCCGCCTGGAACTTTGACCATGTATGATCCGCATTTCTCACAGAACTTCAAGCATCAAGACCAGCCTGTCTCGCTGTGATCGTTTAGATCCTCCTAGAACGGCCCGAAGGATACGCTGGGGGCCACTATGCTCGGTAAGGTCTTGATCACTTAAGCATACCCTTTCTGGAGAACTGTCCATCGTATAGGTTGCGCATTCTCTGCAGGGAATCTGCCTCATCCGGTGTCTTGTCATCCCTGATTCTTGCTATTCTGGCGAATCTTAATGCGAAGCCTGACTTGTAGTGAGGGCTTCGCTGTATCTCATCATAGGCAACCTCCACGACCATCCTAGGCTTCACAGTGACTGTGAACTCCTCCTCGTGCGACTTCAGTTCTTGGAGTCTCTTGGTCATCTGTGCGAACTCTTCGTCGGTCAGCCCTTTGAAGGTCTTTCCCACTACTAGAAACTCTCCCGTGCTCTCGTCTCGGGCGGCAAGATGGTAGTTAGATAGCCACCCGGTTCTACGTCCGTACCCCCAGTCAGCCGCAACGATGACGAGGTCGAGCGTCTCCGCCCGCTTCAGCTTGAACCATTTCTTGCCTCTCTTGCCGACGTCATATCTACTGTCCAAAGACTTCGCCATCAGTCCCTCGTGTCCTTCGGCAAGCACCCTTTCGAAGAGGCGTTGAATCTCATCCTCATCTTTGGACACGACATACGGAGCAAGCAAGTCTCGAGGGACTTCTTGCTCCAGTATCTTCCGCCTTGCCACGTAGGCCCTGTCAACCAACTCATCATCACCTGACACTAAAATGTCGAAGAGATACAGCTTCAGTGGAACTCTGCTCGTTGCTCCCGTCACATCATGAACTCGTCGAAACCGGCGCATCAGGTCTTGGAACGGGAGGGGTTTCCCAGTGTCATCAACGGCAATTACCTCACCTTCCAGGAGAGCTGTCTTGATTGCCATTCGATCCTTGGCCATTGCGATGATCTCGGGGATACTCGCCGTAACATCGGTCAGCCTTCTGCTAAAGATACGGACTTCGCCGTTCTGCTTGTGAATCTGTATGCGGGCACCGTCATACTTGTACTCGAATGCAGTCCCACCCTTGTGAGATTCGAGAATTTCTCGGATACTGGTTGCCATCTCTGCGAGCATGGGTCTGACGGGATTGAAGATGACGATCTTTGCTGACTCCACCGCACTTGGATTCGTGAGTGCTAATTGCGCAATGTGTCCGATGTCGCCCATCGTCATGTATGCTCTGCGGAGTCTGTTCAAGTCAAGTTTCGAAGCAGCTGCGATCGCTGCGAGGAGCACGCCGTCTACTGCCCCGATTTCCATCTCACCTGAGAGCACTCGAAATCCGTACTTCTTCTCAACTTCACCGAATCTGGAGAATAGTCCCTGCAGGATATTCTCCGCTCTCTGTTGGCGATCTGGCCCGCTCAAAGAGGCCAGCGACTCAAAGGCTCTGTTCACGTCAGGCAGGCCCAGCCCGGTCTCGGTTGGGAGTAGGGAAATTTGCAGACTGTCGGCTTTCGCGAGCTTCCAAATGGTGGCTCCGCCTACCCCCAGTTTCCTAATCTCTTGCTCACCCAAAACGCGGCCGGTCAAGAACCGAACGGCGATCGGAACCTCATTGGGCTGAAGCGTGGAGATGAAACTTGAGATCTGTTGTACTTTTTCGTTTCGGCTTCTAGTGGCTTCCAATTTCTCGCAGAGCTCTGCGAAGGCTAGGAAGGATGTCGAAGCCATATACGCCATCACCCCCGTGAGATCTTGGTCATCAGCTAATCCAACGTCCCAAGTCAGATTCCGAAGTGCGCCGGGAGATGCTTTTCAAACGCTCCAAGGCAATCTCTACTCGCTCCTGTGAGAAACCTCTTTCGTTACACAAGAACGTCAACAGCCCTTTCTCATCTGCGGGTCGTTGTAGAATCGAGTACTGGGGTGTAACCTCCGGTCGTAGGAATATGCTCCGGAGCGTGTCCAAGTTGCGCGGCATCTTGGCCCTCAAGTCATCCGGAAGAGCCTCAAGCGACCCGTGACGCTTCATTAGCTTGAGTGCGGTTTTCGGGCCTATCCCTTTGATACCTTCGTTGAAGTCTGTTCCAATCATTATCGCCAAGTCCACGAGCTCTTCGCGAGTGATCCCGTTGTCTCTGAGAAAGCTAGAGAGTTCTATCAGTTCGGGTTTCAGCGGACGAGAGATTCCCTTACTCGGCAGAAACTCACGTCCTGAGATCGTGAGATATCGCACGACACGTGGGCTCCCGAACAGGATTGAGTCGTAGTCTCTGCTGCTTGCGGCCCAGGCATCTCCATGTGAAGCCATGAACGCTGCTTGGGCTTCGCCTTCCCCCAGAGCCTGCACATACGGTACACCCATCAGAGACAGCAAGCGCTTCGCATCGTCTATCATAGGCTGATCGAGTTTGCTCATCATCACTGCCTTGGACCAAGCAGTCTGAAAATCATGTCTTTGCAGAGCTTCGCTCCATTCAGTCCTAGCCTTCTCCCGGACAGTCCTTCGCTCAGCCAACACTCCTGCCTTCAATGGGTGAGGTGGGCCGTCAAAGACGAATACGAACCTCAGATCGTAGTCGAGCATCAGCTTTGTCGATCGGAACAGGAGTCCCGTCAAATGCGAGGTTGTGCGACCCTCAGGGTCCTTGAGTGAAACTCCGTCCGGTGTCCTGATGAGAGATAAGAACTGGTAGAGCATGTTGTTCCCGTCAACGGCTAACAGTTTTCGCCGCAATTCCTCGAGTTTGATCTCTCTTCGGACGATGATCGGGCGAAGATTGCAGCCCAACTCACGGACCTCATATGGCTTGAGAGATTCGCAGGGACATCCCTGCAATCCTACGCAGATTCAAGCGTCGCCTAAGTAGCTGTTGATTGCTTTGACGTCGAATCGATCGTTGTCGAGCATAGCATGTATGAAATTGAAGAAGCTCCTCCTATTGTGTCTGCTTAAGTCAGGGTACCAGATTGGACTTGCCACCACCAAGCATCTCCACACGTAGAACGGCTGGATTACCTCAAGCAACTCGTCGTCCCCTGTCGCGTCCAAGTAGGTTCTCATGAATGACTCGTAGAGCTGATCGAATGGACTCACGAGCCTGCCATACTTCTGGATGGAAAACAAGAGATAGTTGATCGACATTGCAGCCACATCATCCGCTGCTTCCCCCCACTCTGCCCGGCTTCGATCTAGAGCCGTGAAGTCTACCCCCTTTCGGAACATGATGTTGAAAGGATGAAAGTCGCCGTGGACTCGACAGAGAGCGCGAGACTTGTTCTTCAGTGTCCACCTCCACTCGATACACTTCTTCTCAATTTCCTTGAGTTCATCCTTCTCTAGGAAATCGGCTTCCTTTGGATAGCTGTCGATGAGGCCCATTATGCATTCTCCATGGCCAACTAGATCCCGTACCGTTCGCACGTAGAGGTCAGGGGCTTTCTTCTTGACCCTGTGGACACGGGCGATGTAGTCTGAGAGAGCGACGCACCTTCTTAGATCCAAGTCTGTCATGGTGCCTGAGTCTCTTACTCTCTCGAGGTCCTTGTAGTAGCCTTGGCCCTCTACCTTCTCGGTTAGAATGAAGAATTCCGAAAAGTCGCCCACAGACCGGAGTTCACTCTTCTTCGTGAGTATCCCGACATCGATCGAATGAACGTGCTTAGGCAGCCGATTGTAGGTGCGATGACCGAAGAGGATCGACTGCGCTCTGTCCCATGGAAAGTCGTGCCCAAATCCGCCTGGACGCATCGTTTCGAAGACGCCGCTTTTCGTCTTTGCACCAGCTTTGTACTCGATGAGGTATGGCGTGCCGTATCCGAAGCCCTTCAATTTCCCTACAAGTCTCGTCTTTTTCGGTTTCTGAAGGCCGCCAACGCGCAAGATCTCCACGTCTCGTTTCTCAAGCGAACTCAAGTAGTCCCTCAATGCGCTGAGTCTCAGCTCTGCCATGCCAAATGCTTCCGGTACGGGTAGGATACGAATTTGCACAAAACACTAGCGTTTTGCGGTGATCCGTCGGGGACGATGGAATCTGGTCAAGACGAACCGTGTTATTTGCTCAGTCGATTCTTTGGGTTTGAGCTCCGAGGTATCCACTGTGAGCTCAGGAGAGAGCGGTACTTCGTATGGAACGCCGATCCCTGGAACGGTCTTGCTCGCGCCCGTTCTTGCTTTGGCATAGATATGGGACGGCGCTCCAAATCTTCTCTTGCGTCCTCTCTCACGCTCCATACAAATCTGAAGCGGGCATTTGAGGTAGATCTCCGCGAATCGTCTGATGCCCCGCCTTGCCTGATCACGGTACCTACGTCTGTTCGCTGTTGCGTCAATGATCACATTGGCACCGTTCCGGGCAAGCATTGTGGAGACGAAGACGAGGGTGCTGTAGACAACATGCCTCTCTTGCTCAGTGTATTTGGGTCTCGGTGTGAGAACTTCTCTTACCATTTCTATTGAGAGCACCTGAGCGGCAACATCGCGACGATGAAGCTGTCTAACGACGAGGCGAGCGAGTGTGGACTTGCCGCTGCCCGGCATGCCAGTGAGCCAAATCACCCACCCGCTCATTTCGCAACCTCCCCGGACAACCCGCGAATATCACGTCTTTTTTGTCCGTAGCGGATTCGAAGCTGGAAAAAGTATAAAAGCCATCTGAAGGTTGTGCAGCCCACTTTCAAAGTGAAGATAGGAGAATGAGATGCCCCGTTACAAGACAACAACGGAGATCATGAAGATCATCGAGAACAGGGACCAGATCCGAAAGGCGTAGGCATCAGCCTGGCCCGGAATATATCGGGATCATCGCGCACGTCGACCACGGCAAGACCACTATGAGTGACTCGCTCTTAGCGGCCGCTGGTCTCTTGTCTCCCAACGTCGCAGGCACAGCTCTAGCCCTAGACTATATGGAAGAGGAACAGAAGCGCCAGATGACCATCAAGGCCGCTAACGTTAGCCTAATGCATGAACGCGAGGGAAGCGCGTTCGTCATCAACCTCATTGATACCCCAGGACACGTTGACTTCTCTGGTAGAGTAACACGTTCCATTCGCGCCATTGACGGTGCCGTCGTAGTTGTCGACTCAGTCGAGGAGATCATGGTACAGACTGAGACTGTGACAAGGCAAGCCCTAGAGGACAGAGTTCGCCCAGTTCTGTACATCAACAAGATTGACCGACTGATCAAGGAGCTCAGACTTTCACCTGACCAAATCCAAGAAAGGATTACACGTATTATTGCTGAATTCAACCGACTTATCATTCTCTACGCGGAGCCCGAATATCGTGAGAAATGGTCAGTCAGTTTCGCAGGAAACACTGTCGCTATGGGATCTGCGAAGGACCGATGGGGATTCAACGCGGAGGTGGCGAAGAACAAGGGCATCAAATTCTCGGATGTCGTAGACGCTTACTTGAACGACAAGGTGGCGGAGCTGCGCGAAAGGGCACCGCTGCATGAAGCCATACTGAACATGGCCATTGAGGCGATGCCTCCGCCTCACGTCGCACAGAAGTACCGAATCCCGAAGATATGGAAAGGCGATCTGAATAGCGATGTTGGGAAGGCGATGATGAACTGCGATGAAAATGGGCCTGCCGTCTTAGCAGTTACGAACATTGTAGTTGACCCACAGGCGGGGGTTGTCGCAGTAGGGCGTCTCTTTTCGGGCACCCTCAAAGAAGGGACGCCAATTCACCTTGTTGGCGCCCGAGTGGATCAGAGGATCCAGCAGGTCTGCATATTCATGGGACCCTACAGAGAGATCATAGGCACGATCACTGCGGGCAACATACCCGCGCTTCTAGGACTCGACGCAGCCAGAGCGGGCGAGACGCTTTCACAGGACAAGGATGTTGTGCCTTTCGAAGCGGTCAAGTACGTTACTGAACCGGTCGTCACAATGGCTGTGGAGCCGAAGTTTAGCCGAGACCTGCCGCGACTGATTGAAACTCTGAGAAGACTGTCGATTGAAGACCCGAACCTTGTTACCAAGATCAATGAGGAGACGGGGGAGTATCTGATCGCCGGCATGGGCACACTCCACCTGGAGATCGCAAACACGCTGATAACGAAAACAGGACTCGAAATTGTCACGTCGAACCCGATTGTGATCTATCGAGAAACCGTGCGTGGCTCGGCGGGCCCATTGGAAGGTAGATCACCGAACAGGCACAACAAGATCTACATCCAAGTCGAACCGCTCGACGAGGAAACAATCAACATGATCAAGAAAGGCGACATCAGCGAGTACCAGGACAAACACGCCATGGCGAAAGTACTCCGAGACAAAGGATGGCCACCCGATGAGGCACGCGGCGTGTGGGCTGTCGAAGACTCCGGAAACATGTTGATCGAAGTCACGAAGGGAGCACAGTATCTCCAGGAAATCAAAGACCACATTCTCCATGGCTACCGCCAGGCCCTCAGAGAGGGACCGCTCGCATACGAGACTATTCGAGGGATCAAGGTCAAGGTAACTGACGTATCAGTCCACGAAGACCCAGTCCACCGAGGACCAGCACAGATCATGCCTATGACTCAGAGAGCGATCTTCGCATGCTTCATGTCGGCAAACCCAACACTCCTCGAGCCTGTCCAGAAGATCACAGTGAAGGCACCACCCGACCTGCTAGGAGCTGCTACTAGCGTTATCTCTCAGAAACGTGGAAAGGTCCTCTCGGTGGAACAGAAAGGGCACCTCGTGTACGTTGTTGGCGAACTTCCCACATCAGAGACGTTTGACTTGTCAGAAGTCATGCGTGGCGCGTCAGCTGGAAGAGCCTTCTGGGGCTTAGAGTTCTCCCACTGGGCATCAGTGCCGGGATCAATGATCAACCAGGTAATCGCAGATATCAGAAAGAGGAAGGGCCTACCACCTGAACCTCACAAGGCAGCAGACTTCCTAGAAGCGTAAAATCGTCTAGGTCAGCTGGCAAGGCCCAATCCTGAGCCACGAGGGGGGTCCCTCCTGGGGGGGTTGGGTCGCCCCAATGGCGAAGTCGGCACCAGTACGGAACAGGTTGTCGCAGTTCAGGCTCAGAAGACTCGAAACGCTCAAAGCAGGTCTTTCAGGAACGGTCGAGTATCGAGTTTGGAGAATCGTGACAGCTTGATGCTTGCTCCATCCTTCGCCACGGTGCGTATGTAGTTGCCGGCGCGTTTATCGGTCCACCAGTTTGCTCCGAAGAGGTTCTCTAGCTTCCGATCAAGTTCGGCTGCGCGGACTGCGGCGACCATGTAGCTTGGAGAGTATAGGTCGAAGTCTGGCATTACGTGATGCAGCTGCCAGTATTTGCCGGGTAGGCGCATGCCCATGAATTGCTCTGTGTACCGTTCGTATCGGTCGTTCGCTTCCTCCATTGATAGGTTCTCTTCCCAGAATTCGATCTTCATTAGCGAGTTGGCTGCATAGAAGGTAAGGAAATACAGCTCCATGAATCTCGTGCGTTGTATGGCTTCCTCGGCAACTTCTTTCGACACTTTGAACTGTTTCGTCAGAAAAGTTCGCTTCTTCATGAGTCGTTCGATGAGCGTGGAGAATATCTCGGCGACCCCGTTTGGGATCGTGTACTTGTCCCAGTACTGCGCGTCCTCGGAGATTGAGATGAAGTGCATACCGTGTCCATGCTCATGCATGGAGCTCTCCATGTCGGTGAACGGTTTCACCGGACGCACAAGCAGTCGCACATCATTCGGGATCTGAACCCCGAAACATATCGGAGAAGTGTGCTTTCCCGGCCGTTCCTCCGCATCTGTCTGCAGCCTCTTAACAGGGAAACCGAGTTTCGCCAACACGCGCTCAGGTTCAGTGACCGGGCTATAGCTCTTGAAGGCTGGGTCTAGAGCTTCGAAGATTCTACCCCGGAAATAGTAGAGATCATCGTAGTATTCGGCAGATCTGCCGTTCAGTTCCTGAGAGTAGTGTTCGAGCAGCCCGGCGAACGGTTTCTTGGCGGCATGACCAAGTGTCTTCACGAGATCCTTCAGTTGCTGGAGCTCAAGACCCTCCAATTGCAGGTACACTTGGAGTGGCGACGTGCGGTACTGGCTCTCAACCTCTTTCGACTTCTCAAACATCCCTTTGATCGTTGGCGTTACTAGGTCCACTTTGCCGACGAACTCGTCGAAGACCGCCTTTCGATCCGCAGAGGATCCCGTTTGAGCGCTGAATTGTCTCCAGCTGTTCCATGTCACCGCCCTGCCATTCACTTCATAGGATTTGGAAACGATGTCGTGCTCACGTTTTCGGTACAGCTCGAGCTTGAGCGGTGTCTTCGACGCGTCCGCGACATCGTAAACCTTGCCAAGATACAGGCGTCTCGGTTCCTTGAACTCTGATAAGAAATCCTTTGCGTGGTTGATTCGTTTCTCAGAAATGGATTTCATGAACGATTCGCTGTAACTGAAACCGGCATACTGACGCCATTCCTCGTTAGCGTACGCGACGTACAGTGCTTCGTCGACCGTGCACCAGCTTGAAAGATTCATGATTCAAGGCATACAGTTTGGGAGAGAAAACGCTTTTGGCGCCCGCGTTTGGACCCCTCTAGCAGGTACATTGTTTTATGACTGAACTGGGTAGTTGTGGAATGCGGCCGAAAGGGCCGGATCAGGGGTGCGTGAGGACATGTGCCTCCACGAGGCCGTGGTCTAGAACCGCCATGTGCGGTGGTCAACCTGGTCTAAGACGGAGACGAGCAATGAGCCTCGCCGCAGGCCCCCCAAGCCTCTAACCCGGGTCCAAATCCCGGCGGCCGCACCATCCTTCCATACTTGATTGGGCTTGTCTCGGTACGTTCTGGGTAATTCGTGGGTAAATTGGGCTTACCCACAATTGATGGGTTGCTGCGTCGAATTTTCGGTTTGGACCTTGGTGGTTGGGGGTTCCCAGCGTCGACTTCCTCGCTGCCATCAGGTGTTGCATTGCCGAGACATAAACACGATCCAAGAGCATTCCACTGCTGAGAAGCCTCTGGTAGGAGCGTCTAGTCTTACAAACAATTGCATACTGGCGTGCTGGATACAACAGAGACGCGAGACCCCGCGGGCCCGCCACCTTCCATGAGTGGCAGTACCTTTTCTCCTACTTTGCTCATGGCGGGTGACACATCCATGGCTTGGACTGTTGCGTTGCTCGGAAATAAACAGGATCATGGGACGCCCACCAGGATGAGATCCACTCTAAACATGTTCTTCTTAGCCTCGGATAGCGGCTCCGTTCGGTTGATGGCTGTTCTTTGCACTTGTTCGGCATCGGCGGATGTCTATTCAGAGCACCCTGTATCGTGGACACAATGATTGCAAAAACCATTACGGGGACAACATTCCACGTCGCTCCGAACTTCTGTATCAGCAGAATCGCCGTCACCACTGAAATAGATACGGTAACGGCGACCACGATACCCTTGGGTTAGCATTGTGCCTCCTCTAGCTTTTCGACACGCCATCTACAGACTCTGTTTGTTTTCGTTCCCATTTCTTGAAGAGGGCAATTCCCGTCACGAGTGCATCCCGAGCACCCTTTCACTGAGAGAACCTCCGTGTACTTGGACCAATAACGAAGCGGGCTTTCTGTGTTGTCAGGATAAGCAATCTAGTATGGAGATTTATCATATGGCTCTTTCTGTTTGCCAATCAACAAGTCCTTTTTCTCGCCATGCCCGGTTTGGGTATTTGCCTGTCATTGCGCCCCTTCTAGTGCTTTGGTACGTTCTCGTCGGACGGGTTCCGTACGGACCCCCTCTGACTGACTGTTACCTTTCGTCGGATGGGCCATGTTTTTGTATATGAAGGCGTCAAATGGTGGTTGTCTAAGGAACCCTTTGCGAGCCTAGATGCGGAAGAACGCCGATCTTTATTTGTCGGTAATGAAAAAGAGTGTGAAGTAATTTGAGTACTAAACTTGGAAAGCGTATTGTAAAGTATTGTGTCGGATTGACTTTTGTTGCTTGCCTTTCGACGCTTATTGCATACGCTGTTCATGGATGGACTTGGAACTCAAAATTCGCAGGTGGAAGAATTACGGTAAGTGTGCCTGAGTTTGTAATTGCTATAGTACTAATCACACTGGTTCTTGGCATATGTATTGACATGTGGAGAAGCCGGAATCCAACCAAACGAAAGTAAACAGCCCTCCATACCAAACAACAATGACGCGTTACCTTCTAACGGAGAACTCATATTTTGAATGAATCAACCGAATTTTGACAGCCCAAACCCAAAAGCCGTCAATCGGAGACTTTACAGCACCCCTTCTAGGCGCTCGCGTACGCGCAGAAACCATCGAACTTGAGTTGTTGTTTCGCTCTGCAACGCCTTATAGTGCGTCACTTCGACACGCTTCCTATTCAAGTTCCCTAGCCGTCAGTCTGCTACTGAGAACCTATAGAAAGGTGTGAGACCGGTTGTTTCTCGGGGTGAAGCCTGGTGGAATCTACTGAGAATGAAGTGAGAATAAGGTTCAGGTCAAACAATTTCGTTCCGGACAACACGGGTAGGGTACCCATTGGAGACTACGCTATCGAACAAATACCTTCGACCGACAATTCCGAGGCTATTCTGGTCTTTGAAGCCGAACCCGGTCCGCTTCCAAAAGACATGTTCTTCAACCTGGTAAAACTCGAAGCGAATTACTTCCTCTCATTTCTCTCGTTGATCTCACTATCGAACTGCGAGTTTCAAGCAGGACTGTGGAACAAAGAGAATATTGTCACATTAGAAAGGAAGTACGTCTTGAGCAAAAAACCATTCAACTTTGAGGCCGCAAAGGAACACTACTCGCGATTCTGCAGTCTGAGTGACGAGCAGCGAAAGCGACTTGTTAATGCTTGTAAGAGATACCGCCAAGCTGTCTCAATATATGACAGGGAACCTGTTGTCTCGTTCTTTCTGCTAGTTGTGGCAATCGAGTGTCTGTCCAACAGTATGGATATTCGGGAAAGTGACGTGGCATGGACCCTGTATGAGAGTTTCTATGGTTCCAAGTTTAAGAGGAATAGATCGAGGAGAATCCCGAGTTCCGTGAAGTTCGTGGAGTTCATCTGCAAGTATCTGCCAACTGGTGTCTTGGCGGCTGAAGGAGAAATAGATCTACTCAAAAAGAGATTACTTTCCGCATACTTCATACGCAATAGTTTCGTTCACGATGGAGAGGACTTGCCTAGCCCCGTCAGCATGGCGGACTTTCTTGGGAGAAGAAGCATCGTATACGTGGCGCCAAGAGACGACAAACGAATTGAGATAAGAGCTCCGGCAATGCTTTGGTTGGAAAGAATTGTCGTCAACGCTTTGATCGGTTACCTGACCAAGGAGTCTGGGGACAGGGTGCAATCGTCTGTATTCAGAGATCTAGCAAGAGAAGCAGGTACCTACGCTATGAAGCTACGTAAACCACATCCTGCCATTGAGAAGTACCAAGACATAGTGGGAGACTTTGCCAAGACGTATTTTGAAGGTGATGACTGACAGGAATCTGCCGGCGGTCACCTGAACCCTAACAGTCGTCGTCGGGTACCTTGGTGCGCACATACACACAAATCGATCCGAGAACGACGGTTCAACTTACGACGCCCCTACTGTTCTCGTGACACCGAGACCTACGTTCCACTGCCGCTTGCAGCAGGAAAGTTCCTAGCGAGCCTAGAGGCAGTGGAGAAGGCAAAAAGGA